>JAVFAR010000045.1:0-22078 GCA_034002365.1 Trichloromonas sp.
TGGTTGCATTTGGATTCGGTTCAGCTTCATGGCGCACCTCCTTGGGCAGGTATGCCGTGAAGATAATCGTTGCCTGTGTCAGAATATGTCACTCAGGCATTCTGCGGAAGATTAGTTCTATTCAGGAAAGTGAAAATCGCCCCAAGGGGCAACACCAACTCAGCTGTCGGCTGGGCTATTGTCTCCTTGACTCCCCGTAGCGAATCTCCTACCCTCAGCTGCCATGAGCATAGAAAAAAACTTCGACATCCCTTTCATCGCCGCCCTGGCCCTCAGGGAGAAACAGATTCAGCAGAACTATCGCCCGATCATCGCCGTGCACAAGTGGTTCGCCCGCCGCCCCGGCACCTTGTTCCGGGGCCTGATTCTTTCCGAATTCAGTTCCTCCCCTCTGCGTGAAGCGTTCTACTCCGCCAACAATTTAAGCGGCATCGCCATCGCCGATCCCTTCATGGGCGGCGGCACACCACTCATCGAAGCCAACCGCCTCGGCTGCGATGTGCTCGGCTACGACATCAACCCGATGGCCTGGTGGATCGTCAACCGGGAAATCGAACATCTCGATCTGGCGCGATACCGTGAATCGGCCACCGGACTGATGGCGGCGCTCGAAAACGAAGCCGGTTCGTTTTACCGCACCCGCTGCCTGAAATGCGGCTCCGGCGAAGCCCACGTAAAATATTTTCTCTGGGTCAAGGAGCAAACCTGTCACCAGTGCGGGAACGAGTTCGATCTTTTTCCCGGCTACCTGCTGGCCGAGGACAAACGCCACCCGGAAAACATTTTCATTTGCCCGGCCTGCGGCGATCTGAACGGCGTTCGCGACCGTAAAAATCCAGGCCGGTGCGATTCCTGCGACCGCCCGTTGACCCTGGGAGGACCGGCCAGGCGAAATAAATGCGCCTGTCCGCGCTGCGGCGCGATTAATACCTATCCCACCCCAACCGCCGGACCGCCCCGACACCGGATGTTCGCCATCGAATACCATTGCCGTCACTGCAAACCGACCCACCAGGGGCGTTTTTTCAAAAAACCCGAGGACCGGGATCTGGCGGCCTATGCCGGGGTATCGGCACGGTTGCGGCAAACCACGACCCGTTTCGTTCCGGACGATGACATTCCGCCAGGGGACGAGACCACGCGACTACTCCGCTGGGGCTATCGTCGTTATTCGGAAATGTTCAACGACCGGCAGTTGCTCGGCCTGGAATTAAGCGGCCGACTCATCGCCGCCGAACAGGACGACCGGGTCAAAAACGCCCTCGTCACCAACCTCTCGGATCTCCTCCGCTATCAGAACATGCTTTGCCGTTATGACACCATGGCCCTGAAATCCCTCGATATTTTTTCGGTGCATGGATTCCCGGTCGGGCTCGTCCAATGCGAATCGAACCTGCTCGGCATCGCCAATGGCGGCGGAGTGAGCGTGGGGAGCGGCGGCTGGTCGAACATCGTGGAGAAGTACCTGAAAGCGAAAACCTATTGCGATTTTCCCTTCGAGACCCGCATCGAAGGAAGCCGAAAGGTTCAGGTGCCGATTGCCGGCGAGTGGATCGGTGACCGGAAAAACGGTAAACCGGGCAAAAAACAGCGTGCGGTCCGCCTCCATTGCGGCAGCGCCACCCTCGCCGAGCTTCCCCCGGCGAGTCTGGATGGGGTTTTTACCGACCCCCCCTATTTCGGCAACGTCCAATACGCCGAATTGATGGATTTCTGCTACGCCTGGGTGCGACGACTCGTCGGGGAAGGCATCCCGGAACTCGCCTCTCATACAACCCGTAACCGAGACGAGCTGACCGGAAATGTCACCATGGAACGGGGGCTTGACCACTTCGCCGAAGGACTTTCCCAAGTCTTCCGCAACATGACAAACGCGCTGAAACCCGGACGGCCGCTGGCGTTCACTTATCACCATAACCGTCTGGAAGCATACCTGCCCATCGCCATGGCAATCCTCGACGCCGGTCTCGCCTGCACCGTCGCCCTCCCCTGCCCGGCGGAAATGGGTGCGTCCATTCACATCAGCGGTACCGGCTCGTCCGTCGTCGACACGGTTTTCGTCTGCCGGTCGACAGGTGTCATTTCCCGCCGAACCTTGGCAAGAACCACGGAGGATTTGGCCGGGCTCATTGCCGAGGATCTCGAAAAACTCCGCGAGGGGAATCTGAAACCGACACTTGGCGATATCCGTTGTCTCAGCCACGGGCATCTGATTCGCATCGCCATCTGGAACTTGAGACCGAACTGGGACGGAAACCTTCCCGCCCGAGAAAAACTGGGTCGGTTAACCCGGCATTTGGCATCGCTGCCGCAAGTGGCCGAGATCGAAGTCGTCATCGCTACCGGGAGCCCCGAACCGCTGCGTCTTGCCGTCAACGAAGCATCGACAAGCTACGGAACTAAATCCGAATATTTGCGCTTTTAATGCAAGGAGGGACCATGTCCGGCAATCGCCCCTTTGAGTTGTCGCGAGAAGAACTGGAACAACGGATCGAAGCAATGGTAACCGTCACCATGACCGATCTTTCCTCGGAGTTCCTGCTTCTGCCAACCGGCGGCGAATTCGTCAAATATCGCGATTTTCAGATGGCTTATGAGGTCTTGAAGCGAACCACCGAGTGCTTCGGAAACCTTTCCCTGGCGACCGTCCAATCCGCGTTGCGGGAAAACAGCTTGGCCCTGGGAGCACTGCGCTCCATTTTGGGAATGACCGCTCCGGAATGGGCGGAACTGGCCCGGATGGAACTACGCAGCGACATCACCCAGGGAGCGGCGCGAAACATCGATAAGGATTGTCGAACCGCCGACTATTACAGCAAGTTATGCAAACGCAAATTGGCCAAGAAAACTCTGGAGAGAATCGATGCCCTCGTCGAGGTCGCCATCCGCTACCTCGATAAAGGGGCACCCACCGAACAGGAAGGGTTCATCCATCGCCTCGCCAAATTCGATACGGCGCATGGCGCGGAATCACTCACCCACGCCGCCAGGGAAAACGTCCCCTATGCCGTGCTTCTCTATGAACGCTACTTGGGCCGCCCGTTCGCCGCTCATCGCGATGCCGTTTCCGAACTGGTCGGAGAAGTCATGGAAAACGCCATCGAACGACATCTGCGCGATGCCGACGTTTCCTACCGTAAAACCGGCCGGGCCGAAAGAATTCCCGGATTCGGCCAAGCCCCCGATTTCTGCATACCGGATGAAATCAATCCGGCGGTAATCATCGAGGCCAAGGTAACGAGCGACGACGGTACGGCCAGGGATAAGGTAACGCGGATCAAGGAACTTGAAACCCAGAGGAACAGGCATGTGACGGAAGGGAAGCCTTGGTATGAGGTGATTGCCTGTATCGACGGGCGCGGTTTCAGGCAGCGCCGTTCGGATATGCGCGATCTCATCCTGCGCCTGGACGGCAAGGTTTTCACCGCGGCAACCCTTGATCGTCTCATGGACCACAGCGACATCAAAAAGTTTTCCGGCAAACGACCGTAAACCGATTTGGTCTGTGGAATTGAGAATCTGCGAGCCAAAGAATATGCAACCCCACCCCAAAAGGTCCACCCATGCACAAAGAAGAAGCGCAACGGCGCGTTGATCGAATGCTGGCGTTTCGGGAGGAGTTGGCGCAGGTTGAATCGGAAGGGCTGCTGTCGCTGACGGAAGAGGAACGCCGCCGGCTCGATACCTACCACCGGGGATTGCAGAACGAATTCGCGCGGCTTTTCGATATCGACGTGACCGGGACGGAAAAACAGCTTTCCTGGGGGATGCGCATCGTCTCCCTGCTGGGCGCGCTGGCCATCTCGGCGGCGATTTTCTTCTTTTTCTACCGTTTCTGGGGACTGCTCGCGACCTCGGCGCAAGTGGCCATCCTGATCACCGCGCCGCTGCTCGCCACGATCGCCGCTGACTTCGCCGCGCGCCGGGAACGCTCCGGCTATTTCACCGGCATCCTCGCACTGGTCGCCCTGACCTGTTTTATCCTCGACCTCTCCGTTATCGGCCGGATCTTCAACATCACCCCGAGCCAGAATGCCTTTCTCGCCTGGAGCGCTTTCGCCCTGCTGCTCGCCTACGGCTACGGCCTGCGGTTGATGCTGGTCGCCGGCATGGTTTGCCTGCTGGCCTTTCTCGCCGCCACCGTCGGCACCTGGAGCGGCTGCTACTGGCTCTCCTTCGGCGAGCGGCCGGAAAACTTCATCGTCGCCGGCGCCCTGCTGACCCTGGTTCCCCTGCTCCCCCATCGCCGTCATCCCCGGTTCGCCAACAGCTACCGGATTTTCGGCCTGTTGACCGTCTTCATCGCCATCCTTATCCTCGCCAACTGGGGCGGTGCCAGCTACCTTGCCGGATCGCCCGAAATCATCGAATACGGATACCAGATTGCCGGTTTCGTCCTCGCCGCCGCCGTCATCGCCCTGGGCATCCGCCGCCGCTGGGCCGGAGTGACCAATCTCGGCGCGACCTTTTTCGTGCTCTACCTGTACACCAAGTTCTTCGACTGGTGGTGGGACTGGCTGCCCAAATACCTGTTCTTTCTGCTGCTCGGCCTGGTCGCCATCGGTCTGCTGCTGGTACTGCAACGGCTGCGCGGCAGCCATCAGGGGGCGCGCCCATGAAACGTCCGCATCTATTACTGGCCCTGGCCCTGATCCTCGCGGTCAACGCCTTCGCCTTGACCGGCGTGGCGCGCAATCGCGCCGGTGAACCCGAGGCGGCGATGACCCTCAGCGAACGGGAACTCTGGCTGGTCGCCGGCGCCGGCCTCGAGGAGAACAGCGGGGTCTCCTTGAGGTTGCAATGGGACCGACACGCCTCCACCAAGGACTGGTTCAACGCTGAGAAGATGGCCGAACTCGGAATAAAGAAACCGGAAAAACCCGAAGGTTCCGAGACGATCCGCTGGCCCCAGCCGAAAAAAATCTTTGTCGTGCTTGAATATGAGGGCGAGTCTTGGCGGCGGTTCAAGGAGGAAAAAGAACGAAAAATATCGGAGTTGAATGAAGCCCTGGCGCGCGGGGAAGAGCGTGAACCGTCCCGGATGTCGATCGACGGGGAGATTCGATCCCTGAAAAAAGATCTCTCTTTTGAATCCCGGCTGATTCCCGTCGACGCCGGCCTCGATCCCGGTTCATTGCGGGACCGCTACCCGGACAACCGTCGGCATCTGATCGTTTCGGCCCTGACGCGGGCGGCCACCAGCTACGTCGACGGAGGGGAGGCCGTCAAGGTCCGTACCGGGGAAATCGACGCCCTGCTCGTTTCCGAGCTGCACGTTCCCCTGAAACTGACCGCGCCCTTGCATGGCCTCGCCCCTTCGGGAAGCCTCTTCAACTATCGCCACGATCAGCCGGACGCGCCGGGCGAGCCGCGCTACGCGGTCGATGTTCGCTGGGGGCGGCGGTTCGAGCCCTGGGTGACGGCGGTGCGGCGGATCGACAAGGAAGCGGAATAGTCCGCCCCCCTATTCCATCACCAACCGGAACCCGACCTGGTTGCTCTCCCGGTCGGGGGAGCGTTTGCCGCGATTGCCGCAGCGGACACTGCCGGGGGAATCGGCCCAGCCGCCGCCGCGGCGGACCTTGGTTTCGCCTTCGCTGTGCAGCGGGTTTTTTCGGGCGTGGCTCTTGTAGGCGTCGGGGCCGTAGCCGTCCGCCGTCCACTCCCAGACATTGCCGAGCATGTCGTAAAGACCGAAGGGGTTGGGGAAATAGTTGCCGACCGGGGCGGTGGCGACAAACTCGTCGTCGCAGTCGTGTTTCTGCCAGGGGCAGGGATCGCTCTTCTGCGCCACCCGGTCGTAGACGTTGGCGAACTTGCAGGCCTGATCCGATTCGTTCCCCCAGAAGCGTTCCCAGCTGGTGCCGGCACGGCAGGCGAATTCCCACTCGGCTTCGGTGGGCAGTCGAAACTTGCGTTTCCCGCCCTGTTGCCCCGTCAGCCAGTCGGCGTAGTCCTGGGCCTGCTGCCAGCTGACGTTGACCACCGGCAGGGCGGCGCCGTTCATGGACAGCCCTTTGTAGCTGCCGCTGTCGTGATCCGTCTTGAACATCCTGAACTGGGCGTTGGTGACCTCGAAGCGTCCCATCCAGAAACCGTCCACGCAGACCTTGTGCGGCGGCGCTTCGTCGGCGTAGTTTTTCCGGTACAAAGCCTCCCCTTCCTCGCGGATGATCCGCGCCTTTTCTTCCTCGGACTGGCCCATGGCGAAGCAGCCGCCTTCGATCCGGACGAATTCGTGGCCGCCCGCCTCATCCTTCCAGACCTGCCCCATCTTCGCCTGTTTCGGCACCGCGCCGGTGATCACCTCCCCACTCGCGGCCGGCGGCGAGGACGTCACGGAAACCGGCGCCGTTACCGGTTGCGCCGGTTCATCCTCGATCACCAGGGCGCGAGCCAACTCGTCCATGCGCCCGGGGATCTGATCGGGGTTGTCCACCTTGATGTCGGAAGTGCGCAGAATCGTGCCGGTAGTGGTGTCGATGAGCCGGGCGGTAACGGACAGGGTCTTGCCCCAGCGCAGCACGCCGCCGCTGACCACGCCGGAGACCCCATAGAGCTTGCCGATCTCGGCGGCGGCCCGGTCGTCGAGCAGCCCGCTGGCGGCGAGCTGCTGCTCTTCCAGCACCTTTTTCAGCAGCACCCGTTCCTTGAGATCGAAGGAGCGGGTCCGGCCGAGAGCGCTGATCATCCATTCGGCGATGATCGCCCCGGCATCGGGAATACCGAGCTCCCCCATGACGTCGAACTCGACCACCGCCACCGGCATCTTGGCGTCACAATCGCCCGCCGCCGTCGCCGGCTGTACCCACACGCCGAGCAGCAAGACTCCCAGATAGACAAATCGTTTCAGCATGGTTGCATCCCGTCGGAAAGGTGAAAGTCCCCCTTTGAAAAAGGGGGATTTAGGGGGATTTTCCGCCTCAATCGAAATAATTGTTGGTGGCCCGGGCAAACGCTTCAAAAATACGCGGCACTTCCAACCCACGCCGCTCCAGGGCCGATTTGCGCAGGGCGATGACATACTGGTTGGAGAGCCGTACCGGCAGTTCGGCAGCGGCCTGACCGGTTTCGAGGAGGGTCAGCGCCAGCTCCGAAGCGACTTCTCCCTGTTCGAAGGGGGAAACACCGATGGCGAGCATGGCCCCATCCTCGGCATTGAAGACGTTCATGCCGACCACCGGCATGGCGGCATGGGCCTCGGTCCAGGTCATGACCTCCGTGGCGGCGACCACTTTCCCATAATCTTCCGCGCTGCTCAACTGGCGATAACCTCCCACCAGCAGATAATCGACCTGCCCGGCCAACTCCAGAACCGCCGCCTGCCATTCGGCGAAGCTGTCGACATGGCGCGCACCGAGATATTCAAGGCCTTCCCAGTCGCTACGGGCCAGGTATTCGGCGTCGGAGACCGCCGATGAGGAGGTATCGCAGAGCAGCATGACCCGCGCCTTCCGGTTCCGGTCGCGGTCGAGAAAGCGCAGGCATTCGGCGATGGCCTCGGCGGGTTTACGCTCGAGGATGCCGGTCACGTTCTGTGCGCCGGGATAGCCGTACTCCTCGGTGCCGCCGTTGACCCCGGCGAAAACGATGCGCAGGCGGGGATGATCGACGTAGTGGCGGGCGACCAGTTCCTGGGCGGGATCGTCCACGGCGATGAGCACGTCGGGGGCAGCCGCTTCGATGGCCCGCCGCGCCGCCAGCCCGGCGCGGCGCAAATAGTTTTTGTCCTTGCTCCCCTTGGTTTTCATGTAGTAGCTGCTGACCCGCACCCAACTCTGGGCCTTGAGCACCCGGGCGAAACCGGCGTCGACCTCGCGGGTCCAGGCGTAATCCTTGTCGTAGCTGTGCAGCACGAGGATGGTGGGGCGCTGCCAGCCGACATAGAAAACCACCCCGAAACAGGCGAAAAAGAAGGCCGCCATGGCCAGACGGATACCCATGCGCAGGCTCATAGAATCCCCAGATAGTGCCAG
The DNA here is from genome assembly GCA_034002365.1 of Trichloromonas sp. Classification (GTDB taxonomy): domain Bacteria; phylum Desulfobacterota; class Desulfuromonadia; order Desulfuromonadales; family Trichloromonadaceae; genus Trichloromonas. The sequence goes on from JAVFAR010000045.1 coordinate 7,977, forward strand.
AAGGGAAAGGAGGCATAGATGGCGAGCAGCTTGGCCGGCCAGAGCAGGGCATGGAAGAGGGTCAGCCGCGGACTGTCCATGGGCATGGTCGCCTCGGTCATGGAAGCGAATTGCAGATAGTAAGAGGACTGGAAGGGCCAGATGAAGCTTTCGCCCAGCAGCAGGATAACAAAGCCGACCAGCCAGGGATTGACCCCGGCCGCCACCGCCGAAGGCATGAGGAAGGTGGCGAAGACCACCACCGTGGCGTTGATCGGCAAGGCCAGGCGCACGAGGAAGATGGCCGCCGCCAACAGCAGGATAAAGATGCTGAAGTCCTCGCGCATGTAGGCGGTCAGCCAGCTGAACTGGCTGGTGAACCAGGCGTCGGCGTCGACGTAGCGGATCGCCTCGACCAGGCTGATCAGGGCGCCGAGATACACGAGAAAGCTCCAGTCGATACTCTTGCGGAACTCGCGGACATCGAGAAAGCCGAACATCAAGAGCACATACATGATGGCGAAGGTGATCCAGGGAACCTCCACGCCGTGCAGGGAAACGGTCAGCACCGCCGCCAGCATCAGCAGCAGGCCCAGCAGCGACGCCCACTCGCTGCTCTTCATCCGCCCGAGGATGCGCAGCTGCTCGGCGATCAGTTCCCGGGACATGGTCGGGCGGCTCGGATTGCGGAAGATCAGCCAGGCCAAAAGCAGGTAGAGCAGCGTCAGCGCCACCCCGCAGATGGAGGCGGCGTAGAGCCAGTAGACCCACTGGAACTGGGCCTGATCCTGCAGGGGGAGAAAGCCGAAGATGACGAAATTGATCGACTTGGCGCTCATGAAGACCGACGACAACAGGCTGATGCCGGACAGGACACTGACCGCCAGGCGCTGCTTCTCGTTGGCGCAGGACCCCTTGCCCAGAGTACCCGCCAGGTCGTTGAAAAAGGGGGCGACAATCGCCACCCGGCCGTTGGCGGTGGGGACGATGGGGGTGAGGATGACCCCGGCGATAAAGAGGCTGAGGTTGTACCAGATCTTGTTGGGCGGCCCGAGGCGCAGCAGCCAGAGCAGCACCCGGTAGCTGAAGCCGGAAGTGGTGGTGACGACGCTCAGGGCGAAGATGCTCAAGGCCATGAAGAAGGTGTCGGAGGAAAACCCGGCGAGGGCCACATCGGGGGGAGCCAGATTGAGCAGGACGATGCCGAGGACGGCGAAAAGCGCGGGGACGAAGTCGGGGAGCAGGCGGAAGACCCACATGACCACCGCCGAGGAGACCACCGCCAGCAGGTAGGCGGTCTGGATGCCGGCGATATCCGGGGCGTCGCGCAGCAGGAAGAAGACGGCAAAGGGGACCGCCGTGGCCAGCAGCCAGCCGCTCAGGAGCCGCGCCCCGCCCTGGTCTTTGGAGAACCCGGTGACGGCCGCGGCCCGCTCCCGCACCCTCCCGCCCTGGCCGCGCTCGGCCAGGGATTCGAGCAATGCCACGAGCACCGACTTGGTTTCCTCGGCGAGCTTGCGCAGCGAAGCGCCGGGGATGGCCAGCACCCGCGCCGGACCGAGGGCGGTCGCGGTGGCCTGATAGTCGGCCAGGCCGATGCCCGCCTCCTCGCCGAGAAAGCCGCCGTCAATGCGCGCCTTGCGCCCGCAACCGAGATCAAGCTCGAATTCCCCTTCCAGAACCAGGAATGTCGCCTCGGCCGTGGCGCCGAAGACCTGCAGCACTTCGGCGGGCGCCAGGTGCCGCTCGGCCACGTGGGGCAAGAGGCGGGCCAGGCTCTGCCGCGAACAGTCGCGAAAGAGGGGAATGGACAATAAGGTTTCCGCCGCGTCCAGGGAACTCATGCATCCTCCCGAAACCCCGGTTTGAATCTTGCGCCGGGCAAATCCCATTTTCACGACCACCCTCTTTTTTTCAAGAAAAAAGGGGCTTCACCGCCATAACGCGAAGAGTCCGTCAAAACCCCGGGGATCAAGATCCGCGAATCCAAAAAACCGACACCCCCGCAACGGGATTTATTCGGGATAAGAGCCGTTTCGACGGGAATTTCGCCTCCGGATGAAATACCCGGGAGTGTCGGAATTACGAACAGTTACGCAGAGCAAATCCCGTGCCGTTCATGGGCCGGGTTGTCGTGCGCCAGGAATGGCGGAGCCGGGCAGGAAAAAACGGAAAAGCCGCATCGGGGGATGATCCGCGAGCGGCTACAGATGTGTATTTCGACGGGGCCGGGAAACTCGACCGTCCTGAGCGGAAAAACTCAGCCCATCCCCGACTTCCACATGTAGGATTTGCATTGGGCGTCGAGGACCTGATCGGCGGTAAAGCCAAGGGCTTCGAGTTGCGGCCAGGCGCCTTTGAAATCCATCTGCTCCATGGCTTCGACGCTGAGCAGCATCTTTCCCAACAGTCCCGTGCGCTGAAGCAGGGCCTCGGCGACCTCGTCGGAGAGGTTCAGATCCTTGACCACGCTCTCCATGGAGACGGCATAGATCCGCTCCAGCAGGGAGAGAATACCGGCCATGAAGGCCTGATCGGCGACCTCGGGAATCTTTCGGGTCTGGGGATGAATCCGCGCCAGCTGTTCCATCATCCCGCCGCGCACCGCCGCCATGTCGACCATGGGGTTGTCCAGCCCGCGCTCATCGGCGGAAGCGAAGAGCGCCAGCTGAATCCAGCGCTTGATCTGGCGCCGGCCGATCAGGCTCATGGCGTGGCGGACGCTGGTGATCTTCTTGCGGGTGCCCATGGCCACCGAGTTGACCAGCAAGAGCAGGGAATAGGTCATGCCGGGGCAATGTTTGAGACAGTCTTCCAGCTCTTCGATCTCGGCGTCTTCCATGAGCAGATTGAGCATTTTCAGCAGCGCGGTCGCCGAACTGTCAATCCGCTGTTTTTCGATGACCGAGGGTTTGGCGAAGTAATAGCCCTGAAAGAGGTCGAAGCCCAGGTCGAAACATTGCTTGAACTCGTCGCGGGTTTCGACCTTTTCGGCAAGCAGCTTGAAGGGATAGGCGCGCAGTTGGCGGACCATCGGCGCGAGTTGGGCGGCGGGGGTCAGGAAGAGATCGACCTTGACCAGATCGATGAGAGGATAAAGGGGAGCGAAGCGGGGCTCGAACTGATGATCGTCGAGAATCAGGTAAAACCCTTTTTCCTTGAGATCCCGACAGCGCGCGATCAGTTCCGGGGTGACGAGCAGATCTTCCAGCAACTCGATACCGACCGCATCCCGCGGCAGCAATTCGAGGGATTCACTCATCAGCAGATCCTGCTCGACATTGATGAACCCGCGCTTCCCGCCGAGGATTTCCTGAACCCCGAAACCGGTCAGGGTATTGAGAATCACCCGCGCCGTGGCCCGGGAATGGTCAGCGATGCGGGCGGTCAGCGCCCCCGGCGAACGGAACAGCAGTTCGTAGGCGCAAACCTGTTCCCGCCGGTCGAGAATCGGCTGCCGGCCGATCAGACACTTGTCGTTCTCTTCCATCGTACCCTCCCCCTCCGCGCTCCGTGGAGGTCCGACCAATAGATGATAAACCTGACCAACAATAGCATCTCCCCCCCGGGCAAAGCAATGGCCGCCCTGCCGAAAATCGGTTCGCGCCGACGAAAAAGCGGGACCACCTCCCGGATGGCCCCGCCAAAAACTCTGCATAAAAACGGTTTTCGATCAGGCCTTGCCGGCGCTGCCGAGGACGGCCTGGTTCTTGTGCTTGATGAGGGCGATCAGTTCCTTGCGGGCGGCGCCGAGGTACTTGCGGGGGTCGAACTCGCCGGGATTCTTGGCGAGGAATTCCCGCACCTTGGCGGTGACGGCCAGACGGCCGTCCGAGTCGATGTTGATCTTGCACACGGCGCTGGCGGCGGCCTTGCGCAGCTGCTCCTCGGGAACGCCGACGGCGCCGTCCATCTGGCCGCCGTACTGGTTGATCAGCTGGACATACTCCTGAACCACGCTCGACGCGCCGTGCAGAACGATGGGGAAACCGGGGATGCGGCGCTCGATCTCTTCAAGAATGTCGAAACGCAAAGGGGGCACTTCCTCCCCGTCCTTGAGCTTGAACTTGTAGGCGCCGTGGCTGGTGCCGATGGAGATGGCGAGGGAATCGACGCCGGTCTTCTTGACGAAATCCTCGACTTCCTCGGGCTTGGTGTAGGTCGAATGGTCGGCCTGCACCTCGTCCTCGATCCCGGCCAGAACCCCCAGTTCCCCCTCGACGCTGACGTCGTACTTGTGGGCGTATTCGACGACCTGCCGGGTCAGGGCGACATTCTCGTCGTAGGAAAGGTGGGAGCCGTCGATCATCACCGAAGAAAAGCCCGAATCGACGCAGGATTTGCACAGCTCGAAGGAGTCGCCGTGGTCGAGATGCAGGCAGATGGGGATGTTCGAGCCCAGCTCGCGGGCCATTTGCACCGCGCCCAGGGCCATGTAGCGCAGCATCGTCTGGTTGGCGTAATCCCGGGCGCCCTTGCTGACCTGGACAATGACCGGCGAGGCGGTTTCCGCGCAGGCCAGGACAATCGCCTGCAACTGCTCAAGGTTATTGAAATTATAAGCCGGGATGGCGTAACCGCCGGTGACCGCCTGCTGAAAGAGTTCGCGGGTGTTGACCAGGCCCAGCTCGCTGAAATGCACCGTATTGCCCATGACTATCGACCTCCTCGCGCCGTCGCGACCAGTAAGAATTTGAAGGGAACACGCTGGTGGCCGTCCGGTTCGGGACGGCCACCGCAAAAAGCCAAACAGTGTTATTAATACCAGCCAACCCCGGACAAGTCCAGCCGAAATTGCCTTGACAAAGGCCCCATGGTCGGATTAATCCGTAGGGACGAAGGATGAATCACAAAAACTGTGCATCGCCGTTTTTCCGGAGCCCCGTCCGAATTCCGGCCCCATATTTCCCCAGAAGGGAGTTCCCATGCCGCTCGACAAACAGGAAGCCTATTTCAAGGACTGGAAAAGCCGCGAGGAGATCGCCGAAGCGATGGTGCCCCTGGTCGGCCGCCTCTACCGTAATCACGGCGTGATCACGACCGTTTACGGCCGCTCGCTGGTGCACGGCTCGACCATCGATATTCTCAAGGCGCACCGTTTCGCCCGGCAGATTCTCGAAACCGAACTTTGGGTGCGGGACACCGCGCCGCTGCTCGAAGCGATGACCCGGCTCGACCTGGCTCCGGCGCGCGTCGACATCGGTAAGCTGACCGTCCGCTACCAGGCCCAGGCGGCGGGGACTTCCGTCGACGATTTCGTGCGCCGGGAACTGGCCGCGGTCAACACCGGCAAGAAAGCCCTGCTCAGTGAGCCGCGGGATGTGATTCTTTACGGTTTCGGCCGCATCGGCCGACTGTTGGCGCGCATTCTCATCGAACAGACCGGCGGCGGCGACAAGCTGCGCCTGCGTGCCGCCGTGGTGCGCAAGGGCGGGCCGGACGACCTCATCAAGCGCGCCAGCCTGCTGCGCCGCGATTCGGTGCACGGCTATTTCAACGGCACCATCCGCATCGATGAGGCAGAAAACGCCATCATCGCCAACGGCAACATGATCCGCATCATCTACGCCGACGCCCCGGAGAGCATCGACTACACCCGGTACGGCATCCACAATGCCCTGCTGGTGGACAACACCGGCAAATGGCGGGACCGCGCCGGACTGAGCCGCCATCTTCAGGCCCCGGGCGTCGACAAGGTCATTCTCACCGCTCCCGGCAAGGGGGATCTGCCCAATGTCGTCTTCGGCATCAACAACGAACTGCTTACCGCCGAGGAACGGATCTACACGGCGGCCAGCTGCACCACCAACGCCATTGTCCCGGCCCTCAAGGCGGTGCACGATCAGTACGGCATCGTCCACGGCCATGTGGAAACCTGCCACTCCTACACCAACGACCAGAACCTGATCGACAACTACCACGAGAGTTCCCGGCGGGGGCGCAGCGCCCCGCTCAACATGGTTATCACCGAAACGGGCGCCGCCAAGGCGGTAGCCAAGGCCCTGCCCGAACTGGCCGGAAAACTGACCGGCAACGCCATCCGCGTGCCGACTCCGAACGTGTCGCTGGCGATCCTCAACCTGACCCTGGAAAAAGCGACCACCGTCGCCGAACTCAACAAATATCTGCGGGATGTCTCCCTCGACTCCCCCTTGCAGAACCAGCTCGACTACACCAACTCACCGGAAGTCGTCTCCAGCGACTTTGTCGGCAGCCGTTATGCCGGGGTGGTCGATTCGCTGGCGACCATCGTCGAGGGTCATCGCGTGGTCCTTTACGTCTGGTACGACAACGAATTCGGCTACAGTTGCCAGGTGGCGCGCCTGCTCGACAAGGTCGCCGGCCTGGAACTGCCGACGCTGCCGAAATGAAAAGGTCTCGTCCCACGAAAAAACGGCCGGTCCCTTGCGGGACCGGCCGTTTTTTCGTTACCGTCTATGGCGACGAGGCTAGTCGCGCTTCATCAGGCGCATTTTCTTGCGCAGACGACGCTGGGCCTCCTTCTCCTTGCGCTTGCGCTTGACGCTGGGTTTTTCGTAAAACTTGCGCTGCTTCATTTCACGAAAGAGTCCCTCTTGCTGCAACTTGCGCTTGAGCACCCGGATGGCCTTTTCGACGTTGTTGTCGACGACCTGGATTTCCACTGACAATCACCTCGCTTTCCGAACCGTATCGTCCGATCCTCGCGAATCGGGACAAGGTGAAAACCTAACCTATTTTTTCGCTGAAAGCAACAAAATAATCCCGCCCGGCATCAGCCCCCGGAACCCCACAGGGTGATGGGAATGCCGCCGTTGCGCAGACGGGCGAGGCGCTTCAGCGGCAGCTCGACGGCCGCCGCCAGAGCATCGTCCGGGCAGAGAAAAGCAAGGCGCCAGCCGGGGAACCGCTCACGATAGACTCGACCGAGGGTGCGATACAGCGGGCGCAAATCCTCTTCGGCCCCGACCCGTTTGCCATAGGGGGGATTACAGAGGAGCACCCCCGAATCGGCGGGAGCAAAAGCCTCGGCCAACTCCTCCCGGCGCAGATCGAGCCGCTCCGCGACCCCGGCGCGGGCGGCGTTGCGCCGGGCCGCTTCGAAACTGGAAGCATCCCGCTCGCCCCCCTGCAGAATCGGGGTTGCCGGCCGCTCGGCCCGCCGCGCCTCACCGGTCAGGACCTCCCAGAGTCCCGGCCGGAAACCGGGCCAATCCATGAAGGCGAAGCGCCGCTCAAGCCCCGGAGCCCGCCCCATGGCGAGCCAGGCCCCTTCAACCAGAAAGGTTCCCGAGCCGCACATCGGATCGACCAGCGGCGTCGTGCCGTCCCAATCGAGTAACCGCAGAATCCCGGCGGCGAGGTTCTCCCGCAAGGGGGCCTGGGCGGTCTCGCCGCGATAGCCCCGGCGATGCAGCAGTTCCCCGGAAGAATCGATGGAGAGCCGGCAGATATCCTCCTCGAAGCGGGCCAAGACGAGCTGTTCCGTGCCGCCGCGCGGCCCCGTTTCCCGGCCGAGGGCGCGGTCGGCGGCTTCGCCGAGGGCGGCGGCGATACGCTCGCTGTGATTGAGCCGCGAATGGTGACAGGTGACCCGCGTCTGCAGACCGGCATCCGGACGCAGAAAACGCCCCCAGGGCAGACGCGAGGCCTTGCGATAGAGGTCGGGAAAATCCCGGGCCTTGAAACTGGCCAGGCGCACCAGCACCCGGGCGGCGACGCGGGAATGGAGGTTGGCCAGGTAGATTTCCCGCAGGCCGCCGCTAAACTCCACCCCCCCCGCCACCGGCCGGGCGTCGCCGAGGCCGAGGGCAATCAGTTCGGCGGCGCAGACCTCTTCCAGCCCCGGCGGGGTAACGGCAAAAAGTTCTTCTTTCGTATTTTTCAAAAGGATCTCCTTAAACGGCCAATATCGGCCAGCCCCCGGATTCTGGGTTAAGAAACGCGGGATAATCTGCTACCATGGGCCGACGGTTCAAGACCAAGGCCGTCAGATCCTATCCCAATCGAAGAGGACATCGCCACCATGAATTTCAATTCCAATTCCCTCGACATCGACTGGAGCTACCTGCTCGACCGCGTGGAACACCTGATGGACCTCGGCGAGGAATTCCTGACCCGCAAACTGGCGGAATACCAGTTCGACCCGGCCCTGCTCGAAACCATCATCGCCTGGCGCTGGCAGCGGGAGAACCAAAGCGGCTATCTGCATCCCATCATCCATGCCGATCTGCCTGACCATGCCGACCTGCTCGGCATCGACCCGGTCCTGATCCGGCTGCGTCAGAACACCCGCCAGTTCGTTCACCGCCTGCCCGCCAACAACGTGCTCCTCTGGGGCGCCCGGGGCACCGGCAAATCCTCGGCGGTCAAGGGTCTGCTCGGCGAATTCGCCGGCGCCGGGCTGCGCCTGATCGAGGTGCGCAAGGAAGACCTTTTTCAACTATCGGCCATCACCGAACTGCTGCGCCCCCACCCTTACCGTTTCATTCTCTTCTGCGACGATCTTTCCTTCGACGAATCGGAAGTCGACTACCGCGAACTCAAGGCCCTGCTCGAAGGGGGAATCGAGGCGCGGCCGGAGAATCTGCTGATTTACGCCACCAGCAACCGCCGCCACCTGATGCCGGAGCGCCTGCACGACAATACCGGCGGCGAGGAGATCCACCCCGAGGAAGCGGTCGCCGAGAAGATCTCCCTTTCCGACCGTTTCGGCATCACCCTCGGCTTCTATCCGACCACCCAGGAAAGCTACCTGGAGATCGTCCGCCATCTGGCCCGCGGGCGGCAGCTGCCCATCGGCGACGCCGAGCTCACCGCCGAAGCCCTGGAATGGGCGATGCTGCGCGGCGCCCGCTCGGGGCGGGTGGCCCGCCAGTTCATCGATGACCTGACCGGGCGTCTATTGCTGCAGGACAAACCTAAAAACCCCGAAAAAAACTGAAATCCCGGTAAATTAATGTTTGGACTGGGACGGTTATCCCCCTATAATCCGCAGGACATCGATTCCTTCGGGAGGTCCATATGAAAGTTCTCCGGCTGTCGGCGATGGTTCTTCTCTTGCTGGCCCCCTTCTCCCTGCAGGCCCGCTGGATCAAAGACAAAATCCTCTATACGGTCGCCGATGCCGGCGACGTGGAGTTCAGTCATTACCGGCATCTGGAGATTCTCGGCAACAACTGCCCGAGCTGCCACAACGATATCTTTCACATCGTCACCAGCAAAAATCCCGAAACGACCATGAAAGCCATGGAAGAAAGCAAATCCTGCGGCGCCTGTCACAACGGCGCCAAGGCCTTTACCGTCGCCGACAACTGCGACGCCTGCCATGCCCAATAAACCCGAACCGGCGGTTCCTCCCCGGGTTCCACCGGCGCCGGTTCCACCGGATTCAAACCCATGTCCTACTTAAAATATTTCAAATCGGGGCAAAAAATTCTGCTCGCCGCCCCCCCCAGCGACGGCGCCATCAGCCGCACCGAAACCCTGACCACCTACCTGCAGGAGATGGGCAAGGGGCATTTCGATCTGCTGCTGCCCTACGGCGGCCACGAAGAAGAGAGCTATCCCTTCGCCGCCGACATGCCCCTCAGCCTCACCTCGGAAGCCTTCGGTCTCGGGATCAAACTGAGCGGCCGTTTCAACGGGCGCCGCGACAAGGACGTCATTCGCGTTCAGCTCGGCGACGACCTGCAGGTCTTCCAGCGCCGGGGTTCCCCCCGCGTCGACCTCGAAGCCGGAGTGCGCTACACCAAGGGGCGGGGCACTCTGCGCACCTTCCGCGACCAGTGGGAAAAGAACGTTCGCATCCTCCACGGCGGCGGCGACCTGAGCAAGCTCGGCACCTTTCCCCGCCGGGCGATCAATCTTGGCAGCGGCGGCATCCGCTTCGACCTGAAGGCTCCGGTGGAAGTCGCCGACCTCTGCCTGGTGCTGATCGACTATGGCCAGTCTCCCCCCATCTGCTCCCTGGCGGAAGTCGTCTGGACCAAGCCGACGGAAAGCCCGGAGCGCTTCAGCAGCGGCATGCGCTTCGTTTCCCTCCTCGACGCCGACCTGAAACGCCTGGAAAATCTCATCCGCGAACAGCAGAAAAATCCCCTGGCCAAAGAAGAGCTGGAGGTCTAACCCCCCTTCCCAACCTCCGGCACCCATAACCCCGGCGCAAAACCGGGCTGGGGAACCAGCCCCGGCAAGACCCCGCCCCGTTCCAGCCATTGACGAAATTCGGCGCGGGGAATCTCCACCGCCCCCAGCGACAGGAGATGCGGGTTGGGCAGCTGGCAATCGATCAGCGGCCAGCCCGCCTTCGCCAGGCAGCGGGCCAGGGTCGCCAGGGCCGCCTTGGAGGCATCCGGCGCCCGGTGAAACATCGACTCACCGAAGAAGCAGCGCCCCAGCGCCACTCCGTACAGCCCCCCCACCAGCTCATCCCCCCGCCAGCATTCCAGGGAATGGGCGTAACCCAAACGATGCAGACGCAGGTAGGCTTGGCGCATTTCGGCGGTGATCCAGGTTCCCGCCGCCTGACCGGGCCGACTCTCCGCGCAGCCATCCAAGACCGCGGCGAAAGCCTCGTCACAGGAAACGCGAAAACGCCCCTGACGCAGACACTTGGCGAGGCTGCGGGAAATGCGGATACGCTCGGGAAAGATGACGCAACGGGGATCGGGGGACCACCAGAGGGGCGGCTCACCGTCACTGAACCAGGGGAAGATGCCCAGGGAGTAGGACAGGAGCAGACGCCGGGGGGAAAGATCACCGCCGACGGCGAGCAGCCCGCCGGGCTCGGCCAGCTCCGGCGCGGGGAAGAGAAGCTGATCGGAAAGACGGTAAACCGGCACGGTCAGCACTCCCGCACTGGAAGCGCCGACCGGCCGACGGCTAAAAACATCAGGAGGGACCGTAGGCGAAAGTCAGCTCGCCGGCGCGCAGGCCGATGCGCACCTCGCCGCCGTCGCTGAGACGGCCGAAGAGCAGCTCGGCGGCAAGGACGTCGCTGATCGCCGTCTGGATCAGCCGCGCCAGGGGACGCGCCCCGTAGACCGGATCGTAACCGCGGCGGGCGAGATCGGCCCGGGCGGCGGCGGAAACCTTCAACGTCACGGCGGAGTCGGCCAGGCGAGCGCGCAACTCGTCGAGGAACTTGTCGACGATGCGGAGGATGACCGCCTCATCCAGCGCCTGGAAGGGGATGACGGCATCGAGCCGGTTGCGGAACTCCGGCGCAAAAGCCTTGTCCACCGCCTGCTTGTAACCGCTGCGGCCGAGATTGCCGAAGCCGATGGGGTTGGCGCTCATCTCCCGGGCCCCGGCGTTACTGGTCATGATCAGCACGACATTGCGGAAGTCGGCCTTCTTGCCGTTGTTGTCGGTGAGGGTGCCGTGATCCATGACCTGCAAGAGGATACTGAAGAGATCGGGATGGGCCTTTTCGATCTCGTCGAGGAGGAGCACGGCGTAAGGGGTTTTCACCACCGCGTCGGTCAACAGCCCGCCCTGATCGAAGCCGACGTAGCCGGGCGGCGCGCCGATCAGCCGCGCCACCGAGTGTTTCTCCATGTACTCGCTCATGTCGAAACGCAGGAATTCCACCCCCAGCTGCGCCGCCAGCTGGCGGGCGACCTCGGTCTTGCCGACCCCGGTGGGGCCGGTGAAGAGGAAGGAGCCGACCGGCTTCTCGGGATGGCCGAGACCGGCCCGGGAGCGCAGGATCGCCTGGCAGAGAGCGTCCACCGCCGGGTCCTGGCCGAAAACCTGGCGCTTGAGATCCCGCCCCAGATGGCGCAGGCGCTTGCGGTCGGAACCGGAGACGCTGCGCGCCGGAATGCGCGCCATCGACGCCACGACCGCTTCGATGTCGGCGACCTCGACGACGGCGCCGGCGCGCTGATTGATGCGGAAGACCGCGCCGACTTCGTCGATGACGTCGATAGCCTTGTCCGGCAGCTGGCGGAAATTGATGTGCCGGGCCGAGAGCTCGGCCGCCGCCCGCAGGGCATCCTCGCTGTAGACGACGCCGTGATGCTCTTCGTAGCAGCTCTTCAGGCCGCGCAGAATGGCGACCGTATCCTCGACACTCGGCTCGACGATGTCGATCTTCTGGAAACGCCGGGAGAGGGCGCGATCTTTATCGAAGAGATTTTTGTATTCCTCGAAGGTGGTCGAACCGATGCAGCGCAGCTCGCCGGTGGCCAGCACCGGCTTGAGGATGTTGGAGGCGTCGAGGGAGCCGCCGCTGGTGGCCCCGGCGCCGACGATGGTGTGAATTTCGTCGATGAAGAGAATCGCCTCGGGCTTCCTGCGCAGGGCGGCCATGACCGCCTTGAGCCGCTCCTCGAAATCCCCCCGGAACTTGGTGCCGGCCAGGAGCGCCCCAAGATCGAGGGTATAGATCTCGTTCCCCTTGAGCAGACCGGGTACCCCCCCCCGCTCCAGCAGCAGGGCCAGCCCTTCGGCGATGGCGGTCTTGCCGACCCCCGGATCGCCGACATAAAGGGGATTGTTCTTGCGCCGCCGGCAGAGCACCTGGATGGTGCGGGTCAGCTCCCGGTCGCGGCCGATGAGAGGGTCGATCTTCCCTTCCCGGGCGCGCTGCACCAGGTTGACGGTGTAGAGTTCCAAAGGATCGCGGGAGGGCGCCCCCCTGGAAGGACTCGGCGCGCCTTCCTTGGTCTTGCCGGGCGCGGCGCCGTCCGAACTCGCCGTTTCGCGGGGCACTTTGGAAACGCCGTGGGCAATGAAGTTGAGGACGTCAAGACGGCGGATACCCTGGGCTTCGAGAAAGTGGGCGGCATGGGAATTCTTTTCTTCGAGAATCGCCGCCAGCAGATCCCCCAGCCCGACGTCTTTCTTGCCCGAAGCGTGCATATGCACCACGGTCCGCTGCAAGACCCGCTGCAGGCCGACGGTCTGTTCGGGGACGAAATCGTCGCTGACGGGAACCGCCTCCAGCTGCTTGTCGAAAAATTCCTCGAGAACGCTTCGCAGCCCCTGGATATCCCCGCCGCAGCTGACCAGCACCTCCTGCCCCCGGTCCTCGAAGAGGATGGCGTAGAGCACATGCTCGGTCGTCAGGTATTCGTGGCGGCGGCGCTGGGCTTCCCGCACCGCCAGGGAGAAAGCGATCTGTACATCCTGATTGAACATGCGTTACATCCTTTTTGCCGACCCGCCCGCGGACGGTGAACTACGAAAATACGAAAAACGCAAAACCGGTCAGACCGGCTCCATGCTGCAGCGCAAGGGGAAACCCTCATTTCGCGCCCGGGCATGCACCCGGTCGATCTTGGTTTCGGCGATCTCCGACGGGAAGATGCCGCAGATGCCCATCCCTTTGAAATGGATGTTGAGCATGATCCGGTTGGCTTCGGTCGGCGGCTTGTGAAAGATTTTCTCCAGCATTTCCACGACAAACTCCATGCTGGTGAAATCGTCGTTATGCATGATCACCCGAAAGAGCGGGGGAGAACCCGTCTTGGCGCGGCTTTCCTCCGCCGCCCGGGTCCCCCCCGCTGGTGCTTGCTCGGTCACAGATAAAGGCTCCGTTCTTCAAATCGCGATGAACCGATTTCGATCCTAGCACAACTGCCGCGCCGCCGCCAACGTCCGACTGCGGCGGCGGCGCGGTTCACCTCAGGGGGCGATGCCGGCGAGGAAATCGAGGAGCGCGCCGTTGAAGGCCGCCGCTTCTTCCAGATTGACCATGTGCCCGGCGCCGCCGATCAGGCGCAGGGCGGCGCCGGGCACAGCTTCAGCCAATGCCGCCGATTTATCCGGGGGAATGGCCTTGTCTTCGAGAGCGCCGATGACCAGGGCGGGCAGTTTCAGCCGAGGCAGCAGCGCCGTGGAATCGCCGCGGTCGCGGATCGCTTGCAGACCGAGGATCAGCCCGGCGGGAGAAGTCGCCTCGATCCAGGCGCGCGTCTCGGCGAGCAGATCGGGCCGGCGCTCTGCCGTTTCCGGCGCGAAGAGCAGCGGGATGAAGGCGCTCGGCACGGCGCCGGGGTTGCCCTTCTCGATCTCCGCGATGAGGTGATTACGCTTGCCCCGGGCCGTCTCGTCGTCGGCGTCGGCGCGGGTGACGATGAAGCAGGCGCCGGACAGGCGCCGGGAATGGCGGGCGAGGAGATTGAGCAGCACGT
>JAVFAR010000046.1:0-21697 GCA_034002365.1 Trichloromonas sp.
GGTCTCTTTACCCGCCCCCCGAAACAGTCAACGACCGGCCCGGTCGAGGGGCCAGCTCGCCAGGGCGTTCAGAGCGAAACCGTCCCGCTGTCCGGCGCTCAGGTAATGATCACCGGCGACGGCGAGCATGGCGGCATTGTCCGCGCAAAGCAGCGGCGAGGGGAAAACCACGGTTCTGCCCTTGGCCGCGCAGGCCGCCCCCATCTCTTGACGTAAGCCACTGTTGCAGGCCACCCCCCCGGCGGCGACGATCCGTTTCAGATTCTGCTCCTCGGCGGCGCGCAAGGTCTTCTTCACCAGCACCTCCACCACCGCCGCCTGGAAGCTGGCGGCCAGATCGCGCAGATCCTGACCCGCCGGCATCTCGGACTGGGCGCGCACATGATTGAGCACCGCCGTCTTGATGCCGCTGAAACTGAAATCGAGCTGATGTTTATGCAGCATCGGCCGGGGAAAATCGATGGCCTGAGGATTCCCCTCGGCGGCCAGGCGATCGATGACCGCCCCCCCGGGATAACCGAGGCCGAGGAGCTTGGCGACTTTATCGAAGGCCTCGCCGGCGGCATCGTCCAGGGTGCGTCCGAGAATGCGGTAACGGCCGACGCCGTCGACCCGGTAGAGGTGGGTATGACCGCCGGAGACGGCCAGAGCCAGATAGGGGAAGGGCACCTCCTGCTCCAGCTGCGGCGCCAGGATGTGGCCTTCGATGTGATGCACCCCGACCAGGGGGAGATCGCGGGCCATGGCGACCGCCTTGGCGAAGGAGAGGCCGACGAGCAGGGCGCCGACCAGCCCCGGCCCGCGCGTCACCACCAGCCCCTCGATCTCGGCGAGAGTCACCGAGGCCCGCTCCAGGGCCTCTTCAACGACCACGGAAATCGCCTCCAGATGTTTGCGCGAGGCGAGTTCGGGGACCACGCCGCCGTAACGGGCATGAACATCGACCTGGGAGGCGATGACGTTGGACAGCGCGCGACGACCGTCGCGCACCACGGCGGCGGCGGTTTCGTCACAGGAAGATTCGATGGCGAGTAAAAGCATGTTAACCAGTGACCAGTGACCAGTGACGAGCACGATTTTGTCACTCGTCACCCGTCACTGATCACAGTTCCTAAAGAAGATTCGCCGCCAGTTCGGCCAGGGACGACCGTTCCCCCTTGGTCAGGGTGACGTGGCCGGCGAGGGGCTGGCCTTTGAACTTTTCGACGGTATAGGTCAGGCCGTTGCTGGATGCGTCGACATAGGGGTTGTCGATCTGGTAGGGGTCGCCGGTGAGGACGATCTTGGTCCCCTCCCCCGCCCGGGTAATGATGGTCTTCACCTCGTGGGGGGTGAGGTTCTGCGCCTCGTCGACGATCATGTACTGTTTCGGGATGGAGCGGCCGCGGATGTAGGTCAACGGCTCGATTTCGAGAATCCCCATATCGACCAGTTCCTTGTAACCGCGCTTATGCTTGCCGCCGCGCTCTTCCACCGCGCCGAGAAGCAATTCGACGTTGTCGAAGATCGGCTGCATCCAGGGGGCCAGCTTCTCCTCCACGTCGCCGGGGAGAAAGCCGAGGTCGCGCCCCATGGGAAAGACCGGACGGGAGACCAAAAGCCGGCTGAACTGCCCCTGATCCGCCACCATGGTCAGGCCGGCGGCGATGGCAAGCAGGGTCTTGCCCGTTCCAGCCTTGCCGACCAGGGTCACAAGCTGAATATTTTCATCGAGCAGCAGATTGAAGGCGAACTGCTGCTCGCGGTTGCGGGGGTGAATCCCCCAGAGGCCTTCCTTGGGCACCTTGATCAGGGGATTGACCCGCCCCATCGAATGATTGTAGCGGCCGATGGCGGTGTGCGACGGATTTCCCGCCTCGACCAGGGTGATGCACTGGTTGGGGTAGAAATCCCCTTCCAGAGGAAGATAGCCCTGGCCGTAGAAGCGGTCCACCTCATCCTTGCTCACCTCGACCTCGGCGGTGCCGGAGTAAAGGTCATCGATGGAAACCTTGTCCGACTCGTAATCGGCCGCGTCCAGCCCCACGGCGTCGGCCTTGATCCGCAAATTGGTATCCTTGGTGACGAAAATCACCGGGCAGGAACAGGTCTTCTTCAGTTCCAGGGCCACCGCCAGAATCCGGTTGTCCCCCCGGTCGACCTGCAACTCGGGAGGGAGCCCTTTCATCGTCGCCTCGGTGTAAAGCTGCACCTTGAGCACCCCCCCCTTCTCCAGAGGCACCCCTTCGATCAGCTTGCTGGTGGCGCGAAAGCCGTCGAGAATGCGCGAAATCTGACGGGCGTTGCGCCCCTTCTCGTTCATATCCTTTTTGAAGCGGTCGATTTCTTCGATGACGGTGATGGGGATCACCAGATCGTTGTCCTCGAAGCGAAAGATGGCCTGGGGATCATGCAGCAAGACATTGGTATCAAGAACATAGGTCTTTTTCATGGGGTCCCTTCGGGAGCGAGCGGGGCGGCAGCTTCCGCCTTCGGTTAGCGTTCGTATTCAAGCACGTCGAGTCCCTCGGAAGTGGCGAGAATCTTGACATGCACGGGGATATCCTTGCCGGGGACGTTGCGCCGGCTGTCCATGATCACTTCCCCCTCCTTGTTGAGAGCGTTGACGATCTCCTCGGGGGATTCCTTGATGACGTAGTTACGGTAGATCTGGGTCTTCATCAGTTCGGCACGGGTCACCGGAACTTCCGGCGGCAGGGAACAGGCTGTCGCCAACAATACAAGGAAAGCGATCAATAACCTGCGTTTCATGCGGAACTCCCTTCCCTTCACGTCAGCTTGCGTCCTCGGCGGCGATGCGCCCCGGCAGTTCCGCCAGGGCGCCCAGCAGGGCATCGATCTCTTCGGCCGTGGTGAAAAAGCCGGGGCTGACCCGGACCGTCCCCCGGGGATGGGTGCCCAGGGTGCGATGGGCGTCGGGAGCGCAATGGAGCCCGACCCGGCAGACGATGCCGTAATCATGATCGAGTCTGAACCCCACCTGCGCCGGATCGATGCCGTCCAGGGTAAAGGAACAGGCGCCGCCGTGCCGGTCGAGATCCCTCGGGCCATGAATCACCGCCTGCGGCAAGCGGGCAAGGCCGTCGAGCAGCCGCCGCAGCAACGCCTTTTCGTGCGCGCGAATCGCCTCAAGGCCCGTCTCGCGGATAAAATCGACCGCCGCCTTGAGTCCGGCGATGCCCGGGGTGTTGCGGGTTCCCGCCTCACAGCGTTCGGGCATCTCCTCGGGCATGCCGTCGGCATTGGAGTGGCCGCCGGTACCGCCGTGGATCAGAGGGCTTAATCGCAGCCCGGAACGGACATAGAGAAAGCCCGTCCCTTGCGGACCCATCAGGCTTTTGTGGCCGGGAACCGCCAGCAGATCGGCGCCGAGGGCGTCCACATGAACCGGAAAAGCGCCGGCGCTCTGGGCCGCATCGAGGAGAAAGAGGATCCCCCGTTCACGGCACCAGGGACCGATTTCTTCCACCGGCTGCAAGGTACCACTGACGTTGGAACAGTGGGACAGCACCACCATCCGCGTCGGCATTCGGCAGGCGTCGCGCACCGCCTGCGCATCGACAAAGCCCTGGCGGTCCCCCGGCACCTGAACCACCTCGACCCCCCGCTCGCGCAGCACCCGTAAGGGGCGCAGCACCGCGTTGTGTTCCATGGTCGAGGTCACCACCCGGTCGCCGGCCTGAAGCAGGCCGAAAAGGGCCAGATTGATGGCTTCGGTGGCATTGGCGGTAAAGGCGATGCGGGAGCTGTCGTCGATCCCGAAAAAATCGGCCAGCGCCTCGCGCGCCGCGAAAACCAGGCGGCCGGCTTCCAGGCCCATGGCGTGCCCGCCGCGGCCGGGGTTGGCCCCCACCTGGCGCAGAACCTGGTCCATGGCGCGGTAAACCCCTTCGGGCTTGGGATGACTGGTGGCGGCGTTGTCGAGATAAATGCTCATGGGAGTTTTGAGAATATCAGATTAAGAGGACCAAGGGCAACGGGAACCAGCGTTGGAAAAACTCTTTCTTCATCGGCGCGGCGCGGCACAAAGGGGATCCCGACCGTCGCCGTGGGGATCGAAGCTTCGCGCCAACCCCCGGCAGCCGCCGAGACAGAGATCATACCCGGCGCAACCCCGGCACCCCGGGGGAACCCGCTCCAGTTCTTCACGGACACGAAACCGCGCCGGAGAGGCCCAGAGATCCTCCAGCGAATGCTCCAGCAGCGACCCGAAAGCCCCCGGCCAACTGGCGCAGGGGTGCAAATTTCCGGCGGCATCCACATGCCCCAGGCTGTTGCCGGCCTGGCAGCCGCCATATTCGGACCGCTGCGCTCCGTCGTCGCCGTGGAAAAGTTCCCAGATGAAAAGATCGTGGATTTCAAGGGAAAGTCCCGCCGCGCACCCCTTCGCCAGAGCCGAGCGTAAACGTTCCAGATCTTTCGGGCCGGGGAGTTCCGCCGCGCCGCGCGGAGCATCCTCGCCGTCGAGGGGAAGATTCGGCAGCCGCACCCGGTTAACCCCCAGTTCCCGCGCCAAAAGCAGAAGCTCGGGGAGCAGAGGCAACTGCTTCGCAAGGGGCCGCAGCAGTAAACCCGGATCATAACCGCGCCCGCGAACATCCTCCAGATTCCGTTCCAGAACGTCGCGGGAGAGGCCGTCGCGGTCGATGATTTCCATATCCAGCTGAGCCAGGGGAAGACCGGGTTGGAGAGCTTGCAACTCCCCCGGGGAACCACCGGTAACGAGGGAAATGCGAATCCCTGTGTTCGCTAGAGTGTCGAGCATCTCCGCAAGGTGCGGATGGAGCAGCGGGCGGCCGTCGAGATAAACGAAAAAGACCCCGCCTTCGGCCAAGCGCCCGGCGATGCGCAAGAGATCCCCCAACGGCAGCGGGGACCCCGGAGCGAAATGCCAGGAGAGGCGTACCGGGGTATCGAGAAGGTCAAGGCCCATCAATTCGTCGAAAGAAAAAAGGAAATAAAAAAAGGGGGGGCAGCGATGCTGTCCCCCCGCGGAACCTTGGTGCTAGCAGGGATGGACGTTCGAGGAACCAACCACCCGGGGTTTCATGTACTTTTTCATGGGCCTCACCTCCTTTGTCGATTTGGGGTTGTAACAAGAAGATTCCGGTGCGACAGAATATCGATAACTATTTCCAGCAGTGCGGATCGGGCTGATTGAAATCGCCGGTAACGGCGAAAGCCCGGGCGGTGCAGCCGCCGAGGCATTTTTCAAAGGCGGCGCAGCCCTGACATTTACCCGAGGCTTCCTTGTGCCGCATCCGTTGGAGAATGGGCGAGTCGAACCAGATCTTGTCGAAATCTTCCCGCAGAATATTGCCGGCCACCAGCGGAATGAAGCCGCAAGGAGTGAGGTCGCCGTTGGGCCGCAAATGCAGAGAAAGTTTACCACAGCTGCTGCCGTTAACCAAGCTTTTCCCGGAGTACCCCGGCAGCGAGGAAATGACCGGATCATCGAAGGAAATGAGCAGATCGGAGGTCTCATCCCGGACCCGCAACGCCTCGACGTAGAAGTCCCGCCACTCTTCCGCGGTCAGGTCCAGTTCCTGCCGGTTTCTGAAGCCGCGCCCGCTGCATTTGAAGTTGTGCAGATAAACCTGGGCGACACCGTGCTGTCGGGCAAGATCGAGCAGATCCCGGAACCGGCGATAGTTGATGCGGGAGATGACGCTGCTCATGGTGGTGCGCACCCCGGCGGCGCGCAGATGGTCGAGAGCGGCCACGGCCCGGCCGAAAGAGCCGGGGCGGTTGCGAAAATCGTCATGGGCCGCCGCTTCGGCGCTGTCGATACTGATGCCGACACTCTTGAAGCCGCTGTCGTGCAAACCCTTCGCGGCGGCGGCATCGAGCAGCCAGCCGTTGGAATTCATCGAGACGTTGAGCCCCCGCGCCGTGGCATAGGCGGCCAGCTCCAGCAGATCGGGGCGGATCAGCGGTTCGCCGCCGCCGAAATTGACGAAAGGAATCTGTTTGTCGACGAGAATGTCGACGATCCGGCGCAGATCGGCGGTAGGCAGCTCCTCGCAGACTTCGTCGCGGCTGTAGCAGTGTTCGCAGGTAAAATTACAGCCGAAAGAGAGGGTCCAGTTGATGGTCAGCGGCGCGCTGAAGATCTCCGTCGAAAAATCACTCATCGATCAGCCACCCCCGCCCGCGCAGGTCGGCGACGAATTCCGTCACATCCGCCCGCAACTCCTCTGGCTCGGCATCAAATTCGCCGGCCAGGGCCGCGACAATGTCCTCCTCGGTGCGGCTGCCGTCGCAAAGGCTCCAGATCCGTCCCCCCACCAGATTGAGCTGATGCATCATGCCGGAGATGATGAGAATCACGCTCCCCTGATCGGAAACATCCTCCCCTGCGTCGAGGGCCTCCATAATCCGCGCTTCGCGCCGTTTTTCCACCCGCCAGACGATATCGGGATGCCGTTTCGGACGATTCGCCACCAATGCACTCCTTCCCTTCCCTTTAATCCCATATGACCTGAAGCCAAGCCGTGTTTGTTAACAGGCTTGCGAATCCCGACGGAACAGGCTCCAGGCGAAGATGAAAATAAAGCCGGAAAGTACCGCCACCTTGCCGTACAGCGGCACCCCGGCGGCGGTCGCGGTCAGTCCCCAGGATTGGGCGACGGCGCCGCCGACGAACATGCCCATCACCACCAGTCCGGCATCGGCATCCCCCTCCCCGGCCTTGATCAGCTGCCGGAAGGGACAGCCGCCGATCAGCACCGAAAGCCAGCCGACCAGGGCCATGCCGAAAAAGCTCCAGAGCTGGTCCGTATGGGCCCCGGGCTGGCCGTAAAAACCAAGGCGGAAGCCGCCGGTTCCGAGGTTGACCAGCACCGCGCTCAGGGCGAAGGCCAACAGCCCGTAGAGCAGCGGCGACCGACGGCCGAGGAGCAAGGCATCGCGCAGGGCGCCGGTCACACAGAGCCGGCTGCGCTGGGCCAGCCCGCCGAGAAGCAGCCCGACGGCCAGGGAAACGGAGCGGGGCGCATGGGCCGTGGCGCTCCCCCCGGCCGACGTCAGCAGAAAGCCGGGGCCGGTCAGCAGAAAGATCAGCAGCAGCAGAAACAGGGCCGGAATGAGCAGACCGCTCCCGCGGCGGGGTTGTGCCGGGGCCAGGCGCACTTCATCGACCATTGTCCGCAGCCCCCCCCAAACCCCGGCAAAGAGCCCGGCGAAGCCGGACAGGGCGGTGAGGTCGCCGGCGCCCAGACGCAGAAAAAGTTTGATCGGGCAGCCGATGAAGACGGCGCAACCGACCATCAGGAAAATCCCGCCGAAGAACCGGGGGAGCGGATCGCTTCCCCCCCGGGAACGGAATTCGCGAAACAGAAGAGAGCTGGCCAGGGCGCCGAGGACAAAGCCGATCAGCTCCGGGCGCAGATAGCGCATGCGCTCGTTGTCGTGCAGGCCCAGGGCGCCGGCGCTGTTTTCCAGAAAACAGGAAACGCAGATGCCGGAGTTTTCCGGGTTTCCCCAGACGGCGAGAAGCGCGCCGAGGACGCCGAGAGCCAATCCGGCGGATATCACCAGCCACAGATGGCGGTCGCGCAGGTTCATGGCTATTCGCACCCCCCGGCCAGCCGGCTTTGCAGGTAGTAGACCTCCTTCACCGTCGCCGCCAGGGAGCGGTTGTCGGGGTGAGCCTGAAAGCGCGGCAGGAAGGTCGCCAGCCCCTCTTCCACCAGTTGACGGATTTCCGTCCGCCGCGTGAAGGGCCCCTGCTCATCGAGATATTCGCCGTTGAGACGCAGCGCCCGGGCATAGTGATGGATGGCCTGGTCCACCCGCCCCATCTCGCGCAGGATTTCGGCACGCAGCACCAAAGCAAAGGGGTCGCCGGGATAGGCGCGGGCCAGCTCCTCCAGCTTGAGCAGAGCCGCCTGGGGTTGACCGGAGTCTCGCAGCTCGACCACCGGCGCGTAGAGCTCCCGGACAAAAGCGGCCCGGGCCTGCCGCGCCAGTTCCCGCTCCAAGCCCTTGTCCAGGGCGGAGGACCGCGCCGGACCCTCCCCTTGCGGAGAAAAAGCGAAAAGCGCAACCAGCCCAGCCGTCGCCAGAAACAGCAGCAGCCAAAGCCGGCCGGCGCAGGAAAGCTTGGCCATGAATCTCAGTAACTCTGATAGGGGGGCATGTTGGCCCGCCGCGCCATCTCGCGCAGGCCGTCGTAGTCGCTGTCGAGCAGATCCTCGAAACCTTCGGCCCAGGAGGTCTTCAGCACCTTGAGCCGTTCGCCGTCCACTTCGGCGGTATCCTCGGGGCCCAGGTCGAGCAGGGCCGCCTTGATCTTGGCGAAAAGCGCGGGATCGAGATCGGCGGCGGCGCCGAAGGTACAATAGGGATAGGTCGCGCTCTGCGCCAGAATGGTGAAATCGTCGGCTTCGATCTTCCCTTCCCGGGTCATCTCCTCGAGGTCGAGAACGGGGGCGGCGGCTACGTCGAAATCACCGAAATAGACGGCGTAAACGAGCTTTTCGTGCTTGAAGGCGCCCGGCGGGATGGCGTAATAGGCCAGATCCCGCTCGGGGTCGATCCCGGCGGCAAGCATCAGATCGTACTGGGCGAGATAGCCGGAAGGAGCCATCATCGGCCCGAAGATCAGGCGCTTGCCCTTGATATCCTCGATCTTCTCGATACCGCTTCCCTTGCGGGCGATGAGCGCCCCCGCCGTGTGCGTCCCGAAGGCGCCGCGCTTTTCGGCGGCCAGCAGCTTGAGGCCGACCGCCTCCTTGAGAATGATGTAGAGCAGGGAATTGGTGTGCACCAAAGCGAATTCCCCCGCCTTCATCCGCTCTTCGAACTCGTGGGTATCGGCCACCACCGTTTCGAACTCGGCCCCGGTCTTTTCCGAAAGATAGCTGGAGATGGGGGCGAAACGCTGATAGGTCTCACGCTCGTTATTGCAGTTCATGTAGCCGATCTTCAGCTTCGGGCGCTCGCCGAGACGGTCGCAGCCGGGCAGGAAAAAAAGCGGCAGAAGGAGCAAAAGCAAGAAACGTCGGGTCATGAATGTCGTTCCCAAAAAAGAAAAAAGTTCCGTGGATTGCGGATCATGGAATACCCCCCGTTTGCTCAGCCGCAGTCAGGGCTGAGGGTCGCCGGCATCCACCGCCCCCACTCCCGGCCGGTCGGCGCCGTCGCGGATCAATCCGGCGATTTCCGCTGAGTCGAGACTCCCCCAGGCGTTGCCCCGGGCGTCGATCTCCCCTTTTCCATCGTTGACCAGCGCGTATTCGCCGTTGCCGGCGAGATGATTATCCCGCAGGACCCCAGCCGCCTCCCGGCAGAGGATCCCGGCGCGACCGTTGCCGGTAATCCGGTTGCGACTTACCACCGTGTCCGAATTTTCAAGAAGAATGCCATGTTCGCTGTTGTCGAGTAATTCACTGTCGAGCAATGTGCCCTTGGAACCTTGCAGATAGATGCCCTTGCGGTTGCCGACGATACGGAGACGGCTCCCGTCCAGGGTCGAATCCCGCAGGTTGATGCCGTTGATCAGGTTGCCGGTGACCTCGCCGTCTTCGGCGGTCAGCTCGCTGTAGACGCAGCGCAGCCCCCAATGGTTGTCACGGATCACGAAATTTTTCAGCAGCACCCGCGAGTCGCGGAACTGGATGCCGTTGAAATTGTCCCGCACCACACAGTCATTGATGGATACCGTCGCTTCCTGGAACTGCATCCCCCGCACATTGCGGACAAACTCGCAATGGCTGACGACGGCATCGGAAAAGTGGGAATGAAAACCCCGATAGGCGTATTCGACCCGGCAATGGGAAAAACGGTTTTCCTCCATGGCGGCCATCATATTGACCGCTCCCCAGTCGCCGGGAACGGGACGAGCCTCGGCGCTGGTAAAAAGAATCGGGGCTTCGGCGGCTCCCTCCGCCTTCAAGACCCCCTGAATGAAAATTTCGTTCTCACCGATACCGTCGCCGTTGCTGTCGAAACGGGTGAAGCGGACGCGGGTGCCGGGACGTATTTCCAACGACACCCCGGCGGGAATGGTCAGAATTCCGTCTATGAGAATGTCGCCGCTCCAGACCGTATCCTGCCACAGGCTCTGCTCGCCGCGATATTCCGTTTCGGCAACCGCCCATCCCGGCAACAACAGCAGCAGAAGGAAAAAGCCCAAGCGACGGCTCATCGGGCGGCCTCCGCGGGCCGGGACAGAATCCGCAGATCCTCGCGATTGCCTCGCGCCTGGGACGGATCCCCGGCCAGGCCGCGATCGTAAAGGGCCAGCCCGAGATCGTTGCCGCTTACCCGGTTGCCCGTCAGCAGCGGGCGGCTGTCGGCGTCGGCGAAAATCCCCTCTTCGGCCTGATCGAGAATCTCGTTGCCGGCAATCTCCGGGGTAGAGCCGCGCCAGCAGAAGATCCCCCCCTCCCCTTTTTCGATGCGGTTGCCGAGGATGCGCGGGGCGCTTTCCTGCTGGGCGATGATGCCGTAACGGTTACCGGTGAAGAGATTGGCGCGGATCTCCGGCGACGAGGCGATGCACAGTATCCCGGTCTCGGCCCGCTCGATGCGCGCGCCGACGATTTTGCCGCCTTCGGCCCCGGTCAGGGTGATCCCGGCCCAGGCCGGCTGCTCGGGGCTTCCCGGCGTCAGCGGAATAAAGCGGACCGGCCGTCGCGCCGTCCCGTGAATGTCGAGACGCCCGCGCACCAGCAGTTCGGTTAAAGAAGAGAGATATTCCGGGTCGATCTGCGTCCCCTCGGCGGAACGGACATAGACCGTCGTCCCCGGGCGCAGCTCCAGTACCGCCCCCGGAACCACATGCACATCATCGGCGAGATGGACTTCCCCGCGCAGCACCCGGTGCCCGGTGACGACACCGGAAAGGACCGGCAGGCGCTCCAGCTCCGCCGCCGAGGGGGAAACCGGAGCGGGAGCCGCGACGCATCCGGCAAGGAGCCCGCAAGCGAGAAACAGCGCGAGGAAGGGAAACTTCAGATCCATCGTCTCTCCCGCAGGGCGCGGCCGACGACCGCCGCGGGCTCGGCGCCCCCCTCGACCTCGGCCACCAGTTCCGCGAAAAAATCCTCGCTCAATAAGCCGCCAAGCTTCTTCAGCGCCGCCGGCACCGTGGAAAATTGCAGATCCGTCAGCACGCGCGGCCCGCTCAGCAGCAGCGGCCCGCCGGGCGCCGCCAGCAGCAGGGTCAGGTCTTCGGCCGCGGATGCGGACAGGGCCAGATCGAGAGTGGCGGCACGCACCCCGGCGACGGCGGCATCGGGCGCCAGCGCCGTCCGGACCGTTTCCACCCCGGTCTTTTCCTTGACATAGACCACCGCCAGTTCGGCCAACAACCGAAAACGCACCCCCTCGGGCACTCCCAGATAGAGCTTGGGGCCGAAACAGGGAACGGCCGATTCGACGCCGAAGAGCAGCAGAAAAATCATCAGGGGCAGGATGCGTTTCATGATCCGGTTCCGCAGGGGAGAGAAAGGGTCTGGAATGGGACAAGCAAGGGGCGTACCGGCGGAAAAGAACCGGCGTCAGTCGAGCATGCGGTATTTTTCCATCTTGTAGCGCAAGGTGGTGCGTTTGATCCCCAGGATCTCCGCCGCCCGGGTCTGGGAACCCTTCTCCCGGGCCAGGGTTTGCAGGATCAGCTGGCGTTCGAGATCTTCGAGGATCTCGGTGAGGGAACCGCCGCTTTCCGGCAGTTCCAGGCAGATCTGCGCCGGACCGGCGATCCCCTGGGGGAGATCGCGGGGGGTGACGGTATCCCCCTTGCACAGGACCACGGCCCGCTCCAGGGCGTTCTGCAGCTCGCGCACATTCCCCGGCCAG
The DNA here is from genome assembly GCA_034002365.1 of Trichloromonas sp. GTDB lineage: Bacteria > Desulfobacterota > Desulfuromonadia > Desulfuromonadales > Trichloromonadaceae > Trichloromonas. Next base: position 11,806 of record JAVFAR010000046.1, read on the forward strand.
TCGTGAGTGAGCAGGCAGCCGAGGGCCCGGGGGGCGATGGCGCGCACCGGCCGCCCCGTCTCGCGGGCGTACTTGGCGAGAAAATGGCGGGCCAGGGGCTCGATGTCCTCGCGCCGGTCGCGCAGGGGGGGGAGTTCGATATTGACGACGTTGAGGCGATAGTAGAGATCTTCCCGGAAACGCCCCTGGCGGACCTCCTCGGCCAGATTCTTGTTGGTCGCCGCCACCAGACGCACATCACTGTGGATGGTGCGGGTGCCGCCGACCCGCTCGAATTCGTGTTCCTGAATGACCCGCAGCAGCTTGACCTGGGCCGCCAGGGACATCTCCCCGACCTCGTCGATGAAGAGCGTCCCCTGATGGGCCAGTTCGAAACGCCCCTTCTTGGTGGCCAGGGCGCCGGTGAAGGCCCCCTTTTCATGGCCGAAGAGCTCGCTTTCGAGCACCCCCTCGGATAAAGCGGCGCAGTTGAGAACGATGAAGGGCTGATCCTTACGCGGCGACTGACGATGGATGGAGCGGGCGATGAGCTCCTTGCCCGTTCCCGACTCCCCCGTGACCAGGACATTGGCGGTGCTGTCCGCCACCGAACGGACGGTGTCGAAAACCCGGGCCATGGCCTGGGAATCGCCGACAATGCCGGAAGCCTGCCAGCGCTCCCGCAGTTCTTCGTGGAGATAGCGGTTTTCCGCCAGCAGCCGCTCCCGTTCCAGGGCCTGGGCGATGGTCAGCTTGATTTCGTCGCTCTCGAAGGGTTTGGTGATGTAGTCGTAGGCGCCCAGACGCAGGGCCTGCACCGCGCTTTCCACCGTGCCGTAGGCGGTGATCACCAGCACCGGCAGGGCCGGATCGAAGGCCTTGATCTCCGCCAGCAGCTCCAGCCCGTTCATCCCCGGCATCTGCATGTCGGTGATGACCAGGTCGAAACTTTCGGCGGCGATCCGGCTCAGGGCTTCGGCCCCGGAACCGGCCGCCTCGGCCTGGTAACCTTCCTTGGCCAGCACCCGCGCCAGCACCTTGCGCAACCCCTCTTCGTCGTCGACGATCAGAATCTTCCCGGAAAACATCCGTCAGTCCTTGCCGTGCCGATGATAAACCCGGTTCTTGCCTTCGCGCTTGGCCTGGTACAAGAGTGTATCGGCCACCTGCAGCAGGGCGTCGCGGTCCTGGCCGTCCCGGGGATAGGCGGCGACACCGACGCTGACCGTCACTCCCTGCGGGAGCTCCCCGTTGAGATAACGGGGGGACTTTTCCTCGATCTCCCGCCGGGCCCGCTCGGCGGCGGTCAGGGCCAGATCAATGTCGGTTTCGGGGAGAATGACGACAAATTCCTCGCCGCCATAGCGAAAGACCATATCGCTCTCGCGCATGGCGGAGCGCAGGATCTCGGCGACGGCAAGCAGGGCGCGATCCCCCTTGAGATGGCCATAACGATCGTTGAACGCCTTGAAATTGTCCACGTCGAACATGAGCAACGTCATGGGTTTGGCGTAACGGCGGGCGCGCATGAGCTCGTCCTTGAGCATCAGGCGGAACTGGCGGTGGTTGTAGAGGCCGGTGAGGCCGTCGGTCACCGCCAGGTGCTGGGTGCGCTGATGCAGGCAGGCGTTATCGATGCTCATGGCGGCGAAGGAAGCCAGAATCGACAGCACCTTGAGCCGGTTGGAGGCGAATTGGCGGGGGGCGAAATCATCGAGGCAGATGAGCCCAACCACCTTGTTCTGGATTTTCAGGGGAATGGCGACGAGGGCGCGAATCCCCTCCTGCAGGATCAGGGCATCGCCGCAACAGAATCCGCCTTGGACATCCTCGATGATAAAGAGCTCCCCTTCCTCGAGAACCTGGTGGACAAGGGAACCTTCCTTCACCGGCCAGCGGAAACGCTGCAAAAAATTATCACTGAGGCCGACGTGGGCATGGAGAGAGAGCTGCCCCAGGGGCTCGTCGTAAAGAGCGACGCTGCCGGCGGGCATATCCATGACGGCCATGGCGCTGTAGAGGATATTCTGCAACACCTCATCAAGGTCCAGGGAAGAAACAACGACCTGGGCCACGGAAAGCACATCCTTGAGATCCTTGAGTTCTTCCTGAACACGGTCGGGGCGGCGGGGATCGTCGGCAGACATGGAAGGCATCCGGGCAAGGGCTGGAAAATCATTGCAGAGAACAGTTAATCCATAGGGTACAACTACCACAGCCGACGGATTTCTGTAAAGGACTAAGCAGGCTTAACAGGGAAAGCGGCTACAGGATTACAGGCGACGGGCAGGTTCCATTAATTTTACCCAAAACAGACCCTAGGCGATTGACAGATACAGGATATTGTGGTTTAAATTTCGCCCGACACACAATATAGCATAACCCTCCGATCAACAACCCCTTGAATTTTCATTGCAAAGGATTTTCCAACCATGAAAAAACCGGCTGCGTCCCCGTCCCTGGCCCTTTCCGCCAATGCCGTCACCGTCCTCGAACGCCGCTACCTGAAGCGTGACGCGGAAGGCAAGGTTCTGGAGACTCCGGCCGACATGTTCCGGCGCGTGGCCCGCACCATCGCCTCGGCGGAGACCCTGCTGAAAACCGGCCAGGACGCCGCCGCTCTCGAAGATGAGTTCTACCGCATCATGACCGGCCTCGAATTCCTGCCCAATTCCCCGACCCTGATGAACGCCGGTCGCGAACTCGGCCAGCTCTCGGCCTGCTTCGTGCTGCCGGTGGGCGATTCGATGGAAGAAATCTTCGAGGCGATCAAGCAGACCGCCCTGATCCACAAGAGCGGCGGCGGCACCGGCTTCTCCTTCTCCCGCATCCGCCCGGCCCGGGACGTGGTTGCTTCGACCAGCGGCGTTTCCTCCGGTCCTCTCTCCTTCATGAAGGTCTTCGACGCCGCCACCGAGACGATCAAGCAGGGGGGCACCCGGCGCGGCGCCAACATGGGGATTCTGCGGGTCGACCATCCGGATATCATGGATTTCATCATGGCCAAGCGCGACCAGACCGTGCTGACCAACTTCAACATCTCCGTCGGCCTCACCGAAGCCTTCATGGAAGCGGTGGAAAAAGACGGCGAATACGCCATTGTCAGCCCCCGCAACAAAGAGGTCGTGAAAACCATGCCCGCGCGCAAGGTCTTCGAACACATCGTCGAGCTGGCCTGGAACAACGGCGAGCCGGGGATCATCTTCCTCGACCGCCTGAACCGCGACAACCCGACCCCCCAGGTCGGCGAGATCGAAGCGACCAATCCCTGCGGCGAGCAACCCCTGCTCCCCTACGAATCGTGCAACCTCGGCTCGATCAATCTGGCGAAGATGGTCAAGGACGGCGACGTCGACTGGGCGCGGCTGAAGACCGTCGTGCGCCTGGCGGCGCGCTTCCTCGACAACGTCATCGAGGTCAACAACTACCCCATTCCCCAGATCGCCGAGATGACCCGCGCCAACCGCAAGATCGGCCTCGGCGTCATGGGCTGGGCCGACCTGCTGATTCTCGTCGGCCTCCCCTACAACAGCGACGAAGCGGTGGAACTGGGCGAGACGCTGATGAAGTTCATCACCGACGAAGCCCGGCAGATGTCCATGGAACTCGCCGCCGAGCGCGGCCCCTTTCCCAACTTCAAAGGCAGCGCCTTCGATCAGAAGGGGAGCAAGGCGGTGCGCAACGCCACCAGCACCACCATCGCCCCGACCGGCACCATCTCCATCATGGCCGGCGCTTCCAGCGGCGTCGAGCCCCTCTTCGCCGTCTCCTACGTCCGCCAGGTGCTGGATAACGACATTCTCGTCGAGGTCCACCCGCTCTTCGAAAAGATCGCCCGAGAGCGGGGCTTCTATTCGCCGGAGCTGATGAAGCTCATCGCCCAGCACGGCACGGTGCGGGACATCCCGCAGGTGCCCGAGGATATCCGCCGGGTCTTTGTCACCGCCCACGACATCACCCCCGAGGATCACATCCGCATGCAGGCGGCTTTCCAGAAATACACGGACAACGCCGTCTCCAAAACCGTGAATTTCTGCAACAGCGCCACCCGCGAGGATGTCGCGACCGTCTACCGGCTGGCCTACCAGCTGGGCTGCAAAGGAGTCACCATCTACCGTGACGGCAGCCGCGACCAGCAGGTGCTGTCCGTGGGCAAGGAGCAGACGGCGCCGGAGGACACGGTCCCCCGGGAAACCAAGAAACAGGGACGCAAGCGCGAGCGCCCCCGGGCCCTGCGCGGCGCCACCTATCAGATGACCACCGGCTGCGGGCCGCTGTACATCACCATCAACGAGGACAACGAAGGACTCTTCGAGCTTTTCACCACCATGGGCAAGGCCGGCGGTTGCGCCGCCAGCCAGTGCGAGGCCATCGGCCGCCTCGTCTCCCTCGCCTGGCGCAGCGGCGTGCAGGCGCGGCAGGCGGTGAAACAGATGATCGGCATCACCTGCCACAAGCCCGCCGGTTTCGGCGAAAACCGCGTTACCTCCTGCGCCGATGCCGTGGCCAAGGCGATCCAGATGCACATGGCCCAGCACGGCGAGGACGGCGTCGCCATCAAGCACAACGGCGGCGCCTGCCCCGAATGCGGCGGCCCGGTCGAGCACGAAGGCGGCTGCTGCGTCTGCCGCGCCTGCGGCTACAGCGAATGCGCCTGATCCCCCAACGTCAAACGGCCTCCCGGGGGAGGCCGTTTGACGTTTAGCGGCAAGAAACTATCAAAATTCGAAAAGTCCCAACCATTTAAGGTCACTTCAACCGCAAACTTATCGGATCAAGAAAGAAAATCTTTGACATCCGCACCTATTTGGCTAATATGCCAAACAGCCAAAGCAAAGGAGCGCCGCATCCATGGACAAACAACGCAAAGCTCATCTCGAAGCCCGGGCCCGGGTGCTCAAGGCCATGGCCCATCCGAGCCGGTTGCTGATCATCGAAGAGCTGGAACAGAATGAACGCTGCGTCTGTGAACTGACCGAGATGATCGGCGCCGATATTTCGACGGTTTCCAAGCATCTTTCGGTCTTGCGCCAGGCCGGAATCGTCGAGGACGACAAGCGGGGCAATCAGGTTTACTACCGGCTGCGGATTCCCTGCATGCTCAAGTTTTTCGACTGCGTGGAATCGGTACTGCAATCCCAGGCCGAGGCTCGGGTTGCTTGCCTGGCGGGGGGCTGTCGCTAGCCCGGCCCTTTTTTGCCCGGATATTTGGCTATTCGGCCAAACAGCAAGATTCAACTCAAGGACGTATCGGATGAACTGGAAAAACGAGTGGAAATCGCTGGCCGCGATCATTGCCGTTTTCGTCGCCTGCTACTGGCTGCCGGTGGACTGGCTGCAAGAAACGAAACGCCTCGAAAACGCCCTCTGGGAAGCCCTGCACCTGGCCCAATGGTATGCCCGGGAGCATGTGCTGCTTTGTCTGGTGCCGGCTTTTTTCATCGCCGGGGCGGTGGGGGTTTTCGTCAGTCAGGCGGCGGTCATGAAGTACCTGGGACCGAAAGCGAACAAGCTGTTGGCCTACGGCGTCGCCTCGGTGTCGGGAACGATTCTCGCGGTCTGTTCCTGTACCATCCTGCCGCTCTTCGCCGGCATCCACCGCATGGGGGCGGGGCTCGGACCGGCCAGCGCTTTTCTTTACTCCGGGCCGGCCATCAACATCCTGGCCATCGTCCTGACCGCCGCCGTCCTCGGGCCGGAAATGGGCATTGCCCGGGCGGTAGGGGCGGTCGGCTTCGCGGTCATTATCGGCCTGCTCATGCACCTGTTTTTTCGTAAGGAAGAACAGGAAAAGCTCGAAGCGGCGGCTGGGATGCCCGAACCGGAAGTGGCCCGCCCCCTGTGGCAAACCTCCCTCTACTTTGCCGTCATGGTCGGCATCCTGGTCTTCGCCAACTGGGGCAAGCCGGCCGATCCGACCGGGCCCTGGCAGGCGATCTATTCCGCCAAATGGCTTGTCACCGGGCTCTTCTCCCTGGCCCTGGCGATCATGCTGGTAAGCTGGTTTCAAGTCGGCAAACTGCGCATGCTGCTGGCGGCGTTGCCGGTGGCGGCGCTGGCCCTGATCTTTCCGGACAATCCCGTTATCCCCTTCGTCGCCGGAACCATCGCTCTGTCGGTGTTGACCGCGACCGGCAAGGACGAAGCGGGTGAACTGCGTGAATGGTTTGCGGCCAGCTGGGATTTCGCCAAAAAGATCATGCCTTTGCTTTTCTGGGGAGTGCTGGCGTCCGGCGCGCTGCTCGGCCGTCCCGATCACGAGGGGTTGATTCCGTCGTCCTGGATCGCCGGTCTGGTCGGCGGCAACTCTCTGTGGGCCAACCTTTTCGCCTCGGTCGTCGGCGCCTTCATGTACTTCGCCACCCTCACCGAGGTGCCGATTCTGCAGGGGCTGATCGGCGCGGGCATGGGCAAGGGACCGGCGCTGGCCCTGCTGCTCGCCGGTCCGGCCCTCTCCCTGCCCAACATGCTGGTCATCCGCAGCGTCATGGGCACGAAAAAGACCGTGGTCTTTGTCAGTCTGGTCATCGTCATGGCAACGCTATCCGGTTTGATTTACGGCGCCTTGTTTTAACCCACCGGGAGTCGGCTGACCGTGCTCCCCTTACTCAAACGGAGGAAAAACCATGAAAAAAATTCAGATTCTCGGCAGCGGCTGCGCCAAGTGCAACGATCTTATGAACAATGCCAGGGAAGCGGTCAAGCAGTCGGGGGAAGAGGCGGAATTCGAGAAGGTCACCACCCTCAACGAGATCATGAAGTTCGGCTGCATGACGACGCCGGGCCTGGCCATCGACGGCAAACTGGTCAGCCAGGGGAAGCTGCTCAAGCCCGAACAGATCCTGCAACTGCTGCGCTCCTGAAAACCCGGATAAGGAGATTTACGATGATGCGAGCATTGGCCGCACGGATGGTTCCATTTGTCGTTCTTTTTTTGCTGGCTGCCGACACGGCCGGGGCCGAAGGGCTGCCGCGCCTCGTCGATCTCGGCGCGGATAAATGCATCCCCTGCAAGATGATGGCGCCGATTCTGGAGGAACTGAAAAAGGAGTATGACGGGCGGCTGCAGGTCGAGTTCATCGATGTCTGGAAAGACCGGGCCAAGGCCGCCGAGTACGGGGTGCGGATGATTCCCACCCAGATTTTCTACGATGCCGCAGGCAATGAACTCTACCGCCGCTCGGGATTTATCGGCAAGGAAGACATCCTCGCCCAATGGCGGGAACTGGGCTACGACTTCGACAAATGACGGCTATTTGATTCCCCATAAGGAATTTCCCCATGGAATCCCTGTTCATCGCCCTGACCAACGCCGTCACCGGAACGCCGCTCATCGCCCTTTCCGCCGCCTTGCTCTGGGGGATATTGAGCGTGGTCCTCTCCCCCTGCCATCTCGCCGGCATCCCTCTGATCGTCGGCTTCATCGACGGTCAGGGGCCGATGACCACCCGCCGGGCGTTTCTCATCTCCAGCCTCTTCGCCGTCGGCATTCTCATCACCATCGCCCTGATCGGCGTCGTCACGGCGGCCGCCGGGCGCATGCTGGGGGATCTCGGCCCCTGGGCGAACGGGTTCGTGGCGGGGATCTTCATTCTGGTGGGATTGCACCTGCTCGATTTCATCCCCCTGCCCTGGTCCGGTCCGGGCGGGGTCGGCATGGTCCGCAAGGGGATGCTTGCGGCCTTTCTCCTCGGTCTGATCTTCGGCGTCGCCCTCGGCCCCTGCACCTTCGCCTACATGGCGCCGATGCTCGCCGTTGCCTTCAGCCAGGCCGCCGAAAACATGGTGTACGCGGCAAGCCTGCTTCTCGCCTACGGCCTCGGCCACTGCGCGGTGATCGTCCTGGCCGGCACCTTCACCGAGGTCATTCAGCACTACCTTGACTGGAACGAGAAATCCAAAGGCGCCGTCATCCTCAAGAAGATTTGCGGCATTCTCGTCATCGCCGGCGGCGCCTGGCTGATCTGCAGCGCGCCCTAAGTTTTTCATCCCCTTCACGCGGAGCCGATTCATGAAAAACCTGAAGATCGAATGGCGGCATTTTGCAACGGGCGGACAAACCTGCGACCGTTGCGGCGATACGGGCGCGGCGCTGCGTCGGGTCATCGAAGAGCTCTCGCGCACCAAGGGCGTCACGGTCGAGTTCCATGAAACCCACCTGCTGGCGTCGTCCATCGCCCAGTCGAACCTGGTCCTGTTCAACGGTGTTCCGCTGGAGGAGTTGCTTGATGGAGCCGAGATTTCGAGCAACGAATGCTGTTCCTGCTCCTGCCTGATCGGCGAGGATACGGAATGCCGGACGTTGCTTTATCAGGGCAAGACCTATGAGGACATCCCCGAGGAACTGATTCGCGAGGCGGCGCTGAAGGCCTTGCGGGATTCGGCGTGATGGAAAATCCGCGCGGCGACGAGGCCAGATATTTCATGGAACTGCTGCCAAAGGCGCGGCCTTGAGGGAGATTGGAGTGAAAAAAGTCCTGTTTCTCTGTACGGGCAATTCCTGCCGCAGCCAGATGGCCGACGCCCTGGTCAATCACGATTTCGCCGGGCGCATCGCGGCCTATTCCGCCGGCACCGAGCCGCACGGGCTCAACCCGAGGGCGGTGCGGGTGATGATGGAGCTCGGCATCGACATCTCCGGCAACAGCTCGGACCACATCGGCAAGTATGAAGGGGAAACCTTCGATTACGTCATCACCCTCTGCGGCGACGCCAATGAGAAATGTCCGCTCTTCTTCGGCGGCGTGCAGCGGCTGCACATGGGCTTCGAGGACCCGCCCAAGGCAACCGGGACGGAAGAAGAAGTCATGGCCGTCTACCGCCGGGTGCGGGACGACATCCGCCGCACCATGCGGGAATTTTTCGACAAGGAATTAGCATCCATCCACGCCAACCCGTAGGGGCGAGGCGGCGCCTCGCCCCTACAAGGAAATTTAATTATGCCGACCGTCTCCAAACGCCTCTCCTTTCTCGACCGTCATCTGACCTGGTGGATCTTTGCCGCCATGCTCATTGGCGTGGGCATCGGCTGGCTGCTGCCCGGGGTCAAGCATTTCGTCGATTTGTTCACCGTCGGTGCGACCAATATCCCCATCGCCGCCGGGCTGATCCTGATGATGTATCCCCCCTTCGCCAAGGTGCGTTACGAGGAACTGCCGGACGTCTTCCGTAACAAGCGCATCCTCGGCCTGTCGCTGGTGCAGAACTGGGTGATCGGCCCGATGCTCATGTTCGTGCTGGCCATCGTTTTTCTGCGGGACTACCCGGAATACATGGTTGGCCTGATCCTCATCGGCCTCGCCCGCTGCATCGCCATGGTCATCGTCTGGAACGAACTGGCCGAAGGAAGCACCGAATACGCCGCCGGCCTGGTCGCCTTCAACAGCATCTTTCAGGTGCTCTTTTTCAGCGTCTACGCCTGGTTTTTCATCAGCGTGCTGCCGCCGCTCTTCGGTCTGGAAGGGGCGGTGGTCGACATCACCATCGGCGAGATCGCCGAAAGCGTCTTCATCTATCTCGGCATCCCCTTCATCGCCGGGGCGCTGACCCGCCTCATCGGCGTCAAGCTCATGGGGCGCGATCGCTACCATGCCGTGGTGGTGCCGAAAATCAGCCCCATCACCCTGATCGCCCTGCTCTTCACCATCGTCGTCATGTTCAGCCTGAAAGGGGATCTGATCGTGCGGATTCCCCTCGACGTGGTGCGCATCGCCCTTCCCCTGTTGATCTATTTCGTGGTGATGTTCCTGGTTTCTTTCTGGATGGGGAAAAAGGTCGGCGCGGACTACAGCCGAACCACGACCCTGGCCTTCACCGCCGCCAGCAACAACTTCGAGTTGGCCATCGCCGTCGCCATCGCCGTCTTCGGCCTCAACTCCGGCGCCGCCTTCGCGGCGGTCATCGGGCCGCTGGT
>JAVFAR010000047.1:0-21349 GCA_034002365.1 Trichloromonas sp.
GGGGACGGCTATTCCGCCGCCCTCGGCCGCTTCGAGACCAACTACCTCATCGGCCTGTTGCGGAAAAACGGCGGCAATATCGAATCGGCGGCGCGGGAAGCGGGGATGAACATGGCGACGATCTACCGCAAGATCAAAAAGTACGACATCAAAAAGGAAGACTATTCGTAAAATGTCCTTGCACGATTGCAAAAACCGGCATTTTCCCCCTGGCGCTTTCGCAAACCCGGATTAACCTTTTTGGTATATTTTCCTATTTAAGTAAATATATACAATTACTATACTTTCTGAAGATGGTCCGGGTGATCGTTCGTCGCCAAACCTTCCTGCCCCCATTTATCTCTTCGCAGAAATGCGAAATATCCGCCTTTCGAAAATCCCGTGGCCGCTTCCCGCTTGCTAATCCAGCCTACCGTTTTTATTGAATAAGTTCTTTTATTTCCTTTATTCTCCCGGATTGGTACGGTGGTTGCTCTAACTTGTGCGAGGCATTTTTCGTCTCCGCGACCGCGATTCGTTCTTCGCATTCGGGATTTACACCATGGGCTGTCCATTTTACGGCAAAAACGAAGATCTCTGCGATGTCGGCTGCGGCTACATCTCCCCCCACGACGCCAAGATCATCAGCCAGTTCTGCTCGACCCAGCCCGAAGACTGCCCCCGTTATCAGTATCTGATGGAGCGCGAAGCCGAACCCGCGATCCGGCCGGCGGCGGCAGCGCCGACACCGTTACCGGAGCCCGGGGAGACTTCCCCCGGCCGCACACCGAAACCGGTTGCGCCGAAACCCTCCCGGCCCCTTCCGGCTCGCCCCTTCAGCACTCTCCCGCCCCTGGGACTGATCTGCTTCGGCCTGACCACGTTGATTTTCAGCCTGCGGCTGACCGAGCTCCTCCCCCTGCCCGAGTGGTTCTTCAAATTCGCCATTCTCGCCGGAGGGCTCGGGCAATTTACCGTCGGCATTCTCGAATGGGTCAAAAAGCGCTACTTCAGCGCCGTCGCCCTTGGCGCCTACGGTTTTTTCTGGCTATCGCTCCCCCTTCTGCTGCCGGCGGCGGGGGCCGCTCGGGCCCCGGCCCTGACCGCCTATCTATTGCTCTGGTGTCTCTTCGGGGCCGTGCTGCTGGTTGCCTCGCTGCAAATCAACCGTGACCTCCCCTGGGTCTTCGGCAGCAGTTCCCTGCTTCTCTTCCTGCTCGCCGCCGGTCATGTCACCGGCTACCGCCCTCTTGAAATCGCCGCCCTGCTCACCGGCTTCGTCTGCGCCGCGACCGCCCTGCGCGCCCTGCGCGGCACCTCCGCCGCGATGGTCGCCAAAATCCCTTCCCAGTCTCCGTTCACTTCCCGCCCCACCAGTTTACGTCGCCACTGATCCCGCCGCGTTTTGCGCGAATGCGAAATTTTTTCGATTTTCAAAACAGCGCTTCCAACGCTTCGGCAATGGCTGCGAAACTGGGGAAAATATCCCAAATCAGGCTACTTAAATGAGCCTTGCCGGAACCGAAGCCCTCTTCGGAGACTCCTCCCCCGCAAGACTTTTTCGCAATTTCGCAAAAACTGCGTTTTACCAATCAATTCTCTATCTCACCCCTAAAACTCATATAACATACTGTAATAACTAAGATTACTTAAAAAACAGAGCCCTTCCCAGGGCTCTGGCACGGGCTTTGCTGATCTTGACGGGCGTTACTCCTAGGAACGGTAAAAGCACCCGGAACCGTCGAGGGCCGGTTCCGGGCGCTTTTCCGCTTTTTTAACGCCTCGCGATTATCGTATGTGACATTTTCTTCGCTTTTCATCGGGAACGGCCCGTTTCCCCGATATCCATTGCCCCAGGCCACCGCCAAAGGAGAGACGCCCCATGAGCGCAACCACCACGCAAACCGGCACCACCCTCGCCCTGAACGACACCACCGCCAATCCCGCCCCCTTGGGTCTGCTCGGCTTCGGCATGACCACGGTCCTGCTCAATCTGCACAACGCCGGCTTCTTCCCCCTCGATGCCATGATCCTCGGCATGGGGATTTTCTACGGCGGCCTCGGCCAGATCATCGTCGGCATCATGGAATGGAAGAAGAACAACACCTTCGGCGCCACCGCCTTCACTTCCTACGGACTCTTCTGGCTGACCCTGGTGGCGCTCATCATCCTGCCCCAGACCGGGTTCGGCAAAGCTCCCGACGCCACGGCCATGACCGCCTATCTGACCATGTGGGGTCTTTTCACCGCCGTCCTCTTCATCGGCACCTTACGCCTCAACCGCGCCCTGCAGTTCGTCTTCGGCTCGCTGACCGTTCTCTTTTTCCTGCTCGCCATCGGTGACGCCACCGGCAACCACACCATCAAAGCCATCGCCGGCTGGGAAGGGATCATCTGCGGTCTTTCCGCCATCTACACCGGCCTGGCCCAGGTTCTCAACGAAGTTTACGGGCGCACCGTCGCCCCCCTGGGCATGGTCAAAAAATAAGACCGGCCCGATATCGCCGCACCGGAAGGCTCCCTCGGGAGCCTTTTTTGATGGTCTCGCAAAAAGTCGAACAGAAGTTTTTCAAGGCCGCCAAACAATTCACAGAAGCAAGTTCGTTGATTCTGAGCGAAATATGACGGTCTCTTTTCCGCCAGATCGATCAACCCTGACTTTTTGCGAGGGCATCTTTTTTGTCTTTCGGAAAAACAGAACCCAGTTTCATAAATTGCTAAATAATATTTTATACCACAAATGGACACTGACCACACTCCTATCTATCCAGACTTTGCTCTTGACTTATTTCAGAACAGCGGTAAATTTTGAATCATATAGACCTGAACAAGGGGGGCGCCATGAATGGCAAAATCAGCCAGCACATGATTCTTCTCGGACTTTGCGCCCTGATCTTCTACGCCGTCATGCTCGTCTCGGGAAAACTGCCCCTTGAGGTCATGCCCCAGTTCGTCGTCTCGGCCATCATCTTCATGAGTTCGGGGTATTTCATGCGCAAGGCCACGCGCACCTCCGCCCGCGACGAGGACGAGGAAGAGACCAAGGCCACGACCAAACGCCTCGACCTCGATTGGCCCTGGCTGACGGCCCTGCTCAACTGGAGCGCCGCCTTTCTTATTCTCGGCGTCATGGCCATTATCCTGATGAAACCGGTGGGCCTGAGTTTTCAGGAAGCCCTGCACCAGGCCAAGAACCAGGAACAACAGGTATTACACACCATCCCCTAGAAACCGCACCACAAAAAACGCTCCCTTCCTCCAGCCACCTTCGGATGGCTTTTTTTGTCAAAAATCTCGCCCCCTGCCGAAAAAATCCCCCTTGACAAAATCCAGAAGAAAGAACTAATGTCCACAGATGTCCAACGATAGACCATTATGTCACACATGGGGTACAAATGAACTTATCGGTAAAAGACGCGGCCCGGCTATTGAGCGTCTCGGAAAAAACCATTTACCGCTGGATCAAGCAGGACGTCGTGCCGGCCTACCGCGTTCACGAGCAGTACCGCTTCAACCGCGCTGAATTGCTCGAATGGGCGACCTCCCGGCGGATGGGGGTCGCCGCCGAACTGCTCGACGAGCCGGAATCCGACGCCGCCCCCCTGCCCCTGCTGAGTGAAGCCCTCGAAGCCGGGGGCATCTTCTACCGGGTAGAGGGAGACAACCGCGAACGGGTGCTGGCCGAAGTCGCCCAGCACCTGCGGCTGCCCGAGGAAGTGGACCGGGGTCATCTGCAACAGGTGCTGCTCGCCCGGGAGCGGATCGCCTCCACCGGCATCGGCGAGGGGATCGCCATCCCCCACCCGCGCAACCCCGCCCTGCTGCATTTGACCAGATCGACCGTCACCCTCTGCTTTCTCGAACAGCCGGTGGACTTCGAGGCTCTTGACGGCCTGCCGGTTCGTTTTTTGCTGACCGTCATCGCCCCGACCCTGCGCAGTCATCTGCATCTTCTTTCGCAACTGGGGTTCGCCCTGAAAAATCCCCGGTTCAAAAAGATTCTTACCGAAGAGGGGAGCCGCGAGGAAATTCTCGCCGCGCTGCGCCAGGCGGAAACGGAACTGGAGGCGAGTCGGCCATGAACCTGATCCTGCCGGCGCTTCTCACTTTGCTTTCCGGCGGACTCGCCGCCCTCGGCTGCGGGCGGCGGGCGGCACCCGCGGCCTTCTTCGGCATCGCCGCCACCCTGATCGCCGCTCTTCTCGGCCTGACGGCGGCGGGGCGCACCCTCCTCGAACAACGCTCCCAGACCTTGAGTCTCCCCTGGCCGGTTCCCGGCGGCAGCTTCACCCTGACCCTCGATCCCCTGGCCGCCTTCTTTCTCGTACCGATTCTCCTGCTTGCCCTGCTCTGCGCCATCTACGGTCACGGCTATCTCAAGGAGCAGGCGGGCAGCCGTCCCCTGGGCGCCGCCTGGTTTTTCTACACCCTCCTGATCGCTGCCATGATCCTGGTGGTGACCGCCGCCAACGCGGTTCTCTTCATCGCCGCCTGGGAATGCATGTCCCTGACTTCCTTCTTTCTGGTCGCCTTCGACCACCGGAAAAAGGAGGTTCGCGAAGCCGCCTGGCTCTATCTGCTCTCGACCCATCTCGGCGCGGCGGCGCTCTTCGCCCTCTTTCTCTTCGCCGCGCACTGGAGCGGCTCTCCCGAATTCAGCGCCTTCGCGGCCCTGGGGCAACTCGCGCCCGCCCCCGCCGCCCTCCTCTTCCTGCTCGCGCTGGTCGGCTTCGGCTCGAAGGCGGGACTCTTCCCCCTGCACGTCTGGCTGCCGGACGCCCATCCCGCCGCGCCGAGCCACGTTTCGGCGCTGATGTCCGGGGTCATGATCAAGACCGGCATCTACGGCATTCTGCGCATCGTCGGCTTCCTCCCCCCGGCACCGGCCTGGTGGGGGGAGTTGCTGATGGTTCTGGGGATGGCCGGCGCCCTCCTCGGCATCGCCCTGGCCGCGCTGCAGCAGGATATCAAGCGCTGCCTGGCCTATTCGACGGTGGAAAATATCGGCCTGATCTTTCTCGCCCTCGGTCTTTCCTGGCTCGCCGCCGCCCGCGACCTGCCGACGGTCGCCATGCTCGCCATGGCCGGCGGGCTGCTGCATCTCTGGAATCACGCCCTCTTTAAAAGCCTGATGTTTCTCGGCGCCGGCGCCCTCTTGCACAGCGCCGGGACGCGTAATCTCGACCGCATGGGAGGGATGCTCAAACGCATGCCGATGACCGGTGCCCTGCTCATCGGCGGCGCCCTGGCGATCTGCGCCCTCCCCCCCTTTAACGGTTTTGTCGGCGAATGGCTGATCTATCGGGGACTGCTTCAGGCCGGAGCCGCCGCGAGCGCCCTGTACGCCCTCGGGCCGCTGCTGCTGGTCGGCCTGCTCGCCCTGGTCGGCGGACTGTCCCTGGCGGTCTTCACCCGCCTCATCGGCATCGCCCTGCTCGGCGCGCCGCGCAGCCCCGAAGCCGCCGCGGCCCACGAAGCGAGCCGCTGGATGCTCTGGCCCATGGCCCTGCTTCTCCCCCTGTGTCTGCTCGCCGGGGTCTTCCCCGGATCCTTGCTGCGCCTCATCGGCCCCCTGACCGGAAAACTGCTGCGCCAACCCGAACTCTCCGCCCCCTTGGCCGGCCTGGCTGTACTGCCGCTGGAGCGGGTCACCCTGATGGGGCTGCTGATTCTGGCGGCACTTACCCTGATTCCCTGGATTCTGACGCGGCGCAAATTCCCCCGGCGCCCGACCTGGGGCTGCGGTTATCCCCTGCCGACCGCGCGCATGTCCTATACCGCCACCGGCTACGGCGAAATGATCCAGACCCGGGCGATTCCCGCGCTGCTCCAGCCGGAACTGCGCAAGCCCGCGTCCCGCGAGCTCTTTCCGGCAACCGCCGAACTCTCGCAACGCTCCCTCGATCCCTTCCTGCACCGCTGGTTCGCCCCCGGCTTCCG
The DNA here is from genome assembly GCA_034002365.1 of Trichloromonas sp. Lineage (GTDB taxonomy): Bacteria > Desulfobacterota > Desulfuromonadia > Desulfuromonadales > Trichloromonadaceae > Trichloromonas. The sequence goes on from JAVFAR010000047.1 coordinate 5,920, forward strand.
GTCCATCGCCGAGCGTTTCAGCCATTTGCGCTGGTTGCAGCAGGGGCGGCTGCACATCTATCTGCTCTACATCTTTCTTACCTGCGCCCTGCTGCTGGGGTGGATAGTCCTGGTCGAAAAGGGAATCCTATGATCATGACGGTCTTTATCGCAGGCACGTTGCTGCTGCTCTGCTCCGGGGTTCCGGGGCTCTTCGGCCGAGGCCGCGCCAACGGCGGGGAGCGCACGGCACTCGTGCTGCTGCTGGCCGGAGCCCTGCTGGGAACGGGGGGAACGGTCGCCGCCCTGAAACATCCGGCCGAGGCCGGCATCTCCCTCCCCTGGCCGGTACCGGGGGGCGCCTTCGTCCTGGCCATCGATCCCATCTCCGCCTGTTTTCTCTTCCCCGTCTTTTTGATCGGCGCCCTCGGCGCCGTCTATGCCCTCGGCTACTGGCCGCATCGGACCCACCCCGAAACCGGCCGTCGCCTGCGCCTCTTCTACGGCCTCATCGCCGGTTTCCTGACGCTGGTGCTGACCGCGCGCAACGGCCTGCTCTTTCTGGCCGCCTGGGAGATCATGGCCCTGGCCGGATTTTTCCTGGTCACCACCGAGGAGAAATACCTGGAAACCCGCCGCGCCGGTTTCATCTACCTGACCAGCGCCCACACCGGCACCCTCGCCCTCTTCGCTCTCTTCATCCTGCTGGAACAAAGCTTCGGCAGCTTCGCCTTTCCCACCCCAGGCGCCCTCGACGCCAACAGCGGACCGGCCTCGGCGATCTTTCTTCTCGCCCTCTTCGGCTTCGGGGTCAAGGCGGGACTGACGCCTCTGCACATCTGGCTGCCGGGCGCCCATGCCGCCGCCCCGAGTCACGTTTCCGCCTTCCTCTCCGGGGTCATGATCAAATCGGGGATTTACGGCCTGGTGCGCGTCAGCGGCTTTTTCGCCGCGCCGCCGGCCTGGTGGGGCTCGACCATCCTGATTCTGGGGGTGATTTCCGGGGTGCTCGGCGTCGTCTTCGCCATCGCCCAGCACGACATCAAACGCCTGCTCGCCTATCACAGCGTGGAGAACATCGGCATCATCGCCATGGGCCTCGGCGCCGCGCTGCTCGGTAAAAGCTACGACCTGCCCCTCTTGACGCTCCTCGGCCTGGCCGGCGCCCTGCTCCATGTGATCAACCACGGGCTCTTCAAATCCCTGCTTTTTCTCGGCGCCGGAGCGATGATTCACGCCACCGGCACCCGGGAAATCGACCGCTACGGCGGACTCCTGCGCCGCCTGCCGCTGACCGGCATCGCCTTTCTCGGCGGCGCCGTGGCGATCTGCGGCCTGCCGCCGCTGAACGGTTTCGTCAGCGAATGGCTGATCTACCTCGGCCTCTTCCAGTCCCTGGGCGGTGAGACCCTGGGCCCGCACCTGAGCCTCTTCGCCATTCCCGCCCTGGCCCTGATCGGCGGGCTGGCCCTGGCCTGTTTTGTCAAGGTCTTCGGCATCGCCTTTCTCGGGGCGCCCCGCACTCCCGCCGCCGCCCAGGCCCATGAGGCCCCCGGCGGCATGCTCTGGCCCATGGGCGTACTTCTGGCCTGCTGCCTGGGTATCGGCCTCTGGCCCGGCGCGCTCCTGCCCCTGCTCGCCCAGGCGGCGGCCCTCTGGTCGGGAATGACCACGCCGACCACCCTGCTGACGGAGCATGCCCCAGCCGCCGCCCTGAGCTGGAGCGCTCTCGGGCTGTTGCTGCTGCTCGCCGCGGCCGCCGGTGCCCTGCGCCTGAGCCGGCACAAGGAACCACCGCGAACGGCGACCTGGGGCTGCGGTTATCCCCTGCCGACGGCGCGCATGCAATACACCGCCTCCTCCTTCGGCGCGATGCTGGTCGACCTCTTTCGCTGGGGACTGCGCCCGGACCAACACGGCGGGGAAGCCCGGGGACTGCTCCCCGGCGCCGCGGAATTTTCCCGCCACACCCCCGATACCTTCCTCGACCGGGGGGTGATCCCCGTCTGTCGCGGGGCGATTCGCGTCTTCACCCGGCTGCGGGCTCTGATCCAGAACGGCAGCACCAGTTTCTATCTTCTTTATGTGGCCCTGGCCCTGGTCGCGCTCTTGACCCTGGCCACCCTGTCGCGAGGTTGAACATGATCGGCAATGCCCTGTTACACCTGCTGCTGCTTTTTCTTCTTTCCCCGCTCCTGCTCGGGGTCATCGGTAAGACCAAGGCACTCTTCGCCGGCCGCTGGGGCGCGCCCCTGCTGCAACCTTACTTCGACCTGTGGAAGCTGGCGCGCAAGGGCATGGTGCTGAGCGAAACGACCACCTGGGTCTTTCTCGCCGGGCCGCTGATCGGCTTCGCCGTACCGCCCCTGGCCGCACTCTTCATCCCCTTCGGCGCGCTCCCGGCGCCGGTCTCCTTCAGCGGCGATCTGATTCTCTTCGTCTACCTCTTCGGCTTGTCGCGCTTTTTCACCGCCGGCGCCGCCCTCGATACCGGCTCCAGCTTCGAGGGGATGGGGGCGGCCCGGGAAGTGACCTTTTCCTGCCTGGCCGAACCAACCCTGCTCTTCGTCCTCATCGTCCTGGCGCGCCTGGCCGGGGACCTCTCCCTGGGCGCCATGCTCGGTCCGACGCTGCCGCTTTCCTGGCATCAGGCGGGCGCGGCCCTCGGCCTGGCCCTGGTCAGCCTCTTTGTGGTCCTGCTGGTGGAGAATTCGCGCATCCCCTTCGACGACCCCAACACCCATCTGGAACTGACCATGATCCACGAAGTCATGGTCCTCGACCACAGCGGCCCGGCCTTCGGCCTGATCCTCTACGGCGCGGCCATGAAGCTCTTCGTCCTCGGAGCGGTGCTGGTGCGCATGGCCCTGCCCATGACTTACCCGAACGACTGGCTCAACCTGGCGGTCTTCGTCGCGGGGATGCTCGCCCTGGCGGTTCTGATCGGCGTGGTCGAATCGATCATGGCCCGGCTGCGCCTGATCCGCGTCCCCCAGGTGCTGGTCGGCACCACACTGCTCTCGGCTTTCGCCATGGTGCTGTTGTTGAGGCAGTAGGAGCATTGACTAGTAACGAGTGATGAAAAACCTCCGTCCCGAAACTCGTCACTCGTTACTCGTCACCATCCGAGCGTCACTTACATTCTGGAGCAACTCATGCACGACCTCAACAACCTGCTGCTGTTGTCCGTTATCCTCTGCAACTTCTTCACCTTGGGCAGCAGCCGTCTTGGTGCCTGCATCCGTGTCGTCGCCCTGCAGGGGGCGATCATCTCGCTTCTGCCGGTGACGGTGCATGGCCCGACCGGGCACAGCCTGCTCCTCGGCGTCGGCGCCCTCGCCCTCAAGGGGATCTTCATCCCCTGGCTGCTCTTCCGCGCCATCCGCGAAGTGCGCATCCGGCGGGAGGTCGAACCGCTGATCGGCTACATCCCGACCCTGCTCATCGGCGCCCTGAGCACCTCGGCCGCCTTCATCTTCGCCGAGCACCTGCCGCTGGTGGCGGAGCACCGGGACAGCCTCTTCATCCCCACCGCCCTGGCCACGCTCTTTACCGGTTTTCTGCTCCTCAGCACCCGGCGCAAGGCGATCACCCAGGTGCTCGGCTACCTGATCTTCGAGAACGCCATCTTCATTCTCGGCGTGCTTCTCGCCGAAGCCCTGCCGCTGATGGTGGAGGCGGGCGTGCTTCTCGACCTGCTGGTGGCCACCTTCGTCATGGGCATCGTCATCAACCAGATCAACCGGGAATTCTCCACCCTGAATACCGAACGCCTTTCCGCCCTGAAGGAATGACATGATTACCGCGCTGATCCTGTTACCGCTTGTCGCCGCCGTCTCCGCCGCCCTGCTCCCCCCCCTGCGCCTGGGCGGATGGCTGCTCCCCTTGGTCGCAGCCGGGCATTTCGCCCTGGCCCTGGCCACCCCTCTGTCTCCGACCGGGACCGGCGAATGGCTGCTTCTCGACCCCCTGGGCCGCCTGGTGCTGATCGTCACCAGCCTGCTCTTTCTCCTCTGCTCCATCTATGCCGTGGCCTACCTGCGCTTCCACGAGCAGCAGCGGGACAACCGGGCGATGGTGCCGTGCCTGCTCTTCTTTCTCGGCACCCTGACCCTGGCCACGGTCGCCCATCATCTCGGCCTGCTCTGGGTAGCGGTGGAGACCACGACCCTGGCGAGCGCGCCCCTCATCTACTACAACCGCAACCGGCTCTCGATCGAAGCGACCTGGAAATACCTGCTCCTCGGTTCGGTGGGGATCGCCCTGGCCATGCTCGGCATTCTCTGCACGGCCTACGCCGTCCTCCATGTCGGCCAGCCGGTCAGTCTGCAATTCGATCAACTGCTCGCCACCGTCGGCAGTTCCTCGCGCCCCTGGCTGCACACCGGTTTCGTCTTTCTGCTCGTCGGTTTCGGCACCAAGATGGGCCTGGCCCCCCTGCACAGCTGGAAACCGGACGCTTACGGCGAAGCCCCGGCCCTGGTCGGCGCCCTGCTCGCCGGCGGTCTGACCAGCGTCGCCTTCCTCGGCATCCTGCGCGGGGTGCAGCTCATGGCCGCCGCCGGCGACCTCGCCCTGGCCCGCCAATCCCTGGTCATCATGGGCCTGCTCTCCCTGGCCCTGGCGGCGGTTTTCGTGGTCAAACAGCCGGACGTCAAGCGCATGCTCGCCTACTCCAGCGTTGAGCACATGGGGATTCTCGCCCTCGGCGTCGGCATCGGCGGACTGGCGACTTTCGGCGCCATGCTCCACCTGATCAACAATTCCCTGACCAAGGGGGCGCTCTTCCTCTCCGCCGGGAACATCCAGCGCGCCTACGCCAGCAAACATCTCAGCGAAGTGCGCGGCGCCCTGAGCCGGGTGCCCCTGTCGGCGGGGATCTTCATCGCCGGTTTTTTGGCCATCACCGGCAGCCCCCCCTTCGGCCCCTTCATCAGCGAGTTCACCATCCTGCGGGGGATCTTCGGCGAAGGGCACCCCTGGCTCGGCGGCCTCTTTCTGCTGCTGCTGGCCATCGTCTTCATCGGCATGGGCGGCACGGTGCTGATGGCCACTCAAGGGGAGGTTCCCGCCGATACGCCCCCTTCCGAACATCGCGATTCGGCCATGCTCGCCGGCCCGCCGCTGGTGTTGCTGGCCCTGGTGCTGGTCCTCGGGCTCTATCTGCCCGAGCCTTTGCGGGTCGGTCTGGAGCAGGCCGCCGCCCTGCTGGAGGCGACACCATGACGCCCAACGGCTGCCTGACCTTCCGCCCCGGCGAGACTCTGAAGCTCGTCGACATTCCGTCCCTGCCCTATGCCGACTACGCCCAGGCGGTGCTCGATCTGGTCGCGGCCGGCGGCCGGGTCTCCGCCTGTTTCGCCGATACCGCCGACGGTTCCGCCAAGCTCGATCTCTACGCCCTGATCGCCCGGGACCGCCAGGGGGATCTGGCTCTGCTCAAGACCGCCATCGGCGAGAGCTTCCCGTCCCTGACACCGGATTGCCCGCAACTGCATCTCTTCGAACGGGAGATCGCCGAGCAGTACGGGGTCGTGGCCGAGGGACATCCCTGGTTCAAGCCGGTGCGCTTTCATCAGGCATGGATTTCGGGCCGGGATGCCTGGAACCGCCCGACCGACCGCCGCCCCCTCGTCGGGGAGATGGATTTCTACCGGATCGACGGCGACGAAGTGCATGAGGTCGCCGTCGGGCCGGTCCATGCCGGGGTCATCGAACCGGGGCATTTTCGCTTCCAGTGTCACGGCGAAGAGGTCATGCATCTGGAAATCTCCCTCGGCTATCAGCATCGCGGGATCGAACGCCTGCTCGTCGGCGGCCCGCGCAAGGCCACCCCCTTTCAGATGGAGACCGCCGCCGGCGACACCAGCACCGGCCATATGACCGCCTATTGTCAGGTCATTGAAGCCCTGGCCGCGGCCGAGGTGCCGCCCCGGGGCGAAATACTGCGCACCCTGGGCCAGGAACTCGAACGGCTGGCCAATCACGTCGGCGATCTCGGCGCCATCGCCGGGGATGTGGGCTTTCTGCCCACCTCCGCCTATTGCGGCCGTCTGCGCGGGGATTATCTCAACTTCACTTCCGAACTCTGCGGCAACCGTTTTGGCCGCGGTCTGGTCCGCCCCGGCGGCACCCTTATCGACTGCGATACGGCCCTCTCCGATCTCATCCTGAAACGGCTGGAACAGGTGGCATACAACACCCGCGGGGCCATCGAGCTGATGTTCGACAGCCCTTCAGTCCTTGGGCGCATGGAAGGGGTCGGCCTGGTTTCCCAGGAGGCCGCCGAGCAGCTCGGCCTGGTTGGGGTCGCGGCCCGCGCCTGCGGCCTGCGCCGGGACATCCGCCTGACCCATCCGACCGGCGCCTGGCGCGGCAACTTCGACACCATCCCCCAGGAGACGGACGGCGACGTCAACGCCCGCGCCCTGATCCGCCGCCGGGAGCTGTACACCGCCCTGAGCTGGGTCAAGAAACAGCTGAAAAAACTCCCCGAGGGTCCGCATCTCATCCCCCCGGGAAAGCCGGGCGCCGGGCTCTTCACCGCCGCCTTGGTCGAAGGCTGGCGCGGCGAACTCGTGCATGTGGCCCTGACCGACGACCAGGGACGTTTCCGCCGCTACAAAATCGTCGATCCCTCTTTTCACAACTGGAGCGGATTGGCCATGGCCCTGCGCAACGAACAGATTTCCGACTTTCCCCTGTGCAACAAAAGCTTCAACCTCTCCTATTGCGGATTCGATCTGTAAGGGGATGAAAAGGATCACGCCATGCTGAAAATCATCCGTGAACGCTGGCGGCAAGGCTACCGCACCGGCAAATTTCCCAAGGTCGAGCCGGTGCTGGCGGAACGCTTTCGCGGCCTGCCGCAACTCCCCACGACGGCCTGTCCCGAAAACTGCCGGGCCTGCCTGGAAATCTGCCCCACCGACGCCCTCCGCCTGGAAGAGGGACGTCCCGTCCTCGACCTGGGGCGCTGCCTCTTCTGCGGCGACTGCGCCCGCGCCTGCCCCGAAGGGACTCTGCGCCTGAGCGGCAACTATCATCTCGCCGCCTCCCGCCGCGAGGATCTGTTGCAAAAGGAAAACGCCGCGCCGCGAGTCGCCGCCCTCAACGCCCGTATGCAAAGCCTCTTCGGCCGTTCCTTGAAATTGCGCCAGGTCTCCGCCGGCGGCTGTAACGCCTGTGAAGCCGACCTCAACGTCCTCGGCACCCTGGTCTTCGACCTCGGCCGTTTCGGCATCCAGTTCGTCGCCTCTCCCCGCCACGCCGACGGCCTGCTGGTGACCGGCCCGGTCACGGCAAACATGAAGGGCGCCCTGCTCGATACCTACGCCGCCGTCGCCGAGCCGAAACTGGTCATTGCCGCCGGCGCCTGCGCCATCAGCGGCGGCCCCTTTAGCGGCAGCCCGGAAATCCACCAGGGCATCGGCGACCTGCTCCCCGTCGATCTCTACATTCCCGGCTGCCCACCCCATCCCTACACCAGCCTCGACGGCATGCTGCGTCTGCTCGGCCGTCTCAAATAGCCGGCCCGGCGGCGGGGTTGACAATATTCGTTTTTTTTATATATATTGACGTGGCACTTTTACGAAGGAGAACGCCATGCCCATTTACGAATATGCCTGCCCGGCCTGTGGTTACCGTTTCGAGAAAATACAGCATCAGCGCAGCGACGAGCAGCCCTGCCCGAAATGCGGAGCCGCCGCCCGCCCTGCGGTTTCCCGTCCGGCGGCCACTTCCGCCCACTGCGGCAGCGGCGGCTTCACCTGAGCCTGAGCCGGTGGTGGCGTGTCCACCACGAACCGTTTCAATCCTCGCCCTTACCCGGGTTGCCGCACCTCAATCAAGGCCAGGGGCGGCAACCCGAGCCTCACGGGATGCTGACAATCTTATTGACTCCTTAACAGAATCATGATAGAAATAGTCTCAAGAATGGACGTGGACGATTTTTATGTCCAAGGATGTCCAAAGCGCTGACACAATTTCGTTGCCAAGCGTTGTTTTTTCCCACTCTTTCGACCTTCTTGGTTGGATCCGCGCTATGTTCACGGCCCTGCCGGGCCAAACCGACATCCCCCATTCACAACACACCGAAGCTTCACGCCCTCCCTTGTATCGGAGTGCTTTTGCCTGTCAGGGCAAAGTTCACCTCGAACCAGTTTTCGAAGGGACATTAAAAAATGCGCAAAACCGGATTTCTGATCATCGCTCTGGTTCTTTTTGCCAATCTTGCCGCCTGGACCCTGCTCAACCGTCCGGCGACGGCTCCCGATTGGACCGCACCCTACAACGGCCTCTCCTTCAGCCCGCTCCGTGAAGGCCAGGACGCCATGAAAGACCAACTGCCCAGCGCCGAGGAGATCGATCAGGACCTCGCCCTGGTGCAGGACAAAACCCTGCGCGTGCGAACCTATTCCTCCCTCGGCACCCTTGGCCTGGTTCCCGAAATGGCTCAGGCGCGCGGCCTGAAGGTCACCGCCGGCGCCTGGCTCGACCAGGATGAAGCCAACAACCGCGCGGAGATCGAGCACCTGGTCGCCAACGCCAACCGTCAAGCGAGCGTCGAGCGGGTCATCGTCGGCAACGAAGCGGTTCTGCGCGGCGACCTGACCGTCGCCCAGCTCAGCGCCTATATCGACCAGGTCCGGAAATCGACCCGGGTTCCGGTCGGCAGCGCCGAGCCGCCCCACGTCTGGCTCGAGCATCCCGAACTGGCCGCCGCCGTCGACTTCATCGCCGTGCATATCCTCCCCTACTGGGAAGGCATATCCGCCGAGGAAGCGCCCCAATGGGCCCTCAGCCGCTATCAGGAAGTAGTCGCCGCCTTCCCCGACAAGCCGGTGGTGATCGGCGAAGTCGGCTGGCCGAGCGCCGGCAGCCGCTTCATGGGCGCCAAGGCATCGCTGGTGAATCAGGCCGTCTTTATCCGCGAGTTCCTGCAACTGGCCCAGCAGCACCAGATCGACTACTTCCTCATGGAAGCCTTCGACCAGCCCTGGAAGAAGGCGCTGGAAGGCGCTGTCGGCGCCCACTGGGGGATTTTCGACGCCGAGCGCCAGGCCAAGTTCCCCCTGACCGGCGCCATCTCCGCCGTGCCCCACTGGCCCTGGCAAGCCGGCCTGGCCACGGTGCTGGCGCTGCTGCCGATGGTCCTCTTCCTGCGCCACTGGGATAACCTCAAGCGCCGCGGCCAGCTCTTCTTCGCCGCCCTTATCCAGCTGACCGCCTCGCTTTTCGCGTGGACGGCGCTGCTCCCCCTGGCCGTCGAAATGACCACGGCCGGGACCGTCGTCTGGGGGCTGCTGCTGCCGGCCCAGCTCGGCCTGCTGCTGGTCATTCTGACCAACGGCCTGGAAATGACCGAGATGCTCTGGGTCAAGCGCTGGAAGCGCTACTTCGCGCCGCAGAATCCGGAACGGGACCGGGAATTCCCCATGGCCTCGATCCATCTGGCGATCCACAACGAGCCGCCGGAACTGGTCTTCAAGACCCTCGACGGTCTCGCCGCCCTCGACTACCCGAACTTTGAAGTTCTGGTCATCGACAACAACACCGTCAACGAAGAAGTGTGGAAGCCGGTGGAGGAGTACTGCGCCCGTCTCGGCAAACACTTCCGCTTCTTCCATCTGCCCAAATGGCCGGGCTACAAAGCCGGGGCGCTCAATTTCGCCCTCGGTGAGACCCATCCCGACGCCCAGGTGGTCGGGGTCATCGACGCCGACTACATCGTCAGCCCCGACTGGCTGCGCGCCCTCGTCCCCTACTTCGACAAGCCCGAAGTCGGCTTTGTCCAGGCGCCCCAGGATAACCGCGAATGGCAGGGGGATATCTTCCAGACCATGATCAACTGGGAGTACAACGGCTTCTTCCAGATCGGCATGGTCCACCGCAACGAGCGCAACGCCATCATCCAGCACGGCACCATGACCCTGATGCGCCGCGACGCCCTGGAGCAGGTCGGCAAATGGAGCGAATGGTGCATCTGCGAGGATGCCGAACTCGGCCTGCGCCTGCTCAAGGCCGGTTACGAGTCGGTCTACGTCAACCACAACTTCGGCGAGGGGATCACTCCGACCAGCTTCGCCGGGTACAAGGGCCAGCGCTGGCGCTGGACCTACGGCGCGGTGCAGATCCTGCGCGGCCACTGGCGTTCGCTGTTGCCCTGGAACAAATCGAACCTCACCGCCGGGCAGAAGTTCCACTTCGTCACCGGCTGGATGCCCTGGTTCACCGACGCCCTGCACCTGCTCTTCACCCTGGCCGGCGTCGCCTGGACCATCGGCATTCTGCTGCGCCCCCAGGATTTCGAAGTTCCCCTGGCGGTCTTCCTGGTGCCGACTTTGGGCCTGTTCCTGTTCAAGATTGCTCACGCCCTGATTCTCTACCGGGCGCGGGTCCAATGCAGCTTCATCCAGAGCCTGGCCGCCTCCGTCGCCGGCATGGGTCTGACCCACACCATCGCCCGGGCGATCTTCACCGGGCTGTTGCAGCCGAGCCATCCCTTCCTGCGCACCCCCAAGGGGGAAGGGCGCCAGGCGCTGCTCAAAGGCTTCATCATGGCCTGGGAAGAAACCCAGATCTTCCTGCTGCTGCTCGTTTCGGCGATGGCCAGCTTCTGGTTCTTCGGTCCCCACAACCCCGAAGGGACGCTCTGGGCCGTGCTCCTGCTGGTCCAGTCCATTCCTTACGGCGCCGCCCTGGCAACCTCCATGGCCAGCTGCATGCCGCGCCTGGATCTGGTGCTGCCGAAACTGGCGGCCATGCCCCGGCTGCTCACCGCCCGCGCCCGGCGCACTCCGCTGGGTTGATTAAAAGCACCGAAAGGCGTATAAAAGAAAAGGCGAAACTCAAGGGTTTCGCCTTTTTCCGTTCTGCCTGGCCGAGCGGATGCCAACTCCCATGGAAAGGATGCCCGCATGAAAGGAAACGGCCTGCTCAAACTGCTGGCCCTGCTCGCCCTGGTCGCCGCCATCGCCGCCGGAGCCTACTGGTGGAGCCGCTCCCAGGGGGATGCCACGGAAAAATATTCCCATCCCATCTCCCGCCAGGGAAGCAAGTGGTAAGGAGAGGGATTCAGGCACTCCCCCTCGCCGCCAGAGCGACCACGGCATAACGGGCCAGTTTCCCCGCCGCCACCAGCAGCACGAAGGGGAAGGCCCCGACCCGCAAAATGCCGCCGACCAGACACAGGGGATCGCCCACCACCGGCAGCCAGGAGGCGAGCAGCGACCAGCGCCCGTAACGGGCGTAGAACCGCTCGGCCCGCGCGCGGGCGGCGGCGTCGATGCGCAACACCCGTTCGACCAGTAACGGGCCGCCCCAGAGGCCGATGCCGTAGGTGGTCAGCGCCCCCAGGGTATTGCCCAGGGTCGCCGTCAACACCGAGGCGACCGGATCGAAGCCCTTGAGCACCAGTACCGCCAGCAGCCATTCCGAACCGAGGGGGAGCAGGGTCGAGGCGAGAAAAGCGAGCAGAAACAAGGCGGGATAGCCGTGGGCGATCAAAAACTCTTCCATAGGACCGGCGAATCCTTCAGAAAAAAACGAGCCGCATTGACATCATACCAACAAAAGGGCCGCGTCCGAAAACGCGGCCCTTTTGATTTTTGCTTTAGCCGCGAGCGGCACCGGCCGGGCGTCGACCGGCATTATTGCGCCGGCTGGGCGCGGCCTTGCCCGCCGGGCGAGAGGCCGGGGCCGTCGTCGGAGCCTTGGTCTTGGCCTTGGGCCGGGAAGGCTGACGCGGGGGACGGGCAAACTCGCGATCCTTGACCGGGGCCGGGACGGCATAATCGAAACCAACGAGTTTGCGCTGCTCCAGGGGCTTGCCGAGCACCCGCTCGATGGCCCGGACCATGACGGCATCCTCCGTCGTCACCAGGGTAAAGGCATCGCCGGAACGGGCGGCGCGGCCGGTGCGGCCGATGCGGTGCACGTAGGCTTCGGTGGTGTCGGGGATATCGTAATTGATGACGTGGGAAACTTGGCTGACATCGATCCCCCGGGCGGCGATGTCGGTCGCCACCAGCACCTGGAAGGTGCCGTCGCGGAAACCGTCAAGGGCCTCCTGACGCCGGTTCTGGGAAAGATTCCCCTGCAGGGAGGCGGCCCGGTGGCCGGCCTTGCCCAACTGCTCGCCGAGGCGCTTGGCGCGATGCTTGGTGCGGGTAAAAATCAGCACCGAGCCGGTATCGGTATGACGCAGCAATTCGAGCAGGAGCGGCGTCTTGAGATGCTGCTCCACCGGATAAAGGGCATGGCTGACGGTCACCGCCGGGGCGGTGGTACCAACCTGCACCGTCAACGGATCCCTCAGCACATCCTGCGCCAGGCCGCGAATCGCGTCGGGCATGGTCGCGGAAAAGAGCAGGGTCTGGCGCTGGGCGGGCAGGCGCTTGAGGATCTTGCGGATCGCCGGAAAGAAGCCCATGTCGAACATCTGGTCGGCTTCGTCGAGGACCAGCACTTCGAGATGGGAGAGATCGATGGTCCCCTGATCGAGGTGATCCTGCAGGCGGCCGGGGCAGGCGACGACGATTTCGACCCCTTTTTTCAGCTTGGCGAACTGCGGATTGATGCCGACGCCGCCGTAGATGGTCATGCCGCGCAAGCCGGTGCGGGCGCCGAGGGTGGTGATGTTTTCATGAATCTGCTCGGCCAGTTCGCGGGTCGGAGCGATGACCAGCGCCCGCACCCGGCCGCGCTCCCCGGCAAGCAGCCGGTGGAGGATGGGCAGAGCGAAGGCGGCGGTTTTGCCGGTGCCGGTCTGGGCCAGGCCCATGACGTCGCGCCCGGCCATGACCGCCGGAATGGCCTGGACCTGAATGGGGGTGGGAGTCTGGTAACCGGCGGCGGCGATGCCTTCGGCGACCTGGGGATGAAAGGCGAATGTGCTGAAATCCATGTATGTCCTTCTGTCTTTCATGCGTTCCAAAAAAACAAAAACCCCGGAGGGATTCCAGGGCTTACGAGCTTTTCGTTGTCATCCGGGAACTGCGTTTGATATGGTGAACAATAGCAGCGAATGCCCGACCATGTCAAGCTTATGGCGTAAATTCCCGCTTTTAGCCGATTCGAGAGGATAAAATGATGACGGATTTCAGCGGCAGGACCATTCTCGTTACCGGCGGCGCCCAGGGGATCGGCCAGGGGATCGTCCGCGATCTGCTGTCCCACGGAGCCAACGTGGCCGCCGCCGATATCGACGGCGAGGCCTGCGCCTTTCTCGAAAGGGAACTGGCGTCACCGCGCCTGCTGACGGTGGTCGCCGACGTCGCCGACGAAATCGCGGTGCGCCGCTGCCTCGAAGAGGTCCACCGCCGCTTCGGCGGGCTTTCCGGGCTGGTCAACAACGCCGCCCTCGCCCATGCCCATTCCGGCCCCCTCGAAGCCTTGTCCCTCGAAGACTGGAACCGGGTGCTGGCGGTCAACCTCACCGGCCCCTTCCTCGTCACCCGCGAAGCCCTGCCTCTGCTCCGCGCCGCCGGCGATGGAGCCGTGGTCAATATCGCCTCGACCCGCGCCCTGCAATCGGAAGCGGATTGCGAAGCCTACGCCGCGAGCAAAGGGGGAGTGGTCGCCCTGACCCACGCGATGGCCCTCAGCCTCGGCCCCGCAGTGCGGGTCAACTGCATCTCCCCGGGCTGGATCGAAACCGGCGAGATGCAAAAACCCTCGGCCCGCCGAATGGTGAGCCACAGCGCGGCGGATCGTGCCCAGCATCCCGTCGGCCGGGTCGGTCTTCCCCAGGACATCGCCGCCCTCGCCGCCTTTCTCCTCGGTCCCGAAGCAGGCTTCATCACCGGCCAGAACTTCGTTGTCGACGGCGGCATGACCCGCAAGATGATCTACGCCGAATAGCTCTCCCGCCCCATCCGTCCGCGCAAGGCGTCGCACTCGGCATGCAGATCCGCCAGCCGGCGCGCATGGTCCCGCTCGTTTCGCACCTCCAAGGGTTGCGCCATTCGCCCCGGCAGCCGCGCCCGCAACCAGCCTTTCGCCACAGCTTCCACCGATTCCGCCATTTTCCAGACTTCCATACGATTCATCTCCTTCATTTGAGTTGGGCTGAAGATTAGAGGCGTACCTTTAATTCCCGGTGAGAGTAGCGTTAGAAATTGATGGGAAGAAAAGGCGCGGCCCAGGGATGAACGACGAAAGTCTCGCACCAGGCTAACGTCCCGCAAACAATTCCTCTTTACAGTACCGCATCGAAATCAAACCGACGAAAGGAGAACCACCATGAGTCAAGCGACCGCCGAAAACCTTTTCCCGACGGAAGAGAGCTGCCCCTTCTTCGCCCTTTCCCCGAGTGAAGGCAAACCGAGCTGCGCCACCAGCCCCCGGGCCTCTCTGCAGCATTGCTATTGCGAAACGGAAGACTACGACAGCTGCCCGCTCTTTCTCGGGCGCCTGCTGCGCAACAGCCGTCCCAAGTTTCGCGGCACCCTCGACCTCGTCCACAAGTAGTTAAAATCCCCCTATTGGCTTGCCCTCATCCCCCCCGCCTGTGCTAGTATGACCGCTAACTATTCCGGTCATCAGCACGGGGGATTCCATGAAAAAAAACGTCCTTCTTCCCGCCGCCCTGCTCGCCGCCCTGCTCGGCGCGATTCTTTTCTTCTTCACCCAGAAAAAACCGCCGCAGGAAATTTCCACGCCCGCGCCGGTCACGGTACCGGCCGCGGAACCCGCCCCTAGCGAACCCCAGTTTTCTCTCGCCCCGATCCCGGCGCCGGAAGAGACGGCTGAAGGGTCGGAGGCCGAAACCGCCCCTCCGGAAGCCCCTGAAACGGAAGCTCCCGAGGCCGTCACGGCGCGCCTGATCGCCCTGCTCAAAGGGCAGGCACGGGGTTCCGAGCTGCTGATCTTCGACCACCTCATCCCCCGCCTCGTCGTCACTATCGACAACCTCCCCGGCAAGGAACTGCCGCGCAAGGAACTGCCGGTCAAGGGCGCCGAGGGCCTTTTTCTGACGCAGGACGCCGGCGGGGACGAGCAGATCAACCCATACAATGCCCGACGCTACACCCCGTTTGTGGAGCTCGCCGACGCCCTCGACAGCCGTGAACTGGTGGATCTCTATGTCCGCCTCTATCCCGAATTTCAAAAGGCCTACGAGAACCTCGGTCAGCCCAAGGCCTATTTCAACGATCGGCTGATCGCGGTCATCGACCACCTGCTGGCGACCCCGGAACCGGAGGAGCCGATTTTGCTCAAACGCCCCAAGGTCCTCTACCAGTACGCCGATCCCGACCTGGAAGGGCGCAGTGCCGGACAGAAAGTCCTGCTGCGCGTCGGCGCCGACAACCGCGCACGGCTCAAGGCCAAGTTGCAAGGGATTCGCGCCGAACTGCTGACCCGTGTCGACGGCGTGAAAACGGAAAAAACGGAGCCCTGAAAATGAACAACGATCCGCAAAGCTACGATTTTCAATGGGAGGACCTGG
>JAVFAR010000048.1:0-21066 GCA_034002365.1 Trichloromonas sp.
CCGCCTTCGGCGACTCGCCGGTGACCAGCAGGATGTGGCGGAAGCCGAGATCGTACAGCACCTTGGCCTCGGTCCAGACCTCGTCGAGGGTCAGGGTGCGGCGCGGCACCTGGTTGCTGGCGGAAAAACCGCAGTAGCGGCAGCCGTTGACGCAGAGGTTGGAGAGGTACAGCGGGGCGTAGAGCAGGATGTTCTTGCCGAAGCGTTGCAGGGTCAACCGGTGAGCCCGTGCCGCCATCTGTTCCAGGTAGGGCGCGGCGGCCGGCGACAGCAGCGCCTGCAAATCGTCGGGCCGAAGCCGCTCCGCCGCCAGCGCCCGCTCCACGTCGGTGGCGGTCTTGGACTCGATGCTTTCCCGCACCTGCCGGGGATCGTACTGGTTGATGATGTCGAGAAATGTCATAGTGAATGCCTTGTCTTGCGTAGGGGCGAGGCGTTGCCTCGCCCAGGGCGACCCATCGGGTCACCCCTACGGAAGTCGATGGATGTGACCGGTTTCAATCCCGCAGAAACCCGGTCAGCGGGCTCGATGCTTCGGCCTTCTGCCGCTGTTCGCCGAGACCGGCGAGGAAGGCCTCGCGTCCCGCTTCGACCCCTTTCTTGAAGGCCGCCGCCATTTTGCCGGGATTGGGCGTCACCGCCAGGGCGGTGTTGACCAGCACCGCGTCGGCCCCCATTTCCATGGCCAGGGCGGCGTGGGACGGCGCGCCGAGACCGGCGTCGACCACTACCGGGACGATGGCCTGCTCGATGATGATGGCGATGCTGTCGGCGGTGCGCACCCCCTTATTGGTGCCGATGGGCGCCCCCAGGGGCATGACCGTGGCGGTGCCGACTTCCTGCAGGCGCTTGGCCAGCACCGGGTCGGCGTTGATGTAGGGGAGGACGGTGAAGCCCTCCTTGACCAGGATCTCCGCGGCCTTGAGGGTTTCGATGGGGTCGGGGAGCAGATAGTAGGGGTCGGGGGTGACCTCCAGCTTGACCCAGGGTTCGCAGCCGGCGGCCCGGGCCAGCCGCGCCAGGCGCACCGCTTCCTCGGCGTCGCGGGCGCCGCTGGTGTTGGGCAGCAGTAGGTATTTTTTCGGGTCGATGTGGCGCAGCATGCCGTCGTCGGGATTGTCGATGTCGACCCGGCGCAGGGCGACGGTCACGATCTCGCAGCCCGAGTGCTCCATGGCGTCGACCATCAGTGCGTTGGAGGCGAATTTGCCGGTGCCGACCAGCAGGCGTGAGCTGAATTTGCGCCCGGCGATAATCAGTTCATCCATTGTCTTTATCCTCATGTAGAGGCGAACCTTGTGTTCGCCCTGATCTGTGTTTGTTGATTGCCGCCTCTTACCCGCTTACCCGCCGCCGACGAACTGGACGATTTCCAGCACGTCGCCGTCGCGCAAAGGAGTGGCGGCGAAATCCCCCATCAGAAGCACGACCCGGTTGTGCTCGACGGCGACCCGGCTTGCATCCAGGTTCAAACTGTCGAGGAGGGCGGCGACGGTCGGGATCGGGTCGAGGGAACGGCTCTTGCCGTTGAGGGTAATCTGCATGGCGGTTCCTTGGTTCATGCGGGGTCTTCGCCGAGCAGCAGACGCAGCACGGCGTTGGCCTGATGATGGGCGGCGATGCCGACTCGGGGGGCCATCAGCCCTTCGCCCGGGCGGGCGGCGGTTTCGCCGTCGCCGATCAGATAGAGGTTGGCGGCGGCGCGGCGGGTGACGATGGTGTTGGAGGGGCCGAAACCGGCCATCCCCGAGCCCATGACCAGCGGCTTGCCCGGCACCTTGCTCAGAAAAACCTGGGCGAGCATGGCTTTCTGGTCGGCGCCGTCGAAGGCCTCGACCATCACGTCCACCGTGCCGAAGCGTTCGGGGATGTTCTCCGGGGTCAGCCGCTCGTTGTGGACGGTGACTTGGACGTAGGGATTGATGCGGGCCAGGTTGTCGCGCAAAGCCAGGGCTTTGGGCAGGCCGATCTGGTCGACGAAATACTGCTGGCGGTTGAGGTTGGAGGGCTCGACCACGTCGAAGTCGGCGAGGATCAGATGCCCCACTCCGGTGCGGGCCAGGGCCACGGCGATGGCCGAGCCGAGGCCGCCGCAGCCGGCGATGCCGACCGTCGCGCTCTTGATCCGCTCATGCACGCCGGGAGTGTGGCGGGCGGCCATCAGCGCCTCCAGTTCCTCGGCGGCGGGGATCTCCCCTCGGCGGATGAAGACCACGCGGTCGCCGGGGCTAAGGACGATGTCTTCGTTTTCCGGAAAGCCGTTGCGGATGCACAGGTCGGCCTCGGGTTTGAAGGCGTTTCGCAGTTGCGCCAGGGTGGTACCGGCGGCGATTTCGGTGGGACGCTCGTTGATGTCGATCTGCATAACGTAAAAAAGCCGCTCGATGAAAGCGGCCTTGGCCGGGAGATTGCTCTTCCGGCGGGCGCCGCTTCCCTACGCCGGTATGATCCGGATCAGGTTCAAAGGGTCATCCTGTTGCCAGGACTCTCAGTGGTTCACTCCCCTAGGGCGTTACAAATTGTGACCAGCACGCTAACAGAAGCGCAAAGCCGAGTCAACGGTTTTCGCGGCGGAAGTTTTCGTTGTTTTCCCGGGGGGATTTGACTAGTATGGTGCCCTTGAAATCCGGAATTAACGGACTCCGGAAGCCGACTAAGGAGCATTGTCGATGAGCATTTCCGATCGTTATAGAGAATTGGCGGTGGATGTCCAGGCCGTATTGGCGGCGATGGCCGGCGCGTCCGGCGAAGAGGAAGGGCGGGAACTGCGGGAGGTGCGCAAGGCGACGGAAGGGATTTCGGAGCTCTACGAAGCGGTGGGGGAGATTCCCCGTATTCGTCTGGAGGCGGATCTCACCCCGGTACTGCTGAAAGCCCACAACCAGCTTGATCGCGCCCGCCTTCTGCTGGAAGAACAGGGCGCCGCCGACCGCGCCGCCGGCATTTGGGAACTGGAACAGAAAATTTACCGGCTGCTCAACGACCTGTAGAGGCAGGCCCTACAGCCCCTGAATAACCCGGTTCCAGCGCTGAAGCAATTCGCCTCGGGTTGATTCCGGCATGATTGGCAGGAAGTGTCCTTCTTCCTGCCAGCTTTGTTTCAGGGCTTCGGGGCCGGGCCAGAAGCCGGTTGCCAGCCCGGCGAGCAGGGCCGCGCCGAGGGCGGTGGTGTCGAGCAGGGCCGGGCGGATGACCGGCGTTTCGAGCAGGTCGGCCTGCAACTGCATGAGCAGATTGTTGCCGGCGGCGCCGCCGTCGACCTTGAGACAGCGCGGGGGGTGGCCGAGATCCTCGCTCATGGCCCGGACCAGGTCGTGAATCTGCAGGGCGATCCCTTCGAGGGTGGCGCGGGCCAGATGGGCGGAGGTCGTCCCCCGGGTGATGCCCTGGATGACGCCGCGCGCCTCGCTCTTCCAGTGCGGGGCGCCGAGCCCGGTAAGGGCGGGAACGAAGACCAGCCCACCGCTGTCGGGGACCGTGGCGGCCAGCGCTTCGATCTCCGCCGCGTTCTGAATCAGACCCAGGCCGTCCCGCAGCCATTGCACCGCCGCCCCGGCGATGAAGGCGCTGCCTTCCAGGGCGTAACGGACCTCATCGCCGATCTGCCAGGCGACGGTGGTGAGCAGGCCGTTGCGGCTGGCGACCGGCCGGTTGCCGGTGTTCTCCAGGAGAAAGGCGCCGGTGCCGTAGGTGCATTTGGCCTCTCCCGTCTCGAAGCAGAGCTGGCCGAAAAGGGCCGCCTGCTGGTCCCCGGCGATACCGGCGATGGGGATGCCGTCGGGGAGGATGCCGAGTCCCCGGGTGTGGCCGTGAATGGCGGCGGAAGGGCGGATTTCCGGGAGCAGTCGCGGGGGGATGTCGAGAAGCCCCAGCAATTCCTCGTCCCAGGTCAGGCTGTGCAGATTCATCAGCAGCGTGCGTGAGGCGTTGGAGGCATCGGTGAGATGGCAGGCGCCTCCGGTCAGGCGCCAGGCGAGGAAGCTGTCGACGGTGCCGAAGGCGAGTTTGCCGCTTTCGGCCCGGCGGCGCGGTTCGGGAAAGCGGCGCAGCATCCAGGCGAGCTTGGTGCCGGAAAAATAGGGATCGAGAACCAAGCCGGTCTTTTCGCGAAAGAGCGGCTCAAGCCCCCGTTCCTTCATCTCCCGGCAGATTTCGGCGCTGCGCCGGCATTGCCAGACGATGGCGTTATGCGCCGGTCGGCCGCTGTCCCGCTCCCAGAGCAGAGTCGTTTCCCGCTGATTGGTGATGCCGATGGCGGCGATCTCGGTGCCGTCGATTCCGCTTTGTCCCAGTACCCGGCGAATGGCCTGGATGACGGAAAACCAGATTTCCTCGGGATCGTGCTCGACCCAGCCCGGTTGGGGATAGTGCTGGGGGAAGTCGACGGTGGTCTTGCCGCGAACCTGAAGGTCGCGGTCGACGAGCAGGGCGGTGGTGCCCGTGGTTCCCTGGTCGATGGCGAGGATATAAGAGCTCATCGGTCCCTCCCGGAGCTGGGGGTGAAAGGTTTGATGAGCATATAATGGCGGGATTGAAGCGTCAAGGTGGCACGGTTGTTGCTCAACGATGTAGCCGTGGGCGACAAGGACCGCAGGGTAACCAAGACAGGAGAGTTGTTCGATGCATCGCAAACTGACCAATATTTTTTATGAAGTGCGTGATCCGGTGCTCGGCTGGGACGACATCGGCGGCTATGCCGAGGTCAAGGAGACCCTCAGGGAGATGGTCTGCCTGCCGCTGAAAAAGCCGGAGATGCTCAAGCTGCACAACCTCGGCATTCCCGCCGGGGTGATGATGTGGGGCCCCTTGGGCACCGGCATCACCATGCTCGCCGAAGCCTGCGCCAAGGAGGCCGGGGTCTCCTTCGTCTACATCTCCGGCCAGGAGATGCTCGGCAAGGGGCCGGAGCTGGTCGAAGCCTTCGATTGCGCCGTGCACGAGGCGCCCTGTGTCCTCTTTGTTTCCGACTGCGAATGGCTCTGCCCCCGGGCCGGCTGCGATTACGAGTGGAGCCCCGGCAATCTGCGGGCGATCCCGCCGACCTTCGCCGATAAGGAACTGAACCGCCTCTTCATCGAGCAGATCGACCGCATCAACCAGGTGCCGAACGTCATGCTGCTCGGCTCCTGCTACCGCATCGATACCGTCGACCAGGCCCTGATCAAAGAGAAGAAACGCTTCAACCGCAAGGTTTTCGTCCATCCCCCCACCGCCGAGGATCGCCTCGGCATGCTCAATCTCTACATGGACAAGATGCCCAACCTCGCTCCCGGCATCGACCGGCGCGCCTTGGCCGAGCAGGCCGAGGGCTATGTCGGCTGGGATATCGAGAGCCTCTGCAAACGGGCCACGGTCAACGCCATCAAGGAGGATGCCGAGATCGTCACCCAGGCGCATTTCGCCAAGGCCTTGCGCGAGGTTCGCCAGTTTCTGACCCCGGACATGACGGCCAGGTACTATGAAATCCGCGAGCAGGATTGTCCGCATCATTATGAGTTTTGAGTGACGAGTGACGAGTGTGTGGGAGTAGGAATGTCGATAGATCGTGAATTTTTCGCGGCTATTTATGCCCGGCACGGCCATCGTTGCCCGATGAGCACCCTCGGCGGGCGTCTCGGCCGCGCGGCGGCGGCGCATGTCGATTCCCTGCGGCGTCGGGCGGTCTACCATATCGACACCTGCGCCCTTGACGGCATTCGCATCGCCACCGGCTGCCATGAAATACGGGTACTCGACGAGGGGCGGCACGTGCTCGATCTGATCGATGACCGCAACGGCCGGGGGGTGCGGGTCGGCCTGCGCCCCGAGGCCCTGGCCATCGCCGGGGAATACCGCCGCCTCGACGATGCCCTCGACCGCGACCGCGCCACCCTCGACCCCGCCACCCTGGCGGCGCGGCAGGCGGAAGTGGCGCGGGTGCTCGACCGGGTTCTGGAACAACTCTGGACGCTTCCCGACGAAGCGCTGCTGGAAATTGCCCCGATAACGCTAGCCGGTGAGGATTTAAATCCCTAAAACCGCCTCGCGCCCGCTCCTTGCAGTCGCTAGAGCTCGCAGAGAGCGCAGAGTAAAAACAAAACCTTAAGCATTTAAAGGTTTTCTCTGTGTCCTCTGCGCGCTCGAGTGAGCGAAGCGAACGGGCGAGAGGCCGATTTTTTTAGGAATTTTCTCGATGCCCGATTCTATTCTGTTGCAGATCCTCGCCGTCATCTGGGACGAAATCGCCCGCATGTGGTGGTTCTTTCTCCTCTCCATCGTTCTGGTCGGGCTGATCAAGGGCTACCGGCTCGATCTGCGCATCCGCGACTCCATCAACCGCGCCGGGGCTTACGGCATCGTTCTGGCGGTGGCGGTGGGCATGGTTTCCCCCCTGTGCGCCTGCGGCATTCTGCCGATCGTCATTTCCCTGGCGCTTATGGGTACCCCCATCGCGCCGCTGATGGCCCTGCTTACCACCTCGCCGGTGATGGGGCCGGACGCGTTGCTGCTGACCTATCGCGGCCTGGGCCTGGAGTTCGCCCTGCTCAAGGTCGTCGGCGCAGCCGTCCTCGGCCTGGCCGCCGGCTTCGTCACCCAGGCCTTAGTGAAACAGGGCTGGCTCGCCGGCAACCTGGTGCGCCTCAAGCCGCTCTACCGCGACGACGGCAGTCTCGCCCCGGCCGCCGAAATCGGCGCCGCCGCCGGCATTCCGGTCAAGACCATGCGCATCGTCCCCCGCGCCAGCAAGCTGCGCTTCATCCTCGACCGCACCCTCGACGCCGGTCTCTTCGTCGGCAAATACCTGCTTTTGGCCATCGTTCTCGAAGCCCTCATCGTCACCTTGGTGCCGATGTCCTGGATCACCCTTCTGGCCGGACAGAAGAGCGTTTTTTCGGTGCTGGTCGCCGCCGTCGTCGGCCTGCCGCTGCCGACCAACCAGATCCCCGTCATCCCCATTCTCCACGGCCTGCTCGAGCG
Organism: Trichloromonas sp.; assembly: GCA_034002365.1. GTDB lineage: Bacteria > Desulfobacterota > Desulfuromonadia > Desulfuromonadales > Trichloromonadaceae > Trichloromonas. The sequence continues at coordinate 6,958 of JAVFAR010000048.1, forward strand.
GGGGATGGATCGCGGCGCCGCCCTCACCCTGCTCTTGGCTGGACCGGTCTCCAGCATCCCGGCGATCATCGCCCTCTTCGGCCTCTTCCGCAAACGGGTGGTGCTGACCTTCCTCGGTGTCGGCTTTTCCGTTTCGGTGCTGCTCGGCTGGCTGTATCAGCTTTTTTCATGATGGACTTTCGCCCGCCGGGTTCCTGTTGTCGACGGGTTTCCGCCAGTTTTCGGAGGTGTCCGTGCGTCTTCTCCTGCTGTTGACCCTTCTTTTGACGGCCTGTTCCGCCCCGTCCCGGTTGCCTGCTTCGCCCTCGCCACCCCAGGTTTTTCACAACCTGGAAATCCATCAGGACACCGAATGGCGCGGTTCCATCGTCATCGACGGTTTCGTCAAGGTTTTCAAAGGGGCGACGCTGCGCATCCATCCTGGCACCGACGTCGCCTTTGTCCGCCGGGACGAGGATCGCGACGGCCTCGGCGACGGCGTGCTGATTGTTGAGGGGACGTTGCTGGCCGAAGGGACGGCCGCCGCGCCGATCCGCTTCCGCAGCGCCGAGGCCGCGCCTAAGCCCGGCGACTGGCTGGAAATCCGCGTCGATTTCTCCCGGGAGACGGTGCTGCGTTACTGCGAAATTTCCCATTCCGCCTACACCCTGCACGCCCACTTCACCAAAGGGGTGGTCGAGGACTGCATCATCCGCCATAACATCGACGGCAGCCGCCTCGGTCAGGCCCGCTTTGTCTTCGCCCATAATCTCATCGAATACAACCAGGGGAAGGGGATCAATTTCCGCAACTCGGCGGTGGAGATTTCCCGCAACATCATCCGTCATAACGGTTCGGGGATTTTCCTCTTCGAGAACGACCGCGAACTCGATATCCGCCACAATAATTTTTACGGCAATCTCGAAAACTTCCGCCTCGGCGATTTTTACACCGGCGACGTCCATCTGTCCGACAACTGGTGGGGAACCGCCGATCCGGAAGCGGCGGCGCAGACGATCTATGACCGCAAGCAGGATCCGGCCATCGGCACGGTAACGCTCGCCCCCGCCCCCGCCTGGATCGAAGGGACCGGCCCGCGCGACGCTGTTCTTTTCAAGGAAGCCTGGAGCCTGGAAACGGGCGGTTTCGTCGATGCGCCGGTGGTTCGGGACGGGGACGAACTTTACGTCGGCGGCTGGGACGGCACCCTTTACGCCCTCGATCACCGGGGCGTCCTGCGCTGGCGGCGGGAGCTGGGGGAGGTCATCGACGGCGGCGCGGCCCTCGACGGCGGGCAGGTCTACGTCCAGACCTGGGGGCGGCACGTCTTCGCCCTCGATCGCGCCGACGGCCGGGTGTGCTGGAGTTTCGACTATCCGCCGTCGACCGCCGACGATCACCGTCAGGGGGGATTGATCCGCGCCGGCGATCTGCTCATCGTCCCGGCCTGGAACGGCACCCTCTACGCGCTGGCGGCGAAGAGTGGGGAGCTGCGCTGGTCGCTGGACATCGGCCAACCCCTGCGCAGCGCTCCCGCCCTGGCCGGGGAGCGGCTCTATGTGGCGAGCGGCGACGGCACCCTGGCCGCCGTCGGTCTCGATGGCGCGCTGCTCTGGCGGGTGACCCACGAAAGTCCCTTGCCGGCGGCCCCGGCGCTGGCGGAGGAGGGCGGGCCGCTGGTGATCGAGAGGGACGGGCGCCTCAGCGCCTACGACGCCGAGGGGAAGTTGCGCCGGCGACGGGAGTTGGGGGAGCCTTGCCATTACGCCGCGCCCCAGATGGCCGATGGTGCCGTTTATCTGGCCACCGCCGGCGGTTCCCTGTGGAAACTCGATACCGCCACGGGGGCGGTGATCTGGCGCCGCGCCGGGCTGGGCCCGGTCTACGCTACCCCGGCCCTTCATGACGGGCGGCTGCTGGTCGGCGACAACGACGGCGTTTTGCACCTGATCGGCGCCGACAGCGGCGATGAGATGGCGACCTGGACGGTCGGCGGCGCCATTCAGTCTCCGCCTCTGGTGGTCGGCGATCTGGTCATCTTCGGCGCCCGTGACGGCCGGGTGCATGGGGTGCGCCTGGAGCGGCCGGAAGCTCCACCCCAAAGGTAGGAGAGCCTGGCCGTGTGCCGCAAGTTTTGGAAAGGATTCGTCATTATGCGTCATCTACTGCTTCTGTTGCTTTTGAGCCTGTGCGCCTGCGAACCGCGACAGCAGGAATCCGCCGCTCCGGAGACGACCGTCGCTGCCGTCGTCGCCGCAAGCGCGCCGCGAAGCTTCACCCCGCTGCTGAAAGAGCCCGCCGAACCCCTGCTGGTCGAGGCGCCGAGCGAGGCCCTGGCCGCCTGGCGGCCGGTGGGGGAGGAACGCCCGGCGCTCTTGCTGTTGGCCAACGATCCTTTTCTGCGCCCCTTGCCGCCGCCCTTGACCGACGGAATTCTGCGCCTGACGCGGGAAGGGAGTCCGGACGAACTCCGTCGGCGGGGGACGGCGCGGGTGGCCGATCCCCTGCTGCTGCCGGAAATGACCGTGACCGCTGCCTTGCGGGCCGGTTTCTTCAGCCGGCTGATCTGGGTATTGCCTCTGGCGGCGGAGGGGGAAATGAATCTCGACACCCTGCGCGCCCAGTTGCGCGACTACGGCGCATTGACCGAGGAGGAAGCCGTTGCCCTGGTTTTCGAGGGGGGGGGCGCGAGTGGTACGATACACGGCATTCCCTGGCGGATCGTGCCCCTGGCGGCACTCGCAGCCCCCGCCGAACCGATTGTGCTGCACATCGATCTGAGCTATTTCAGCCCGCTTTACAAGGGGGAGATCAAAACGCCTCTCTATCCCCTGCTCGGGCAGACCCTGCAACGGTTGCGGGAGTTGGGTATGAGGGCCGGGGCCGTGACGATTTCCCGCTCCAATCTCGACGGCGGATTGCCCCTGGAGACGCGCTTCATCGGCACCGATCTGGCGGAACTGTTCCGCCGTCCGGAACTGCTCGATGCCCCCCTGCCCGAGCTTTGGGATCAGCGTTCCCGCACCCTCTACCTGGCCAACTTCTTCCAGAAGGAGCGGATTCGCGAGCTGCTGGAAGAGATGCGCCGGGATGCCCCCGAAGACGCTTCCATTTCATTCGCCCTTTATCAGGTTTTGCGCCAGTTCCGCGAGGGGAGCGCCGCTCTCGCCGAACTCGGACGGGCCGTCACCCTCGATCCGGTCTATGGCCGGGAATATCTCGACCTTGTGCCCCTGGCCCTGGACAAGGAACAGCCGGAGGAAGCCCTGCGCATGCTCGATCTGGCCGCCAAGGTTTTTCCCGACGATCCCTTCATCCCCCTGGATCGCGCCGGGCTGCTGCTTCAGGCGGGGCGCGGGCGGGAGAGCCGGGAAATTCTGCAACGGCTGCAAAAACTTCCCTGGTCGCCGGTCTATTATCCGGAGCTGCCCCAACGTTTGAAGGAAATGGCCGAAACCTCGGGGAATTCCGACAATCCTGGGCAATGACCCAGAAGGTTATTCGGCATTTTCGTCTGGCCAGACAAACATTTGCGTGCTTAAATGAGGCGGTTTTTCTCTTTCGCTGGGGAGTGATCCCATGGACCTGTCCGCTGGCCGGAAACGCCTGATTTATACGCTCTTTGCCCTGTCCGGCTGCGCCGCTCTGGTTTACGAGGTGCTCTGGACCAAGTCCCTGATTCTGACCTTCGGCGCCACCATCGAAGTGGTCAGTCTGGTGACCGCCACCTTCATGGCCGGGCTGGCCGGCGGCAGTCTGTTGCTGGGCCGTTACGCCGACCGCAACCGCCGGCTGCTGCTGGTCTATGCCCTGCTCGAAGGGGGCATCGCTCTCTTCGCCCTGACCTTTCCGCAAGCCCTCGATCTGGTGGAGGCGGTCTACATCCGCTCACGCCAGGCCTTGCCCGATCATCCCGGATTAACTGCCCTGCTCCATTTGACCCTGGCGGCGCTGCTGCTCTTGCCGCCGGCGGTCTGCATGGGCGGCACCCTGCCGATCATGTGCCGTTTTTTCGTCAAAAGACGCCTGAGCGGCGAAATCGGCAAGCTCTACGCCCTCAACACCCTGGGGGCGACCCTCGGCGCTTTCGGGGCGGGCTATCTTTTGATCCCCAACCTGGGCCTGTCTCTGACGGGGTATCTCGGGGTCGCGGTCAATGGGCTCATTGCTCTTCTCGCCTGGCGGCTGGCACGGAAGATCTGCCGGAGGTCGGGAGGGGGCGCTCTTCCCCCGGCTCCGGAGACGCCTCTGCAACCGCTGACCGGTTTCGCCTTTCTGCTGGTCAGCGTCATGCTCGTCGGCGCTTACGGACTGGCTTACGAAATCCTCTGGACGCGGGTGCTGCTCCTTTTCCTCGGCAACACCAGCTACGCCTTCGCCACCATGCTCAGCGCCTATCTGGTGGGGATCGCCCTGGGCGGCGCCATTTACGCCCGCCGTATTCGCCGCACCACCAACATCCCCGCCCTCTTCGCCCTGCTTACCGTCGGCATGGGCGCCTCGGTGGCTTTGACCGTTCCTTTTTACGACCGCCTCGCCCACGTCTTTCTCAAGGCGCACGATCTGGCCGGGGAGCACTGGTGGCTTCTGACTCTCGGCTATTTTTTCATCGTCTTTGCCGTCATGTGCGTGCCGACTCTCCTTTCCGGTTCCCTGCTGCCGGCGGCGGTGGCCATGCTCGCCCCCGGCCCCGAGCAGACCGGGCGCGGCGTCGGCCTGATCGTCCTGCACAACACCCTGGGGGCGGTTCTGGGCAGCCTCCTCGCCGGTTTTGTCCTCATTCCCCAGCTCGGCATCCAGAACAGCTTTCGCCTGCTCGCCGCCCTCAACATCCTTTCCGGACTGGCGCTCTTTATCCGTTTCCGGGCCTGCCGCGCCGGGCGCCTGGCGGTGCCGGCCCTGGCCCTGGCGGGATTCTTCGCCGTGGCGTTGCCGGCCGCCTGGAATCCGGCCTGGATGAACAGCGGCATCTATTGCTACGCGGAAAAGTATTTGGAGATGGGCGGACTGGAGAAGGTGCTGAGCGAGGAACGGATCATCGGCGTCATCGAAGGGACCGACACGACCGTGGCGGTGCATGAAAGCCTCGACGGGAAGATGCGGTTTTTTACTGTGAACGGCAAGACCGACGGCGGCACCGGGCGCGATATGGGAACGCAGATCCTGGTCAGCCACCTGCCCATGCTTCTTCATCCGCAGCCCCGGCGGGCGCTGGTCATCGGCCTGGGGACGGGGATCTCCCTGCGCGGACTTTCCGCCCATCCGACGGAGGCCATCGACTGCGTCGAGATTTCGCCGGAGGTGGTCAAAGCCTCGGCTTGGTTCGCCGAGGCCAACGGCCGGGTGCTGGACGATCCCAAGGTGCGGCTGCTGGTCGAGGACGGGCGCAACCTGCTGCTTACCGAACGGCAAAGCTACGATGTCATCGTCTCCGAGCCCTCCAATCCCTGGCAGACCGGAAACGCCAATCTCTTCACGCTCGATTTTTACCAACTGGCGGCACGGCGGCTGGCGGCGGACGGTATTTTCTGCCAGTGGCTCGGTCTCTACGACATCACCACGGAAAATCTGCGTATCGCCTGTCGGACCTTTCTCCAGGTCTTTCCCCACACACTCGTTTACACCTCGGGCTCGGACCTGATTCTGGTCGGCTCGCGCCAGCCGCTGGTCATGGATTATCAGCGCCTGGCGCAACGCCTGGCGGTTCCGGCTATCGGCGCGGCCTTAAAGCCGGCGCAGGTGGAAAGCCCCGGTGAACTGGTGGCCGGGCATTTTCTCTTTACCGAGGAGGCGTTGCGTGATTTCAGCGCGGGGACGGTACTCAACACCGACGACCGGCCGATTCTCGAATATTCCGCCCGGCACAATATTGGGAAAAATACCCTTGGCCGGTTCCAGCGGGAAAACATGCAGGCCTTGAAGTCGGCCGCCGGAAAGATTTTTCTTCCCCTCGACAACCTCGGGGCGGATCGCGTCGCCGTCGCCCTGGCCCTGCGCGATCTCGCCGGCGGCTACGCCAAGGTTGGCCGCAAGCAGGAGGCGGAACATTTCATGAAAATGGCCGAGGAGTTATAGGGAAGGGGTGACGCCGAGGCCTGCTCCCCCCTTGACAAAGGGGGGCCGGGGGGGATTTTACAGTAAAGGCAAGGGCGGTTCGATTCAGGAACCGCCCTTGCTTTTAGCGAGCTGTTTCTGGCGGATAAGGATGCGCCGCAGCTGCTCTTTCAGTTCGGGATCGTCGAGGGAGCCGAGGGTGCTTTCGATCTCCTTCCGATCGTTGTCGTCGATCTCGACTTTGAGCCAGGCGGGCGGGGGTGCGGGGGGAGTCGGGGGGACGACCGGCGCGTTCTTCCCCTGGCGCAGGAAAAGGTCGCGCAGCACCGCGCCCCCCAGACGGCCGTTGAGGCGGGCGAGGAGCATCGGCTTCATCAGTTGCAACTGCTGCATCCACACCGGCTGATCGACCCGTATTTCCAGCACCCCGTCACGGATGCGCACCGGCCGGGCGCGGGCGGCGATCTGCGGGCCGACGGTTTCATCCCAGATCAGCCAGGTGCGGTATTCGCGGATCTTGTCTTCAAATCCCCGGGCGTGAAGGACATCCTCGACCAGGGCGCCGATGCGGGCGGCCCGGCGCATGCGCGGGCGGCTTTCCCGGCTCATGGCCGGCGCCTGCGTTTGATGCTCCCCCCCAGCATCTGTCCGGCCAGGGCGCAGGCCAGGGTGAAGGGAACGGCCTCCCAGCCGAAGTCATAGCTGATGCGCATGGCGAGGATGAAGGGGATGGAGATATGGATGTAGACAAACCAGCGCAGGGAGAACTTGCGGCTCGATTCGCGCAGATAGCCCAGGGGCAAATTGGCGAAGAAAGCGAAACAGAGCAGGTTGGTCAGATGCATGGCCTGGGCGGAAATCAAGCGCGATCCTCTCAAACCATCAGGAAGAAGGGCGGCGGACGCGGCCGTAGACGGCGGCGAGCCGGGCGAGCCGTTCGGCGATTTCCGGCCTGAGATCCTCGGGCCGGTAGCGCCAGCCCCAGTTGCCGGAGGCTTCTCCCGGGGTGTTCATGCGTCCGTCGGCGCCGAGGCCGAGGAGGTCTTGCATGGGGATAATACAGAGCCGGGCGACGCTCGCCTGGGCCAGACGGATGAGATCCCAGGGCATTTCCCGCGCGTCGTGACCGAGATACTCCCGGACCCGTTCCTGTTCGGCCTTGTTCAGGCTTTTCCACCAGCCGACCGTGGTGTCGTTGTCGTGGGTGCCGGTATAGACGACGGAATCCTGGGACAGGTTGTGGGGCAGATAGGGATTCTCGGCGTCGCCGCCGAAGGCAAACTGCAGGATTTTCATTCCCGGCAGGCCGAAGCCGTCGCGCAGCGCTTCCACCTCGGGGGTGATGATGCCGAGATCCTCGGCGATGAGCGGCAGATCTTCCCCCAGTTCCCAGCGCAGGCGGTTGAAGAGCGCCGTCCCCGGCACCGGCTCCCAGCTCCCCTTGACGGCGGTCGGCTCGTCGGCGGGAATCGTCCAGCAGGCCTCGAAACCGCGAAAGTGGTCGATGCGCACCAGGTCGGTGAGGGCAAGATTGGCCCGGAAACGGCGCAGCCACCAGGCGAAATCGTCCTCGGCCATCCGCTCCCAGCGATAGAGGGGGTTGCCCCAGCGCTGGCCGGTCTTGCTGAAGTAGTCGGGGGGCACGCCGGCGACGACCGTCGGTTGTCCCGTTTCGTCGAGATGGAAGAGCTCGGGATTGGCCCAGACGTCGGCGGAATCGAAGGCGACGAAAAAGGGGATGTCGCCGATCAGACCGATCCCCTTGCGCCGGGCGTAATCCTTGAGAATGTGCCACTGCTCGAAAAAGACGAACTGGGCGTACTTGTGCATGTGGATCGTCTCGGCCAGTTCCGTTCCCCAATGATGCAGGGCGCTCTGCTCACGGCGGCGGATCGCTTCCGGCCATTGGCTCCAGGACTGATCCTTGAACTGGCGGCGCAGGGCCTGGAAAATGGCGTGATCGTTGAGCCAGAACGCCTGGTCGAGACAGAAGCGGTCGAAGGCGTCCCGTCGGGACGTTGGGGCCTCGGCGGCGAAGGTTCGGGCGGCCTTACGCAGCAGGCGTTTTTTGAGCCCCTGGACGAAGCCGAAATGGGCGACCCCTTCGGCCATGGCGATGCCGCCGATATCGGCCGGCTCCAGCTCGCCGCATTCCACCAGCCGTTCCAGGCTGATCAGCAGGGGATTGCCGGCGAAGGCGGAGTAGGCGCTGTACGGGGAATGGCCGTAACCGGTGGGCCCAAGGGGCAGGATCTGCCACCAGCTCTGTCCGGCGGCGGCGAGAAAATCGACAAAGGCAAAGGCTTCGCCCCCGAGGTCGCCAAGACCGAAGCGGCCGGGCAGGGAAGTGGGGTGAAGCAGGACGCCGCAGGAACGGGGAATAGGCATGGTTGGGACTCGTGATGGAAGGGGATGAGAGCGTGAAGGGTGAGGCGTGAGGAGTGAGGTGTAAAAGAAGAACCTTACCCCTCGCCCTTCACTCCTTTCCCCTCTCCTGTTACGAACGTTCTTTCAGGCTCAGCTTACAGTGGACGCAGTGCCCGCCCCAGGAGGTGGAGAGCCCCTTCATGTGAAAGCGGTTGCCGCAGCGCGGGCAGAGGCTGAAGCTGACCAGCACCCCGCCGATGGAAGCGAGAATCAGCCAGAAAATGCCGACGCCGATGGCCAGCCCGTCGCCGCCGATCTTCAGGGCGATCCAGATGACCGGAATATAGCTGAAAAAGACCGACCAGAGGAATTTCCGGCGCAGGCGGATGCCGGCCAGCCGTTCATAGAATTCCTGGGGAGTAAATTCCGCCATGGCGACCTCCTTGGTGAGTTTTTCGAGTGGCTCATGATACCTTTCGCATCCCCCGCGGTCAACGCCAATCTCCGCGTTTTTCGAAGGGTTTGGCCCTCTCGCCGATTGACGGCGCGCCCCGGCTTGTTGTACTATTTCACCCTGCACGGGCCTCGCGGCCCGCTTTTTGTTTGTCCCGACCGGTTCACCTTTGTTCACGGAGTCGCGTTTTGCAGAAATACAACCAGCAGGAAGTCGATTGCCGCCGCACCTTCGGCATCATCAGTCACCCCGACGCGGGGAAAACCACCCTTACGGAAAAGCTGCTGCTCTTCGGCGGCGCCATCCAGATGGCCGGGGCGGTCAAGGCGCGCAAGGCCGCCCGCCACGCCACCAGCGACTGGATGGCGATGGAGCAGGAGCGCGGCATTTCCGTCACCAGTTCGGTGATGAAGTTCAACTACCGCGATTACGAGGTCAACCTCCTCGACACCCCCGGCCACCAGGATTTTTCCGAGGACACCTACCGGGTGCTCACCGCCGTCGACTCGGCGCTGATGGTCATCGACAGCGCCAAGGGGGTCGAGACCCAGACCCGCAAGCTGATGGAGGTCTGCCGCATGCGCAACACCCCCATCATCACCTTCATCAACAAGCTCGACCGGGAAGGGCGCGAGCCCCTCGATCTGCTCGCCGACATCGAAGAAACCCTGCAAGTGGAATGCGCCCCCCTCTCCTGGCCCATCGGCATGGGCAAGCGTTTCAAGGGCACCTACAACCTCTACCGCAAGGAGTTGCTGCTCTTCACCCCCGGCCAGGAAACCCGCGGCGGCGACCTTTTGCGCATCACCGACCTGAGCGATCCCCAGTTGGATAAACTGCTCGGCGGCCAGGCCGAAGAGTTGCGTCACGATATCGAGCTGCTCGAAGGGGCGGCCAATCCCTTCGAGTTGGAAGAGTACCTCAAGGGGAACCAGACCCCGGTTTTTTTCGGCAGCGCCATCAACAACTTCGGCGTGCGCGAACTGCTCGACGCCTTTGTCGAGCTGGCCCCGGGGCCCAGCGCCCGGCAGACGACCACCCGCGAAGTCTCTCCCTACGAAGAGGCCTTTTCCGGCTTTGTTTTTAAAATCCAGGCGAACATGGACCCGATGCATCGCGACCGCATCGCCTTCATGCGCATCTGCTCCGGCAAGTTCACCCGGGGGATGAAGATGCGCCACCACCGCATCGGCAAGGATATCAACGTCTCCAACGCCACCATCTTCATGGCCCAGGACCGCAGCAACGTCGAGGAGGCCTACCCCGGCGACATCATCGGCGTGCACAACCACGGCACCATCAAGATCGGCGACACCTTCACCGATAAAGAACCTCTCAAGTTCACCGGCATCCCCAGCTTCGCCCCGGAACATTTCCGCCGGGTGCGGCTGAAAAATCCCCTCAAGGTCAAGCAGCTGGAAAAAGGGCTGGCGCAGCTCGCCGAGGAAGGGGCGGTGCAGCTCTTCCGGCCGCTGATTTCCTCCGACTACATCCTCGGCGCCGTCGGCGTCTTGCAGTTCGACGTCATCGTTTCGCGGCTCAAAAACGAATACGCGGTCGACGCCGTCTACGAAGGGATCGAATACGCCACCGCCCGCTGGATCGAGTGCGCCGACAAGAAGAAGCTGGCCGAGTTCGAAAAAAAGAACCAGGGCAGCCTGGCTCTTGACACCGAAGGCAATCTGACCTATCTCGCCTCCAGTGAATGGCGCCTCGGCCACGTCGCCGAACAATGGCCGGAAGTGAAGTTCCACAAAACGCGGGAACATAATTGATTTTAGAAAGTCCCGCCTTTCTGTGAGAAATGTTTTCGACCCGACGGAGATCCTATGAGCAACCGTGAACGACGTCCCCTGGAGCGAATCACCCTTACGGGGTACAAGTCCATCCGCGAGTTGAAGCGGTTCCGCCTGGAGCGGGGGCTGAACGTGCTGATTGGCGCCAACGGCTCGGGGAAAACCAACTTCATCCGGTTCTTCGAGCTGCTCGGGCACATGATGGACCCGAACAAGGGGCTGCAGAACTACTTAAGCAGCCGCGGTCGGGCGGACGCCTTTTTGTTCCGTGGGATGAAGGTCACGCCCGAGTTCTCGGCGCATCTCAAGTTCGGTCTGAACGAATACAAATTCACCATGCGGGCCGCCAGCGACCGATCGCTTTTCTTTGCTCAGGAGTCGGCCCCCTTTGACGGGCCAATTTATGGACATATCGAAAATGACCAGGGGACTGGCCACACCGAGAGTGCCCTGACCCGCAAAAGTTTCCCAAACAAAAGCGAACTGTGGGTTGTGGAAACCATCCGCGACTGGAGGGTCTACCACTTTCACGACACCTCCCCGTCGGCGCCGGTGATGGGTTTGAGTAATATTGTGGACAACGACGTGTTGCACGGCGATGCCTCTAATATCGCCGCATTTCTCTTGCGCATGGCGAAAACCCATCCCGAACATTTTGCGCAGATCGAGGAGACGGTGCGCCAAGTCGCGCCGTTTTTCGGTTCCTTCGTCCTCAAGGAAGTTGCGCAGGGGCAGACTCAGCTGCTGTGGAAGGACCGTTACTCGGACCTGCTCTACTATCCGTATCAGTTGTCCGACGGCACGATCCGCTTCATCTGCCTTGCGACCCTTCTATTACAGCCGGAGCCGGCGTCGACGCTCATTATTGACGAACCGGAGCTGGGGCTGCATCCCTTTGCCATCAAACTACTCGCCAGCCTGCTACATGACGCGGCGCGGCGCGCTCAGCTTATCGTTTCGACCCAGTCCTCGCATCTGCTCGACGAATTGACTCCCGAACAGGTCATTGTGGTGAATCAACAGGATGGCGCATCGGTGCTCGAACATCTGGACCCGGACAAGCTCAAGGAATGGCTGGAGGAATACACCCTCGGTCAACTGTGGGAAAAAAATGAGCTGGGAGGGCAGCCGTGAACTGGCTGCGATTGTATATAACGACGGAAGGGCAGGCAGAGCGAAAATTTGCCGACGACGTTCTGCGTCCCCATCTGGCAGCGTTCAATATCGAAGTAAAGACACGAGTGGTGCTGACCAATCGCAAGCTGGGTAAACGTGGCGGCATCCTCGATTTTGACAAAATTCGCGACGACCTGTGGCGTCTCATGCGAGAGGATCGTCAACCCGAGGCGAGATTCACGACTATGGTCGATCTTTATGCGTTGCCGGGGGAGTTTCCGGGGTGGCTGGAGGCACAAAGAAAGAGCCTGCCCGAAGAGAGGGTCGCGGTACTGGAGGCGGCATTCCTGGTGGAGATGGGTGATGCCCGGTTTCTGCCCTACATTCAGCTCCACGAATTCGAAGCGCTGCATTACTGCGATCTGTCGCAGTTGCAGCGACGGATTGAGGGGTCGGAAAGAGCCTTCGCCGCATTAGCGAAGGAGGTTCATGGTCTGGCGCCGGAAGAAATCAATGAGGGAGCGACGACCGCCCCCAGCAAGCGCATCATTAAGCATGTGGCGATCTACGAAAAATTGAAGGTCCGGGTCGGGGCGCCGGCCGCGTCGGCAATAGGTCTGCCGGCATTGCGGTCCAAATGCCCCCATTTTAATCGTTGGATCGGCCAATTGGAGCGGTTGACGGCGACCGGGGCCGATCCCGCATGACGCGATTTTGGTGAATATGCCATTAAAGGGGCTACGGCTTTTGTTTAAATGAACTCGTTTTGTGTGATTCGCGAACCCTCACATGAATCCAAAAGGAGCCGGCTTATGAAGACGACATCCCCGCCCCGGACCCGGATCAAGGACGCCTTGGCCGCCGAGCGTGAACAGCCCGAACTCTGCGTCAAGGGCTGGGTACGCACGGTGCGCCGGAGCAAGGAGGTGGCTTTTCTCGCCCTCAACGACGGCTCCTGCTTCGCCTCCATCCAGATCGTGCTGGAACCGGCCATGGCCGGTTTCGAGGAGGCCGCCCGCCTCGGCACCGGCGCCTGTGTCGCGGTCGTCGGCGCGCTGGTGCCGTCGCCCGCTTCGGGGCAGCGCTGGGAAGTGAAGGCGGCGCGGGTCGAGATCCTCGGCGATGCCGGCGAGGACTATCCCCTCCAGAAAAAACGCCACAGCCTCGAATACCTGCGCGGCATCGCCCACCTGCGTCCCCGCTCCAACACCTTCGGCGCGGTCTTCCGGGTGCGCGGCGCCCTCTCCTTCGCCATCCATCAATTCTTCCGGGAGCGGGGCTTCCTCTACGTTCACACCCCGATCATCACCGCCAACGACTGCGAGGGAGCGGGGGAGATGTTCCGGGTCACCACCCTCGATCCGCTCAAGCCACCGGTCAAGGAGGGGAAGGTCGACTGGGGCAAGGATTTTTTCGGCGAAAAGGCCGGCCTGACGGTCAGCGGTCAGTTGCAGGGGGAACTTTTCGCCACCGCCTTTGCCGACATCTACACCTTCGGCCCGACCTTCCGCGCCGAAAACTCCCACACCAGCCGCCACGCTTCGGAATTCTGGATGATCGAGCCGGAGATGGCCTTCTGTGACCTTTCCGGCGATGCGGCCCTGGCCGAGGATTTTCTCCGCTATCTGGTGACCTTTGCTCTCAATGAATGCGGCGAGGATCTCGCCTTTTTCGGCGAGCGGGTGGAAAAAGGCCTGCTCGCCAAGCTCGAAGCCCTGGCCAATGCCCGTTTCGAGCGGATGAGTTACGCCGAGGCGGTGGCGCGGCTGCAACGTTCGGGACAATGTTTTGAGTTCCCCGTGGAGTGGGGCTGCGACCTGCAATCGGAACACGAACGCTACCTGACCGAGCAGGTGGTGGGCGGGCCGGTCTTCGTCACCGACTACCCGGCGGCGATCAAGGCTTTTTACATGCGACTCAATGAGGATGAAAAGACCGTGGCGGCCATGGATCTGCTCGTCCCCCGGGTTGGCGAGATCATCGGCGGCAGCCAGCGGGAGGACCGGTACGACGTGCTCCTGCAACGGATGGCCGCCTGGAAAATCGCGCCGGAAAGCCTCCCCTGGTACCTCGACATCCGCCGCTGGGGAAGCTGCCCCCACGCCGGTTTCGGCCTCGGCTTCGAGCGCCTCATCATGTATCTCACCGGCATGGAAAACATCCGTGACGTCATTCCTTTCCCGCGCACGCCGGGGAACGCCCGATTCTGAAACTCCTTCCTGATTAGCGCCAATCTTCAGCCAGCAGCCATTCGCAAGAAGGATTCCGGGTGCTTGCCTATGGAAACCGCAGCATGGAGCAAGCGCGGAAACAAACCGCGAAGATCGAACCGGCGGTTAAACC
>JAVFAR010000049.1:0-21033 GCA_034002365.1 Trichloromonas sp.
TTCCACAAAGGGCATACCCTTGACGAAAATCCCCCCGAATCGACCGCGTCGCGCCGACTCAGGCGACGGCCGCTTCTCCCTTTTCCCGCACGGCGAGCAGTTCTTCGCCGCTGAACACCTTGTCGATGTCGAGAATGATGATGAAGCGCTCATCGCGCCTGCCCATGCCGCGAATGAACTCGGTACGTAGTTTCGTGCCGATTTTCGGCGCCGGTTCGATCTGATGGGGTTCCAGATCGAGGACTTCCTGCACCGAGTCGGCCAGGGCGCCGAGGATGACGGTTTCCCCTTCCACCGCGACCTCGACGATAATGATGCAGGTGTTCACCGTCTGCTCGGTCCGGGGCAGGCCGAACTTGAGGCGCATATCGATCACCGGCACCACGCCGCCGCGCAGGTTGATGACTCCGCGCATGAAGTCGGGGGTTTGCGGCACCTTGGTGACGCTGGTGTAGTCGAGCACCTCGCGCACCTTGTCGATGCCCAGGGCGAAGACTTCGTCATCGAGCTTGAAGGTCAGATATTGATGGGTTTCACTGATCGTTTCCGTAGCCATGGCTCCCCCTTGGGAAAACTTATCGGGTCACACGCCCCGGCCAGGCCGGGGCGGATCTCGGTGAATTCCGGAAAACGTTCGATCAGAAGCTCTCGAACTCGTCATCCAGGCGGTCGCGCCCACTGTTCATATCGAGCAGCAATCCCGCCCCGGCAGGGGCCGCTCCTTTCGCCGGGCGCGAGGAACCGGGCCGGGGCGCCTCCCCCAGCTTTTTCCGGGACGAGGGGAGCGCGCCGCGAGACAAACGGCGGGCGTCGCTTCCCCCCTGATCGATCCGGAAGAAGGCGATGATTTCCTGCAGCTGTTCGGCCTGGCTGGAGAGTTCCTCGGAGGTCGAGGCCATTTCCTCGGAGGCCGAGGCGTTCTGCTGAATGACCTGATCGAGCTGCTGGATCGCCTGATTGACCTGCTCGGCGCCGGTGTCCTGTTCCTTGCTGGCGGCGGTGATCTCCTGCACCAGCTCGGCGGTGCGCTGAATGTCCGGAAGCATCTGACCGAGCATGTTGCCGGCCGTTTCCGCCACGCCGACGCTGGTCCCCGACAACTCGCTGATCTCGGCGGCGGCTTTCTGGCTGCGCTCGGCCAGCTTGCGCACCTCGGCGGCGACTACCGCGAAGCCCTTGCCGTGCTCCCCGGCCCGTGCCGCCTCGATCGCCGCATTCAGGGCGAGCAGGTTGGTCTGCCGGGCGATCTCCTCGATGATGGAAATCTTGCCGGCGATCTCCTTCATGGCGGAGACGGTGGCGGAAACCGCCTCGCCCCCCTTCCGAGCGACATCGGCCGACTTGAGAGCAATCTTCTCGGTCTGCATGGCGTTCTCGGCGTTCTGGCGGATGTTGGCCGCCATCTGTTCCATGGAACTGGAGGCTTCCTCGGCGGCGGCCGCCTGTTCCGTCGCCCCCTGGGACATCTCCTGCGAGGTGGCGCTGAGCTGCTGGCTGCCCGAGGTGACGTTGTCGGCGGCGGTACGGACCTGGAGCACGACCCGGCGCAGACTGGTCACCATTTCCCGCAGCGAGATCAGCAGCTTGTCCTTCTCGGACCGCTCCTTCACCTCGACCAGCAGATTGCCGCCGGCGATCTCCCCGGTCAGACCAGCCACACCGTTGAGCCCCTCGATCATCCCCCTCAGACTCTGCATCAGCCGATCCTGGGGGGACCGATCACGAACTTCCAGCGCCAGGTTGCCCTGGGAAATCTCTTCGCTCAGCTGCGTCACGTCGTTCATGGCGGCGATGAGGGCGTTGAGATTGAGGCGGATCTTGTCGAAATCCCCCCGATAGGCGACGGACAACGGTTCGGGCAGATCCCCCTTGGCGATGCGGTCGAGGCTTTCGAGCACCACCGTGAGCGGCGCCATGAAGGCCTCGACCACGTTGTTGGTGCCGACGATCAGCTCCCGCCAGGATCCGGCGAAATCGCCGGCTGCCGCGCGACTATCGAGACGCCCGTCGCGGATGGCGCCGGTCAAGCCCTCCATTTCCGCCAGCACGGCGGCGATGGTCCCTTTCATTTGCGTTAAGGCCCGGGCCATGTCGCCGATTTCGTCCCGCTGGTCGATGCGGATGTCGACGCTCATATCCCCCTTGGCCAGGGCTTCGGCGAAGGCCAGTCCCTGGGCCAGGGGAACGGTGATGCTGCGGGTAATAAGCCGGCCGATGACCAGCGCCAAAATCAGCACCACCAAGCCCATGACGTAGATGACCGTGCGCATCAACTGGGCCTTGGCGAAGACATCCTTGATCGTGGCATCGGCTTCGGCGATCTGGGTGTTTTTCAGTTGTTCGATCTTCTCGCCAAGCTCCGCCGAAATCCGGTCAAATCCTTCCATGGCGACGTTTCCGGCTTCAATCCCCTGGGTGGCATAAAGCTCGGCCATGGCCCGGCCATCCGTGAAATATCTATCGAACAGCGCGGCAAGGGCCTCGATTTCGGCCAGGGCCTGCCGGTCGTTTTCCTCCTCGAACATGGCCCGGTATTTCTCCAAACCGGCACGAAAGTGCTCGGCCGCCTTCTCGGCTTCGGCGTACCCGGCCGGGTCGTGGGTCGCCGATACGTCGGTAAGATACTGCTGCACCTCGGTCGTAGCGTGGCTCATATCCTCGGCGACCAGGGTGAAGGGGAAGCTTTCCCCCTCAAGATGGGCGATCTTGCCGACCACCGATTCGGTGTTGAGCAGAATCACCCCCAAGGCAATCAGAATCAGAAGGACAATAATGCCAAACCCCACCGCCAGCTTTCTGCCGATTTTCAGGTTTTTCCATTGCATCGCGCTCAATCCTTCCCTGTCTCGGTAATCCGGTCTTCACTTCGACTCTTCCCATGAAAAGCCGACTGTTAAATTCAAAAAAGCGGGCGCACCGCTGCCTTCCGCCCGACGACGGCGCGGCCCCTGCGGTGCTTCCCCGGTCAGGCCAACTGCTCGGCCCGCTGGATGAGTTGCGGGATATCGAGGATCAGCGCCACCTTGCCGTCGCCGAGGATGGTCGCCCCGGAGAGTCCTTGCACATCGCGGTACATGCGCCCGAGGGATTTGATGACGGTCTGGTGCTCGCCGATGACGTGATCGACGACAAAGCCGACCTGATTGCCGTTGACGGCGGTGATGACGACCTGCTCGATCTCCGGCGGCGGGCCTGCGATGGCGAATTCGTCGCGGAGATGGACGTAGGGGACGAGGCGGTCCCGCACCCGCACCAGATTGCGGCCATGACTGGCGGCGACGTCGGCGCGGGTCAGCTCGATGCATTCCTCGACGATGCTCAAAGGGATGACGTAGCAGTCCTCGCCGATGGCCACCAGCAGACTGTCGATGATCGCCAGGGTCAGGGGGATACGCACGCGGATGGTGGTGCCCTGACCGGCAACGCTGTCGATATCGATGGAGCCGCGCAGCGACTCGATGGCGCGCTTGACCACATCCATGCCGACGCCGCGCCCGGAAACCCCGGTGACCTTCTGCGCGGTGGAAAACCCGGCGGCGAAAATCAGCTGAAAAAGCTCGTGGCGGGAAAGCTGTTCCTGTTCGCCGATCAACCCTTTTTCCACCGCCTTGCGCCGGATCGCCTCCTCGTTGAGCCCGGCGCCGTCGTCGGCGATCTCGATGATGACGCTGTCGCCGGAGTGGATGGCCGCCAGGCGGATCGTCCCCTGGCGTTTTTTGCCCGCCGTCTCGCGTTTTTCCGGAGCTTCGATGCCGTGATCGATGCTGTTGCGGATGATGTGCACCAGCGGGTCGTTGAGCTTTTCGATGACCGTCTTGTCCAGCTCGGTGTCGGCGCCGGCGGTGGTCAGCTCGATTTCCTTGCCCAGCTCCTGGGAGAGGTCGCGGACCAGGCGCTTGAACTTGCTGAAGGTGGTGCCGATGGGGAGCATGCGGATGTTGAGGGTGTTGTCCCGCAGCTCGGCGGTGAGGCGCTCCACCTCCTCGGCGATGGAGATCAGTTCGGCGTCCTCGCGGCCAAGAGCGGTCTGCGACAGGCGCGACTGAATCGTGACCATCTCGCCGACCAGATCGACCAGCCGGTCGAGACGGTCGGCGGGGACGCGGATGCTCGCCGCATCCCCCGCGCCCTGCTGTTTCTGTTGCTGCCGGCTGCGAATCTCCTTGACCTGCTGCTGTTCAGCCAGGGCCGAGGCGACTTTCGAGGGACTGACCACCTTGGCCTCGACCAGCATTTCGCCGACCCGCTTCTGCTGGCGCAAAACTTCCTGCAAGGCTTCCGGGGTCAGATCGCCGCGCTCGATGAGGATGTCGCCCAGTTTCTTGTAGCTGCTGTCGGTGCCGAGCAGTTCCTCGTCGTCGATAAGGTCGATCTGAATCCGGCAATCGTCCTCGACGAAAATGAAGACATCCTTGATGGCATCGAGCTCTTCACCGGTGGTAAGAATGACGTCCCAATAGGCGTAAGTCCGTTCCGGATCGAGCTCGGCCAGGGGGGGGACATCATCCATCTGGGCGATGACCTGACACTTACCGAGTTCGCGCAGTTCGTTGAGCAGACAGAGGGGATTGGTTCCGGAAAGGGCGATTTCGCGATTGGGGAGAAAGCGGATGCGATAGGTTCGCTGCCGAACATCCGCCGGTTTTTCAACGGTTGCGGAAGCGGGTTCGGTGGCGGGCTCAGCCTCCTTGGCCGGAATCAGGGCGCGAAAGGCGGTGCGCAGTTCCTCGGTGCGCGCGCGACCGCAGGCCTCGCCGCCGCAGGCGGCATCGAGCATCGCCTTGATCTGGTCCCGGGCGGCGAGGGAAAGGCTGACCAGCTCGCCGGTCACCCCCAACTCGCCGTTGCGCACCAGGTCGTAGACCGTTTCGACGTCGTGGGTGAAGGAAGAAATATCGTCGAAACCGAACATCGCCCCGGAACCCTTGATGGTGTGCATGGCCCGAAAGACCGCGCCGACGAGCTCGAGGTCGGCGGGGTTTTCTTCCAGTTCGAGGAGCGAACTTTCCAGATCGGTGAGAAGCTCGTAGGCCTCTTCGCGAAAGGCTTCATGGGGGCTGGTCATGGGGTTCCCTCTCGGCATTCTACGGGTAGATGAAAAACGGAGGCGTCAGACGGTATAAGCTCTTTACGCCAAACTTTCGGGGGAATCGGGGCAGACCCAGAGGCAGTCCGCGGAATCCTCGGCCAGACAGCAGCCCTGCACCCGGTCCAGTCCGGCCGCCAGGATCACCGGCCCCAGAGCGCCGCGGCTGGCGGGGGTCACCCGCATTTCCGGAAAGCTCTGGTGGGCGCTCCACAGCAGCTGCACGCAGGAGAAATCGGCTTCGCTCACTCCCGCGCAATCGACATGAAGATGGGGGTGGGCCTGCAGGGCCTCGACCAGGGCGTTTTTAAACTGGAGGATGAAGGCGATGCCGGCGTTGCCGGAAACCCGCAAGGTCGCCGGCTGTTGACCGGAGGGCGGGAGGAACGTGCATTCGAGCATAGAGACCCCTGTCTATCCGTGAATTTTTCGGGACGAAAAAACCGTGCTCGATCTATCAGCCGATCAGTTTCTTGACCACGCCCAGCAACTTGGCCGGATCGAAGGGCTTGACCAGCCAGCCGGTGGCGCCGGCGGCCTTGCCCTTGGTTTTGAAGGTCTCCCCCGCTTCGGTGGTGAGCATCAAAATGGGCGTGAACTTGTAGCTGGGCAGGGCGCGCAGATTCTGGATCAAGGTGATCCCGTCCATGCGCGGCATGTTGAGGTCGGTAATAACCAGGGCGAAGGGCTGCTTTTTCGCCAGATCGAGGGCGGCCTGGCCGTCACCGGCTTCAACCACCGCATAACCGGCGCCCTTGAGGGTAAAGGAGACCATCTGCAGAATCGACCGGGAATCATCGGCGGCAAGTATCGTTTTGGCCATAATTTTATCCTTGTCTACGGGGTTGCTGATGAAGGCGTTTTTTCTTAAAACAATTCGATATCACCGGTAGCCAGACTGCTTTGCGAAACCGGATTGTGGCGGGCCCGTTCCACCAGCGCCGCGGCCTCGCCAATTTGCCGGGTGAAGCGTTGCAGCCGTTCCTCACAGTGGCTCTCGTCGGCCTCGCCAAAATCCCGGGCCGCCAGGGGGAGACGGGCAAGGCTTTCCAGGATCTTGCCCAAGGCGTCGATGCGCTTGTCGACATGGCCGATGATCTGGGTGCACATATCCTGAAACTGCAGGGAGGTTACGGCGGTACGCACCTGACCGCTGACTTCAGTGGAAAGGCGGCCGATCTCATCCGCCGACTGCCCCACCTGGCTGTTGAAGGACTGCAGCTTCGTGGTCAATTCCTTGACACGGCTGTCCGTCTGCGATACCAGTTCCGCTTCCTGCCGGGCGATCTTGCCGATGGTGTTTTCCACGCCGTTGAGCGCCTGAGCGATACCGCTGACCTCATCACCGATCTTGTTGCTGAACTTGTTGGAATGTACAGAAAGATTGCGCACCTCGCCGGCGACCACAGCGAACCCCTTGCCGGCCTGTCCGGCCCGGGCCGCCTCGACGGTGGCATTGATCGCCAGCAGGTTGGTCTGGTCGGCGATCTTCTTGACTTCGTCGAGCATGGCCAGAACCCCGAGAAACTGGGTACTGGTGGCCGTCATCTCTTCGAGCAGGCGCTTGGCGACCCGGCTGTTTTCCGTCGCGGCATTGACGAAGGTGCGCAGCACCCCTTCGATCTCCCGCCGGAGGCTTTCGAAATCGAGACCTTCGCCGGAACTCCCGCCCTGCCGGGTGAGCTGGTTCGCCAGATCGAACTGGCGGCGGGACTGGTCGTCCATGCCGGTGAAACTGGCCACCAGCTTCTCGATGGCATCGGCCAGCAGAGCCTGAACCTGGCGGTTTTCGTCACGAACGATCTGAAACTGATCGTTGAACTCTCTGGACATGAAGCCCAGAAGCGACGAGGTCTTGGCCGTCAGTTCGGCGATCTGGCCGTCGATCTCGCGCCAGCGCTGCTGTGCGCGCGCGGCTTGCGCCCGAAAGAGCCAGACGGTGACCAGTCCCCAAAGACAGGCCATCCCCAGCGCCAGCCAGAGCACCCCCGCCCCGGCGTCGAACCACCAAAGCAGGAGCACGGCGGCCGCCGTCAGAGCCACATAGGGCAAAACCAGTCTCAAAAGGGCATTCGTTTCTCTCATTGGGGTTCCTTTCCGCATCGCCGGAAACGACCGGAATCTTCCGGAGCGTCCCTGGCGACGGTGACCGCCAAAACGGAATTACGGGAAAAACATTCCACGTCGGCCCTATTGAGCAAGCTGTGTGCCATAAATGATGAAAAATGGGACAGCGGACACAAGCGCCCCTCCCAATCTTTCCGCATGAGTTGATTTTCACTTGGGACGAGGAAATTGACCGGCCATAACCCCCCGCCGGGAAACTCCTGTTTTGACCTTCCCTCCTGTCAAATCGCAGACGCTCCGTCAAAAAACCGGCTTCGTGATCATAAAAAAAGCCAAAGGCCGCTCAATGAGAGGACCTTTGGCTTTTTTCGGAAAGGGCGGCGAGTCGTTTAAGCCTTTTTCGGAACGAAGGCGTCGGGCGTGAAATTGTAGGTGGCGAAATAGTCTTCCACCGTTTCGGCGCGGCGGATCAGTTCGACGCCGCCGTCGGCGCGCAGCAGCAGTTCTTTCGGACGCAGCCGGCCGTTGTACTGGAAGCCCATGGCGTGACCGTGGGCGCCGCTGTCGTGGATGACGACGATGTCGCCGTCGGCGATGGGGGGAAGTTCCCGCTGGATGGCGAACTTGTCGTTGTTCTCGCAGAGGGAGCCGACCACGTCGTAGATTTCGCTTTTCGGCTGGTTTTCCTTGCCGATCACGTCGATGTGGTGATAGGAACCGTACAGCGCCGGGCGCATCAGCGACGACATGCAGGCATCGAGGCCGATGTATTTGCGGTAGGTGTCCTTGTGGTTGATGGCGGTCGTCACCAGCGCGCCGTGGGGGCCGGTGATGTAGCGCCCGCTCTCCATGACCATGGCCGGGGCGTAGCCGTGCTCGGCCTTGAAGGCGTCGAAGAGGGCGGTGATTTCCCGGCTCATGGCCGCCAGATTCAGGGGCTGCTGCCCGGGTTTGTAGGGAATGCCGAAACCGCCGCCGATATTGAGGAACTCGAAGCGGATACCGAGTTCCTTCTCGACCAGGGCCGAGATCTCCAGGAGCATGCGGGCGGTCTCCACCATGTAGGTGTAGTCCAGCTCGTTGGAAGCGACCATGGTATGCAGGCCGAAGCGCTTGGCGCCCCGCGCCTGGGCGCGGCGGTAGGCGTCCACCACCTGCTCGTGGGTGACACCGTATTTGGCCTCTTCGGGATGGCCGATGATGACGTTGCCGGTGCGGCGCGGCCCCGGGTTGTAACGGAAACAGATCAGCTCGGGGAATTCGGGCACCTTGTCGATCAGGCTGACATCGTCGAGGTTGAGGATGCAGCCGCCGTCCCTGGCCGCGAAGGCGAATTCCTCGGGGCTGGTATTATTCGAGGTGAACATGATCTCCTCGGGCCGGGCGCCCACCTCCCGGGCGAGAATCAGCTCGGGGATGGAGCTGCAGTCGAAGCCGAAACCCATCTCCTTCATCAGCCGCAGAATGCTGCGGTTGGGCAGGGCCTTGACGGCGAAATACTCACGGAAGCCGGGGATACCGGCAAAGGCTTTTTTGAGCCGATCCCCCGTTTCGCGGATGCCCGCTTCGTCATAGATATGGAAGGGGGTGCCGTAATGGGCGGCAATGTCGCGGATCACCGGAAAGAGGCGGGACTTGAAAGCATCGGACATGGGCATGGCGGTCGGTCTCCTGGAAAAGTAAAAGTTCCTGTGAAAGAACGAAAACGGTTATGAAAAGCTCTCGTTTGCCTATCGGCTAAAACGGGATTTTAATTCTTGCCCTGTCACGGCAAGAGAGTTATTGATATACAGGATTTGTCGAAAAACTAAAAGGCCTCTGATGCCGTCCTTCCCAGGGAAACCCGGCGGGTTTCCCTGAAGGTCGCAAGGACGATCAGGGTCCGGGTCCGGGCAACGCCGTCGATGATCGCGACGTCTTCCCGCAGAATCCGGCCGAGAGTTTCCGTGTCGGCCACCCGCAGCTTGAGCAGATAACCATCGTCGCCGGCCACCTGATGCACTTCCTGCACCCCCGAAATTTCCGCCAACGCCTCGGCCGTGCCCCGACAGCCCCCCCGGGAAACCTCGACCAGCACAAAGGCGGAAAGTTTCTGGCCGAAGGGCTCGGGATTGAGGCGAACCTCGTAGCCGGCAATGATCCCCTGGGACTCCAGCTTGCGGATACGCTCCAGGACGGCGGAAGGAGCCATGCCGACCTGGCGGGCGATCTCGGCGTTGGGAATGCGCGCCTTCTCTTGAAGGATCTCCAGAATCTGAAGATCAATGTCGTCAATCATTCTCTTAATATCCATATTGACGAAATATTATTCTAAATAAGCCCCATTGTCAAGAATTGGGCCATTACTTCCCTCCCGCCGGGGAAATAAATCCCGCAATACTCCAAAAATAACCAAGAAAAACGGTGCATATATTGCATAATTAAAGACGCTTCGCCCAACCAACAAACGCCCGCCCGCCCCTTTCGCCCGAGCCCTGGATACGCCGGGATTCCGGCCGCCCCGCAAGGACACCGGAACCGGCGGTATGACGGAAGACCGTCGGGGGCGAAGCCGTCTTCTTTGGCGGCAGGCATGCACATACAGACACTTCAGGAGACTGCTAGGGATGGCAAACGACGTACAGGACGTACATATCCTCCTGGTCAACCAGAATCCGGACAATCGCCGCATGCTGGCCGAGACCCTGCGCACGGCGGGCTTCGAGCGCCTCACGGAAACCGGCGACGGCCGCGACGCCGCCCGGGTGCTGCGCCGGGAACGGATTGACCTGCTCATCACCGACGTCGACATCGCCCCGCTGGACGGCTGGCGGCTTGGCCGCATGGTTCGCTCCGGCGTCTTCCTCTGCGACGCCTCCATCCCCCTGATCCTGGTCGCCACCACCTGGTGCGAACGGATCGCCGAAACCACCGCCCGAGAATTCGGCTTCGACGCCGTCATCCCCCTGGAACGCTACCTCGAACTCCCCGCGACCCTGAAAGACTGCCTGAGCACGCCCCGTACCGTCGCCCGCAAGCCGACCCTGCTGGTGGTGGAGGATTTCCCGGACACGGTCCAGTTGGCCGAACGGATTCTCCAGCCCCGCTTCGCGGTGGAAACCGCCACGGACGGCCAGGCGGGACTGGATGCCTGGTTGCGCCGCCGCCACGATCTGGTGCTGCTCGACGTGATGCTGCCGGGGCTTTCGGGGCAGCAGGTGCTGCAAGGCATCCTGCACGAACACCCGGGCCAGCCGGTGGTGATCATGACCGCCCACGGCACCATGGAACTGGCCGAGGAACTGATGATGGAGGGGGCCGCCGACTTTATCACCAAGCCCTTCACCCCCGATGCCCTGCGCCGGGTCACGGAAATCGCCGCGCGCCGGGAGGATTACCTGCTCAGCAACAAGCAGTTCGCCGCCCGGGTCGAATCCCTGCGGGAAAGCCGCGAAGCCTACCGGGCCATCTCCCAGGCTCACCAGCATCTGCTCGACAGCCTCAGCACCGTGGTGCTGGAACTGGACGGTGAGGGGCGCCTGCATTTTCTCAATCACTCCTGGGAGCGCCTGACCGGTTACACCGTCGCCGAATCCCTGGGCCGGCCCCTAAGCGATTTTCGTGACGGCGGCAACGAGGCGGATTGGCACATCTACCAGAACCGGCTGCAGATGCTGACCAGCGGCAATTTCCGGGAATGCGCCCTGGAATTGCGCCTGCGCCACCGCGAAGGGCATGCCGTCTGGGTGGATGCCCGCTTCGACGCCATGATGGATGCCGACGGAAGCCGCTCGGTCTCCGCCTGCCTCGACGACATCACCCGGCGCAAGAAGGCTTTGGCCGAACTGGAACATCTGGCCATGCACGACACCCTCACCGGGCTCTTCAACCGCCATTACTTCGGTCACGCCATCAAGCAGATGGCGGCCCTCAGCAAACGGGGGCAAGGGCATCACGCCCTGCTCTACCTCGATCTCGACCACTTCAAGGTGATCAACGACAGCTTCGGCCACTACCACGGCGACCTCGTCCTGAAGCAGGTCGCCGAACTCCTCTCCCGGCGCCTGCGCCGTTCCGACGTCCTCTGCCGCCTCGGCGGCGATGAATTCGCAATCCTGCTCGCCAACACCGAACTCTCCCAGGCCCTGGAAATCGCCGACGAGTTCCGCGATCTCATTCAGCACCTCGACTGCCGCATCGAGGAGCACTCCGCCGCGATCAGCTGCAGCATGGGCA
This sequence comes from Trichloromonas sp., assembly GCA_034002365.1. Lineage (GTDB taxonomy): Bacteria > Desulfobacterota > Desulfuromonadia > Desulfuromonadales > Trichloromonadaceae > Trichloromonas. The sequence goes on from JAVFAR010000049.1 coordinate 11,369, forward strand.
TCGCCGAACTCGACGGCAGCGCCAACCGCCCCGAGGACTACCTCAAGCAGGCCGATATCGCCCTCTACGTCGCCAAAAGCCGGGGGCGCAACCGCATCCACGTCTACGATCCGGCGGATCGGGAAAGCGAGGAACTGCGGCGCAACCTCGACTGGGTGCGCAAGGTGCGCAAGGCCATCGCCGGACAGGGCCTGAAGTTTCACTTCCAGCCTATCCTGCACATCGCCAGCGGCGAAATCAGCCACTATGAGGCGCTGTTGCGCCTGCAGCTCCCCGAGGAGGGGGAAATCCCTCCGAAAGACTTTATCCCCGCCCTGGAACAGGCCGGCGAGATGGCCCTGCTCGACCACTGGGTGATCCGCCAGGCCATCGTCCTTCTTGGCCGCTATCCCGCGCTGCGCAAGCTCGCCGTCAACCTCTCGGCCCAGGCCTTCGACGATAGCGGTATCCTCCCCCTGGTGGAAGACCTGCTGATCGAGCAAGGGGTCAAGCCGGAGCGGATCGTCTTCGAACTGACGGAAACGGCGAGCCTCGACAACATTCCCGCCGCCCAGCGGATGATTGTCCGCCTGCAGCAGCTCGGCTGCGGCTTCGCCGTCGACGACTTCGGCACCGGCTTCAGCACCTTCAACTATCTCAAGGAGTTCCCGGCGGACAGCATCAAGGTCGACGGCACCTTCATCCGCAACCTGGCCCACGATCCGGTCAACCTGGCCCTGGTCCGCTCCATCCAGGAAGTGGCCCGTACCCTGGGCAAGGAAACCATCGCCGAATTCGTTGAAACCGCCGAGGATTTCGAGACGTTGCGCTCCCTGGGCATCGATTTCGCCCAGGGGTACTACATCGGCCGCCCCGCGCCCATCGAAGCCTGGAGTTTTTTCACCTCGGCCCGCCACTGAGTTTAGAACGGCGCGCCAACAGTCGGAGGGGAATCAAAAAATGAACAGGAGCAGCCTCCATGTCGTCTATCCAATCCGGCCCCGCCGGCGAACAATCCGCCTCGCAGTCCTGCGCGCCCCCTGACCTGGGGGATCTGATCGTCAGTTACCTGGAAGAACTGCATATCGATTATGTCTTCGGCGTCCCCGGCGGGGCGATCGAGCCTTTCTACAACGCCCTGGCGCGCAGCGCCCGCCGGGGCGGCATCCGGCCGGTCGTCGCCCGCCACGAAAGCGGCGCGGCCTTCATGGCCGACGGCTACGCCCGGGAAACGGGCAAGCTCGGGGTCTGCTGCTCGACCACCGGGCCGGGCGCGACCAACCTGATCACCGGCGTCGCCTCGGCTTTTATGGACAGCGTTCCGCTTTTGGTGATCACCGCCCAGACGACCTTGCCCCAGTTCGGCAAACGGGCGCTGCAAGACTCGTCCTGCACCGCCGTCGACACGGTCGGAATGTTTCGCCACTGCACCCGCTACAACACCCTCATTTCCCATCGCGGGCAGCTGGAAGGCAAGCTGGTGGCGGCAATCATGGCCGCCCATCGCGGCAGCGGGCCGGCCCACATCAGCATTCCCTCCGACCTATTGCGCGAGCCCCGGCGCATCCGCAACGGCGCCGACCGCCCGGTGGCCGGTTGCGACACCCTGCGCCAGAAATTCTCCCTGATCGACCCGGCGGCGGTGGAAAAACTGCGCCAGGCGCTGGAGAAGGCGAAGAAGATGGTGATCGTGATCGGCGGCGCCTGCGGCGAGGCCATGGAGGAAATTCTCGCCTTCGCCGAACACACCGGCGCGCTGCTCATCAGCGGCCCCGAGGGGAAGGGCTGGATCGATCCCTGGCATCCCCGGTACCGGGGCGTCTACGGCTTCGCCGGGCACGAATCCGCCCGCCGGGCGCTCTTCGACGACGAGGTCGATCTGGTGCTGGCGGTGAACACCCGCCTCGGCGAGATGCTGCTCTGCGGCGGCGAGGAAAAACGCCTGCTCAACGACAAACTGGTGCATATCGACGGCGTCGCCGAGCACTTCACCCGTTCGCCCATGGCCCGGATGCACGTCTGCGGCGCCCCCCGCGCCGTCTTTGAAAGTCTCAACCGCAGCCTGGGCCGAGGCCGGCCCAAGGCGGTCGAAGCGCCGGGACCAGGGCCGGAATCGACACCATCCCGACCCGCGCTCCCCCCCCAGCTTGCCGTGGACAACGAAGCCGCCTGCCGTGACGAAAACGAGCCGCTCAAGCCGCAGCGGGTCATGGTCGAATTGTCCACCCGCTTTCCCGAGAACACCCGGTTTCTGATCGATGCCGGCAACAGCTGGGCCTGGGCGACTCACTACCTGCACCCCCGCGGCGGCGGCCGCTATCGCATCGCCATGGGCTTTGGTTCCATGGCCTGGGCTATCGGCGCGGCGGTCGGCACCGCCCTGGGCAGTCCGGGCAACCCGGTCATCTGCCTCACCGGCGATGGCAGCTTTCTCATGAGCGGCCAGGAACTTTCCGTGGCGGTGGCGGAGAAATTACCCGTTATTTTCGCGATTTTAAATGATCGGGCCTTGGGGATGGTCAAACACGGGCAACGGTTGGGAGGCGGGGAACCGATCGCTTTCGAACTGCCGCCCGTCGATTTCTGCCAGATCGCTCGGGCCATGGGCGCCCGCGCCTATCGTATCCAATCGGCGGCCGATTTTGCTCGCCTCAATGTCGCGGAAATCTGCGCGGCCCCGGGACCAACCCTGCTGGAAATCCACATCGACCCGGAAGAGACGCCCCCCATGGGCGCCCGCATGAAGGCTTTGAGCGGCAAAACCCCGGGAGTGGTGCCCCTCTGGCCGAAAAGCTGAAAAGGCCGGATTCCCTCGCGGAATCCGGCCTTTTACTTCTGTTCAATCATCTTTTTCCGGGACCGGTCGCGGCGGCTTGCCCTGATAGTCGATATCGTCGCAGCGCAGCGGGAAAAAGGATTCGGGGGGGCGTTGCACGGTGTCGACGTAGCAGGCGGTAACGCCACTGGAGACGATCGCCGCGCACAAACGGCAGGACTCTTCGGGGCCGAAGCCCTGATCGGCCAGAAATGCAGCCATATAGCCGGTGAGATTCAAACCCTCGTCGTACTCGGTCATCAGCCATTCCTCTATTTCATAGGCGAGGCACAAATGCGGTCCATGACTGAAACCGAGTTCGGACGCGACCCGCTCCAGGGCAACAATGCGCTCATCCCCCTTAGCTACCGGACGAGCGAAGCCCATGATGACGGGCTTTCCATTCGGCAGGGCACCCTCTTTCCCGATGATTTCACGAACGGATGCCCCCCCTTGCCTCTTTTCCAGCGCCCGCTGGATAAAGCGAACCCCCTCAATCAGCGTGTTAGGTCCGTAGACCCGGGAAAAAGCCGTCTGCACCCCGGCGGCGGTTGCAGCGATCACCGAAGTCCGCAAGGTTCCACCAAGGGCGCCCACCTGATTGCACCAGATGCGTGGATCGGGCCAACTCATGCAAAGATAGGCGGCTTCGACCCAATCCCCCAAGGACTTAACCGGCAGTCGTCCGGTGGCGTTAAGAACCACAAACTGGCCGTAGCTGATCTTTCCGACCAGTTCCTCCATCATGTTAAAACCATGACAGAAGACGCCCGAGCCCATGATCCAACCGCCGTTGCGGCTATAAATAACTCCCCGCCTGGCGTCCCAGAAATCCGTTTTGTCTTGCATCAGCCTATCCCTCGATAATGTAATCTTCGTCTTTGACAAAAGGAAGAGCGGTCAGGGGCTTGTTCGCCAGTTCGACACCATGGGCCAGCATTCCCGGGGCATTCAACAGCTGAAAGAGACCCGGCCCCAGGCGCGGCTGAATCCCAAGATCGGCAAAGACTGCGGCCGCAAGCCCCGTCGTCAGCCACCCTTGGCCATGCTCCGCAAGGGCCTCCGAAAAAGCGCTGCCCCAAGCCAGGCACCTTCCGGCAGCGGGCAAGGCAGCAAGGAGGTGGGCCTGCCGCACCGCCAACCGATCAATGCCGCCGAAGCGGCAACCGAAACCGGGAGCAACATGCCAGTCGCCAGCTTCCGGTCGTGTCGCCTGGGCCAGCAGGGTGGCAGCAACGTCCAGGGGGTCGCTTTGGCCTTTTTTTTGCAGAAAACGCATACTCTCTTCGACTTCCCCCGCCCCCAGAAACTCGCCGCTGAGAACCGTAAGCGCCACGGGCAGGATCTGGGTCGTGTCCGTCTTCCCTACCCCGGCACACATGGCGGCGCGTGTGGCCGGATGGCGGGGACCGGGGTTGATCAGGGCGATCATCAACTGTTCGAAAAGCCGGGCAGTATCCTTGCTTGGCAACTCCCCCCGAAAAAGCAGCAGCAACGTCTCGACGAAACCACGCTTTTTCATCAGTTCCAGCAGATCGTAGCCGTGACACAAACAGCTTTCGGCAATATAAGGATTTCCGGGTGAGGGGCTTTCCTGCCAGATTTTCGTGGCCGCCCGCTTGGTGAATTCTTCGTCACGACGGCGCACCTTGCCGTGAGTACCTGCCATGGTTAGATCCTCCAGTTCAATGACACCCAGAGACTCCGGCCCGCCAGCGGATAATCATCGGGAATCGTTTCCAAACTTTCGCTCGGTTCGCGGGCATCTTCATCGAAGAGATTGCGCAGCGACAAAGCGGCCTCCAGATTTTTCAGGAGATTGCTCCGGCGCAAGGTGACGTCCACAAGGGTATAGTCATCGATCTCCGGACGGGGATCACCGGCGGCCCGCGCCCGATCCCCCACCCAGGTCGCTTGCGGTGAAACGACCCAGTCGGGCCTAAACCGCCAGTCGGCCCGCAGATAGGCCTGCTGTCCCGGAGCATCGGCGATACGCTTGCCGGTCTCTTCGTCCTCCGCCCGCTGCCAGGCATAGTTACCACGCAGGCGCAAGGTCTCCGACAGTTTCCAGTCCATCTCCAGTTCCAGACCGTGGCCATCCTGATCTCGGGCATTCTGGGCGGTTTTCGACGAGGTCCCGACAAACTCGATCAGGTCTTTGGCTTGGTAAGCGAAGAGACTCAGCCCTAACTGCAAATCAAGGGTAGGTTTGTAGTCGAAAGCCAGTTCCAGGGTATCGATGGTTTCGGGCTCGAGATCCGGATTCCCCAGGGCCACCGGATTGTTGATAGCGTACAGTTCGGAAAAGGAGGGGGCGCGAAAGGCGCTGCCGTAAAGCAGTTTGGTCGTCAGATTGTGCCGGGTGGCCCAGACCAGGGCGATGCGGGGGTTGAGGGTATCGCCGGTATCGGAAAAGTCGTCATAGCGGAGTCCGGTGGTCAGTTCCCAATCGGGCGCCAACTGCCACTCATCCTGCAGCAAAAGATTGAAAACCCGGCGCGAGCGGTCCTGGGCATAGACGAAAGGGCTATCGGAGACATCAATGAGACCGCCGCCAACCACCCCTTCGCTGCCGTCGATTACGCTAGGCCCGTAGTTCTTCTTTTCCTGGGTATCCAGAGACAGCCACTTGATTCCGGCACCGATGCGTAGACTGTGATTGGCAAAACCGAAATAGACCAGAGCTTGGTCAAGGGAGAAAACTTCCGAGTTCCCATCCGGCCGTGCAATCAAGCCGTCGGTGAAGGTCACGACGGGGTTTGTGGGGTCAAACTCCAGATTGCCGTCGGCGCCGATGGGTACCCGACTTCCCGGGGGGAGCAGGTTGAATTCGATATCGTTCTTCAAATACTGGTAACTCACTCGACTGGTCAGATCCCAGTCGGGATGAAGATCGGTGTTGTGCCAGGCCAAATCGGCGAGATAGAGGTTATCGCTCTGGCAGCCTTCGGGATCGAGAGCCTGGGCCGCGCCGGCACCGACACCGGCGTCTTCGAGGCGCCAGTTCCAGAGGCTGAAGGTCCAGTCGCCCCGGCCGATTTCAAGGCGGGTATTGAAAAGATCGTAACGGGTATCGAGGGCCCCCGGGGCGAGAGAAGCTCTCGTGGTGTAGATCTCATCCAGCTTGGTTTGCGCATCCCGCTTGACCACCCGGTCCCGGTCGCCGTCGGTGGTCTGCCATTCGAAGGAGAAGGCGACATCCCAGTCGGCATAGGTTGCTCCATGCTGCAGCCAGAGTTCCTGGCTGTCGAAAGAACCGATCCGGCCGCCGACCTCGGTGCCGCCAAGGCCGGCGGCATCCTTGGTGATGATGTTGATGACCCCGGCGAAAGCGTCGGCGCCGTAAATGGCCGAACCCGGGCCGCGCATAACCTCGATGCGTTCGATATTCGCCACCGGCAGACGAAAGAGGATGGGATGGGCCCCGGTCCAGAGTTCGGGAAAGGGGATTCCGTTCATCAGCAGCAGCACCTGGGGATTGAATCCGGTATGGATACCGCGAATGGAGTAAACGGCGTCGAGACGGCTCAGGGTCGACAGGGAGACATGCAGCCCCGGCACGGTGTCGAGAACCTGATTGAGATCGGTGGCGCCCATGGCGCGGATGTCCTCGGCGGTGATGACGCTGGCCACCGCGGGCGCCCTGGTGATCGGCTTTTTGCTGCCGGTGGCGATACTGACGAACTCTTCATCCCCGTAGAGTTCGACCAGGCCGTCATTGTAGGCAAGCTGCGAGAGTTCGGCGGGATCGGCCCCCCGACCAACCCCGGGAAGGGCAAAACTCACCGCCAGCGCCATGACCGGTAACCATCGTTTCCACTGTCTCATCATTCCCCCTGATCTCCGGTCCCACTCGGCCGCCACAGCCATGGCCGCCGGTCGCCACCAGCGCGAAATCGTCCCTTCCCCCCGAAAGATGCATGAGAAATCCGCATAACAAGATTTATCCAGAAAAGCAGACCCCAGTCGGCGCCGGTCGACCTCAAAAATCGGTTCCCGCGCCGGAAAAGGGTAAAGCCGCTTGGACCTCGTCCCTTTTGCCCACCGGGAAGACCGGCGCCGATTCCGCGATCGGCAGCGGAATGCGGAGACTGAAGGCCGAACCGACGCCGGGCGCGCTGACCAGGAAAATATCTCCCCCCATCAGTTTACAGAAGCGCCGGGTGATCGCCAGCCCCAGTCCGGTTCCTTCGAATTTGCGGGTAAGGCTGCCGTCGGCCTGGCGGAATTCCTCGAAAATCAGTTCCTGCTGCTCGGCCGAAATGCCGATGCCGGTATCGATGACGTCGATCTTGAGCAGCGCCGGATCGAGCCGGCCGACCAGGGTCACGCGGCCGTTTTGGGTGAATTTCCCGGCGTTGCTGAGCAGGTTGAGCAGACACTGCAACAGCTTCTCCCGGTCGATACGCACCTCTTGCGTCTCCCCTTCGAGGTGGAATTCGAGGCGGTTGCCCTGCCGCAGCATGAGCGGCCGCACGGTTTCCAGGGCCTCCTCGACGACGAGATGGAGCCGCACCGGTTCCAGGTTCAGTTCCATGCGTCCGGCCTCGGCCTTGGCCAGATCGAGAATGTTGTTGATCTGCGCCAGCAGCCGCCGGGCGTTGTGCACAATGCGGTTGAGATCGGCGACACTGGCGTCGCGCCCTTCGAGCTCCAGTTCCTCCCGGGCGAGGTCGGCGTAGCCGATGATCGCCTGCAAAGGGGTGCGCAGTTCATGGCTCATATTGGCGAGAAATTCGGACTTGTGGCGATTGGCGGTCAGGGCCGCGTCCCGCGCTTCGACCAGCTCCCGGGTGCGGATCGCCACCTCGGTCCGCAACTGTTCCCGGTGATTGCGCAGCCGCCGGTCACGCTCTTCGAGGCTGCTCATCATCAGATTGAAGGCCTCGGCCATGTGCATGATCTCCTTGGGCCCCCGCACCTGGGCGTAGACATGGGTCCCTTCCTGCGTGGCCTCTTCCATGATCCGGCTGAGGCGATAAAGAGGGCGGATCATGCGCTTGATGCCGAGATTCATCAGCAGCAGCAGGCCGAGGGCGAAGGTGCAGGCGATACTGATGTTGCCCCAGAAGATATGCCGCTGCAGGGCACTCAAGGCCTGCTTGCTCATCCGGACACTGGCGTAACCGAGCAATTCCCGGCCCCGGGAGAGGGCATTGGGATTGAAAAGCTCCGTCCCTTCTTCCCCGGCGGCCGGCAGGTCGCCACTGTAGACCGGCGCTACGAAGAGCCATTCCTCCCGACTCTCCCGCACCAGCTCCGGCTTGAGCAGCAGCTCCGAGCCCGACGGGACGAAGCCGGCCTCCTCGTCGCCGCCCAGCACAAAGAGCGGCTCCCCCCGAGGATCGAGAATCCCGGCCTGACGAACATCGGGAAAACCGAGCATGGCCCGCAAGGGACGCAGGGCGTTCTCCTCGCTGCGATAAAGCAGGGCCAAAAGGCTCTGATCGGCCAGAGTGCCGGTGATCTGCAACCCCTGGGCGACGAGCAGGGCCCGGGTGCGGTTGCTGGTCACCCAGGCGGTGGTCATGGCCGCGGTCAGGGCCAGGGCAAAAATGCCGAGGCCGACAAGCCCCAGCAGCTTGCCCCGAAATCCGATCTGTGAAAGACGCCCTGGACTCATACTCTCCCCCTGCGAAGCATCACCCCTCGATCCCTTTCCTGAGTTCGATCAGGGGAAGGTCAGGTGAAAGCGGTCTTTCTGCTCGGCCCGGAAATTCAGCCCGAGGTGGGCCGCCGTGCGCAGATTGACTGCCGTCTCCAGTTCCCGGCTCGGCGTAAGGTCGGCCCCGTTTCCGGCAAGGATGCGCTCGGCCAGGGTGCCCAACTGCCGGCCGAGACGATGATTGTCGGGATACTGGGAAAAAAGCGCGCCCTGTTTGGCATGCCCGGGTTTACTGGAAAAGAGGACGAATTTCTTCTTCCAGGCCGCTTCAAGCAGCATCGGCAGCACCGCCCGCTCGTTGGCGCTGACCGAATCCATGGTCAACCAGACGGCGTCTTTTTCCCCCAGGATGTTTCCGACCAGATCGCGGTAGGTGGTCACCGCCGCGCGCAAATCGGCGGCGGGTCGGGCGTGCAGCTCCACGCCTTGCGCTCGCGCCGCGTCCCGCGCCCGCGCCACCAGCCAGGCGCTCTCCTCGGGCTGATAGACCACGAAGACCCGGCGGGTGGCGGGAGCCAGCTCCTTCAGGGTGGCGAAAAGGATCAGGGGATCGGCGGCCAGACTGATGCCCGGCAGTCCGTTGGGAGCAAGCAGCACCGCACCGACGACGACCGGCAGCTTCCCCTTGAGTACCTCGGCCATCTGGAAACCGCGGCTGCCCAGGGTGATGACGGCGTCGGGCCGGCGGGCGTCAAGCCACTTCTCGATGTGGACGGGATCGAAATTTTCCGGCAGGGGGCAGGGGAGAATCTGCCTCTCTCCCTGGGATTCGATGCCGCGAATGATGGTGCTGAAAACGGAAAGGTAGGGTTCGCGGACCTCCGGATAAAGAACCGCGATGCGTGAAGCCCCCCAGGCGTCGGCCGTCGGCGTCAGCCACGGCAGAAGCGTGACCAGCAGAAGAAGGGGAAGAATAAAAAGGCGGGAGTTGTTTTCACGCACGGGGACACCCGATCGCGGTCAGGGCGGGGTTGCCGTAAAACGAAGGGCCAACGAGGGGCATCCGTTGCGCCGCCGGCGGCGGCCGGTCAATCGGCGGTCCAGCGCCACCAGGCCGGCAACACCCCCTGATGAGCGCCGCGCACCTCTTCCCGCAGGCGGGTGCGGGCATCGGTCAGGTCGAGAATCTTCTGCCGCGCCTGCTGACGTGCCGCCAGATCGTCCCCGGCCAGGGCGGCCTTGAACTCATCCTTGGCGGCCTCGCGC
>JAVFAR010000050.1:0-20620 GCA_034002365.1 Trichloromonas sp.
AGGAAGAATGCCTTGTGCCATAATCCGTTCACCTCGTTGATGATAGTTTGTTGGCTCCAACCGCATTCTATCTTCCCGGTTCTACTGGGACAACGAGGTTTTTCTTTTTTTTGATGGTGGATCAGGGGAACTCGCCAAAGGGTGGGTACAGATTGTACATACCCTTCCGATCGAGACCAGCGGTGGCAGTCAAGGCATGCTTTGCGCCAACACCGAGGGCATCTTCCGCATCATCCAGTCCATTCCATCCCCCAAGGCCGAACCCTTCAAGCGCTGGCTGGCCAAGGTCGGTTATGAGCGGGTGCGGGAGATTGAAGACCCCGAGTTGGCGACGAAACGCACTCGTGAACTCTACCGGGCCAAGGGCTATTCCGAGGCGTGGATCGAAAAGCGCATGCGCGGCATTGCCGTGCGGGCCGAGTTGACGGAGGAATGGAAGAATCGGAGCGTGAACGGAGAACCGGAGTACGCGATCCTGACCGCCGAAATTTCCAAGTCCGCCTTCGGCATGACACCGAGCGAATACAAGCAGTTCAAGGGGGTTGAAACGGGAAAACCTGCGCGATCGCATGACCGATCTGGAGCTGATCTTCTCCATGCTGGGCGAGGCGGTGACGACGGAAATCGCCCGCAAGCAGGATGCCCAGGGTTTTCCCGAAAATAAGGTCGCCGCCAAGAAAGGCGGGCGGATCGCCGGCGAGGCTCGGGAAAAGCTGGAAGTGGAAACGGGTGAAAAGGTCTCCACGGCGGAAAATTATCTGGACGAACCCTCCCTGTGGGGCTGTCCGGTCACTTTCCCCTTATTGATCAACGCAGCTTTTCCCCGCCTTTGCTAAAGGGGGATGATCCAAGGCCCGCCATTGCCCCCTTCGCTGGGAATGGTCGTCGACCCCATATTTCTCTATCCCCCCTTTTACTGATCTCCCCCTTTCTTTATCGCCATAAAAACCCCGCCGGCGATCAGCACGCCGCCGATGAGGATATTCGGGGTCAGGGGTTCGCCGAGGGCGAGGACGCTGGTGAGGGCGCCGACCAGGGGGATGCCGTAGAGGAGATAGTTGGTGAGTCCGACGCCGAGGGCGGGGATGGCCTGGTTCCACAGGTGATAGGCCAGGGCCGAGCAGAAGGCGCCGAGAAAGAGGACGCCGCCCCAGGCGGCGAGGGAAGGGTGGGGCAGGGGGAGCAGCCAGGTTTCGAGAAGGGCTCCCGGCAGCAACGTCACCGTGCCGACGGTGGTGATGCGGAAGGTCAAAAGCAGATTGGGATAGCGGGCGGTCAGCCGGCCGGCGAGAAAGGTGTAGCCGACCCAGCTGGTGACGGCGGCGAGCATCAGCAGATCCCCCAAAAGGGTCGCGTCCCCGTTGTCGGGGCCGACCAGCAGTCCGACCCCGGCGAGGGCGATGAACAGTCCGACAATCACCGCCATGCGCGGCCGGCGGCGGTGGCGGAAGGCGTTGACCGCTTCGGTGGTCAGGGGGATGGTGGCGACGATCAGGGCGCCGTGGGTGGCGGTGGTGTATTTGAGGCCGAAGTTTTCGAAGCCGAAGTAGACGGTGACGCCGATGAAACCGAGCAGAAAGAGAGCGCCGCGATCCTCGCGGTCGATGAGCGTATGGCGATGACGGCGGGCCAGGGGCCAGATCAGCAAACTCGCCAGCACGAAGCGCATAAAGGCGAGGGTAAAGGGGGGAATCTCTTGCACGGTCACGCGGGTGACGGCGAAGGACATCCCCCAGACGCAAACGACGAAGAGCGCCGGCAGAAAATGGCGCCAGGGGAAGGAGGATGAGGGCGGTTTCAAGCGGGTGGGCGCGGAGGGCGCGAGATGGCGCCCCGGGTGAAGAGTTCCTGCACCGCTTCCTGTTCAATCTTTCCGGCGAGGAGCGGATATCCCAAATCTTTCGTGTTGATGATGAGCCTGGTGGTCATGGGGGTTCAGGCCTTCTGTCCGCGAGACACCAGGGCGCCGCCGGGGAGGGCGGAGACGACGTGCTTGGCGACGCTGCCGACGAAGGTCTCGGGCAGCAGACCGCGCACCCTGGAATCGAGAACGACCAGGTCGATGGAGGAGCTTTCGGCCAGGTCTTGCAGTAGTTCAGTCAGGTTGCCCCCCTCGATCAGCCCTTGGAAACGCGCCGCACTAGAAGTTTCCGGGCGAGAGCCAGGGCGCGGGCTTCGGCGCGATCGCTGCGGGCGCTGAAATCGGTGGCCAGGAGGATTTTGCGGGGGGGGATGGACATGGCTTCTCCTCGGATTTTCTACGGCGGGAATGAATGCCCGGCAACTATAGCAGAGTGCGGCGGCAGGCGGAAGGGATTCCCTTGCCGGGAAGCAGGTCCTCTGCGTCGTGAGCATTTAATGCTTGGCCTTTGCCCGGCAAGCTCTTTATCATGGGGGAGCGGGAATGCCTGTTGAAAACCAGAAATGAAAGGGTGAGGCCGCACGCGGTGAGCGGGTCTTTGGCGCTAGTGACTTCGCCACGAGTTTTTAACACTGGTCCTCTGGGGAGGAGAATGATGAAACGTCTGGGTGTGCTGTTTGGGGTCTTTCTGCTGTTGGTGCTGGTCGGGTTCGGGGTCTGGGTTTTCAGCCGTCCGGAGCGTGGTGTTACGGGGGAGGTCAGTACCCGTTTCCGCTGGATGGGGCCGAACGACAAGATCGTGATCGACGGGTTCGACGATCCGAAAGTCCAGGGGGTGGCCTGTCATATCAGCCGGGCGCAGACCGGCGGGGTCAAGGGGGCCATGGGCGTGGCCGAGGATGTCAGCGACGCCGCCATTGCCTGCCGTCAGATTGGGCCGATCCATTTTCTCGGCGAACTCAAGGACGGCGAGGAGGTTTTCGACGAGCGCCGCAGCCTGCTATTTAAGGAGCTGCATGTCGTGCGCTTCTTCGACCGCGAGCGTAATGTGCTGGTCTATGTTTCCTACAGTGACCGGGTGATCGAAGGCAGTCCGAAGAACAGTATCAGTACCGTGCCGGTCATGCCCTGGCCGGGGCAGGGGAGCGTTGGCGCACCTTGACTTTCCCAAGGCTTTTTTCTTACTCTGCGGGCGGTCCGCTTCCCTTTTTCATTCCGGCTCCGAAAGGCTTTCCGCATGCGTGTTACCGCGATCATCCCCGCCCGTTATGCCTCGACCCGGTTCCCCGGCAAACCCCTGGCCGAGATTCTCGGCAAGCCGATGATCCAGTGGGTCTATGAGCGCACCGTCCGTTCGTCCCGGGTCGACCGGGTCATCGTCGCCACCGATGACGCGCGCATCTTCGCGGCGGTTTCCGCCTTTGGCGGCGAGGCCTGGATGACCCGCTCCGATCATCCCACCGGCACCGATCGGCTGGCCGAGGTCGCCGAGGGAATCGAGACCGATATCGTTGTGAACGTGCAGGGGGATGAGCCGCTCATCGATCCGCGCATGATCGACCTGGCGGTAGCGCCCCTCGTGGAGGATGCCTCCATCCCCATGGGGACGCTGATGACCCCATTGGCCTCGGTGGCGGAGTTCCTCAACCCCAACGTGGTCAAGGTGGTGGCCGACGGCCGGGGATTCGCCCTCTATTTTTCCCGTGCGCCCATTCCCCATCCCCGCGATCATGCCGAAGCCCTGGCCGAGAATTTTCCCCTGCTCGGCGCTCACAAGCACATCGGCCTCTATGTTTACCGCAAAGAGTTTCTTCTCGCTTATCCAACATTGCCGGCGACGCCTTTGGAAAATACCGAAAAGCTGGAGCAGTTGCGGGCATTGGAACACGGTTTCCGGATCCGGGTGACGGCGACCGATCTGGTCTCCCAGGGGGTCGATACCCCCGAAGACCTGGAGCGGGTCCGGGATCTGCTGGCCCGGGGCGATGGGGGTTAGCCCAGGGGAATTTGGGGTTTTCTTTTTGCGGGCGGCAGTGTAGTATCGCGACTTTGATTTGCAGCTTGGAGCGCGCTCTTCGCCCTTCAAGATCGATAAAGGAGCCAGGATGAAAACCAAGTTCGTGTTCGTCACCGGAGGAGTCGTTTCCTCTCTCGGCAAGGGATTGGCCGCCGCCTCCATGGGCGCGCTTTTGGAAGCCCGGGGCTTGCGGGTGTCGATGCAGAAGCTCGACCCCTACATCAACGTTGATCCGGGTACCATGAGCCCCTTTCAGCACGGCGAGGTCTTCGTCACCGACGACGGCGCGGAAACCGACCTCGATCTGGGGCATTACGAGCGTTTCACCACCGCGACTTTGTCCCGCAAGTCGAATTTCACCACCGGCCAGGTCTACGATTCGGTCATCCGCAAAGAGCGGCGGGGAGATTATCTCGGCGGCACGGTGCAGGTCATTCCCCATATCACCAACGAGATCAAGGCGAAGATCCTCGACAACGCCAAGGGGGTCGATCTGGCCATCGTCGAGGTCGGCGGTACCGTCGGCGACATCGAATCGCTCCCCTTTCTGGAAGCGATCCGCCAGTTCCGCACCGATCTCGGACATGAAAATACCCTCTACATCCATCTGACCCTGGTCCCTTATATTCCCACCGCCGGCGAACTGAAGACCAAGCCGACCCAGCACAGCGTCAAGGAACTGCGGGAAATCGGTATCCAGCCCGACATCCTTCTCTGCCGCTGCGACCGGGAAATCCCCCGGGACATGAAGGCCAAGATCGCCCTTTTCTGCAATGTCAAGGAAGAGGCCGTCATCACCGCCCGGGATGTGGGTTCCATCTACGAGGTGCCGGTGGCCTACCACGAGCAGGGGCTCGACGAACGCCTGGTCGATTACCTGAATATCTGGACCAAGACTCCGGATCTTTCCGAATGGCAGCGGATCATCAAGCGCATCAAGGAGCCGGCTTCGGAGACGACCATCGCCATTGTCGGCAAGTACGTGGAGTTGACCGAGAGCTATAAATCCCTGGCCGAAGCGCTGATTCACGGCGGCATCGCCAACGACTGCCGGGTCAACCTCAAGTATGTCGATTCCGAAGCCCTGGAACGCCACGGCGTCGGCAACGCCTTCGATGGGATCGACGGTATCCTCGTCCCCGGCGGTTTCGGCGAGCGGGGGAGCGAAGGAAAGATTTCCGCCATCGAGTATGCCCGACAGAACAAGATTCCCTTCTTCGGCATTTGCCTCGGCATGCAGATGGCGGTGGTGGAGTTCGCTCGCCACGTCTGCGCTATCGAGGATGCCTATTCCGCCGAGTTCCGCGAGGGGGCGAAAAATACGGTCATCCACATCATGGAGGGGCAGAAGACGGTCAAGGGCAAGGGCGGTACCATGCGTCTCGGCACCTATCCTTGTGAACTTGTCGACGGTACCCTGGCGCGGCGGATTTACGGGAAGAAGAAGATTTCCGAGCGCCACCGCCATCGCTACGAATTCAATAACGCCTATCGTAAGCAGCTGGAAAAGTGCGGCCTGACCCTTTCCGGGATCAATCCCGAATCGGATTTGATCGAGATTGTCGAGTTGGCCGGTCATCCCTGGTTTCTCGGCTGCCAGTTCCATCCCGAGTTCCGCAGCCGGCCGATGACGCCGCACCCCCTCTTTGAGTCCTTCGTCGGCGCCTGTCTCAAGCAAAGAGGAGAATCCTGACATGGTGCGTGAAGTCGCTGTCGGCAACGTGGTCTTTGGCGGCAACCGCCCCCTGGTGCTGATCGCCGGGCCCTGCGCCATCGAAAATGAAGATCTGACGTTGCGCATCGCCGCCCATCTCAAGGAGTTGACCGCTTCTTTGGGGATCGGCCTGGTTTTCAAGGCCTCCTACGACAAGGCCAACCGCACTTCGGTCAACGCCTTTCGCGGCCCCGGGCTGGAAGAGGGGTTGCGGATTCTGCAACGGGTCAAATCCGAGTTCGAACTGCCGGTCATCTCCGACGTCCACGACCTCTCCCAGGTGGCCCCCGCCGCCGAGGTGCTGGACATCATTCAGATTCCCGCTTTTCTCAGCCGTCAGACCGATCTGCTGGTGGCGGCGGCTCACACCGGCAGAGTGATCAATGTTAAAAAGGGGCAGTTCCTCGCCCCCTGGGATATGCAAAACGCCGTGGGCAAGATCGAAGCCGGCGGCAACCGCAATATCCTCCTCACCGAGCGGGGCGCCTCCTTCGGCTATAACAATCTGGTGACGGATATGCGCTCCCTGGTCATCATGCGCGAGACCGGCTGCCCGGTGATTTTCGATGCGACCCATTCGGTGCAGCTGCCCGGCGGCGCCGGTACGGCTTCGGGCGGCCAGCGCCAGTATGTCGGCGCTTTGTCGCGGGCGGCGGTAGCGACCGGTATCGACGGCCTCTTCTGGGAGGTTCACGAAAATCCCGATCAGGCCCTCTGTGATGGGCCCAATTCTCTGCCTCTCGGCGTTCTGCCCGGCATGCTGCGGCAGATGCTGGCCATCGATGCCATTGTAAAGGGGTATTGACCCGTGAATGAGATGATCGACACGGCCAAGCATGTGCTCAAAGTCGAGGCGGAGGCGGTGTTGGCCCTGCACGACCGCATCGACGAACGTTTTGTGGTGGCGGTGGAAATGATGCTGGCCTGCAAGGGGCGGGTGGTGATCACCGGCATGGGCAAGTCGGGCCTGATCTGCCAGAAGGTCGCGGCGACCCTGGCGTCGACGGGAACACCGGCCCTTTTTCTCCATCCGGCGGAAGGAATTCACGGCGACCTCGGCATGCTCATGAAGGGGGATCTGGTGATGGCGGTCTCCAACTCGGGGGAAACCGAGGAAATTACCCGCATCCTGCCGGTGATCAAGCGCATGGGTTTGCCGCTCATCGCCATGACCGGCAAACCCAACAGTACCCTGGCGCGAGCCGGTGACGTTCTGCTCGATATTTCCGTCAAGGAAGAGGCCTGCCCCCTCGGGCTGGCGCCGACCGCGAGTACTACGGCGACAGTCGCCATGGGTGATGCCCTGGCGGTGGCGCTGCTGGTACGGCGCGGTTTCAAGGAGGAAGATTTCGCCCTCTTTCATCCCGGCGGCGCTCTCGGCAAGCGGTTGCTGCTCCGGGTCGAGGACCTCATGCATGTGGGGGAGGCGATTCCCCTGGTTCGTCCGGAAGCTCCTCTGAAAGAGGCGCTCTTCGAGATCACCAGCAAAAAGTTGGGGATTACCGGGGTGGCCGATGAGCAGGGGGAACTGGTCGGCGTCTTTACCGACGGCGACCTGCGCCGCTCCATCGAAAACGGGCTGGATGCCCTGAACCGGCCGATTGGCGAGTTGATGGCGGTCAGGCCCAAGCGAATTTTGCGTTCCAATCTGGCGGCCAAGGCTATGCAGAAGATGGAACAACACTCGATCACCTCTCTTTTCGTCTTTGAAACGGAAGACAGCCGGGTGCCGGTGGGGATTCTCCATCTGCATGATCTGCTCAAGGCGGGGGTGGTCTGATGCTCAAAAATATCGGGGATATACGTCTGCTGCTGCTCGATGTGGATGGCGTGCTGACCGACGGGCGCATCATTTACGACCATCACGGCGTGGAGACCAAGGGCTTCGACGTCAAGGATGGTCACGGCATCAAGATGATCCAGCGGGCCGGCATCGAGGTCGGCATCATCACCGGCCGCGCTTCCGAGGTGGTCGAAATCCGTGCCCGGGAACTGGGTATCGCCATCGTCCACCAGGGCGCATTGGACAAACTCCTTCCCTATCGACGGATTTTGGCGGAACGGGGGTTGAGTGACAGCCAGGTGGCCTATGTCGGAGATGATGTCGTCGATCTGCCGATTCTGCGTCGGGTCGGTTTCGCGGCGACGGTGGCCGATGCCGTCGACGAGGTCAAGCCCCTGGTCGATTATGTCGCCCGGCGCCGGGGCGGGCGCGGGGCCGTGCGCGAAGTCTGCGATTTGTTGTTAAAAGAGGTCGGCGCCTGGGAGCGGATCACCGCCCGCTACTTTGACGACAATCCAAACTGAGCCCCTCTTTCAAATCTCGTGCCAATCACCAGGATTCGCCTTTACTCTCCCCCGGTGAAATGCTATACTGCCGGTCAGTCATGAAAATCAGGATAAATTCCCGTAACTTATTAGGTTTTTTTATCGCCGCGCTTTCTTCTGTGCTGCTGGTGACGGTTCTCGTGAACTTTCGGGAAAGGGCGCCGGAAGAGTTGATCGAGGCCTTGCCGAAGAATGTCGATGTCGTCCTCAAGGGGATCGACTACACGGAAACCCGTGACGGGGTGCGCCGCTGGCACCTGTTGGCGGATTCGGCGGATTACAATGTCAAGGACGGATATACCCTCATTCGCGATGTCTTTATGACCTTTTTCGACGAGCAGGGGGAGCAGCTTGCCACTCTCAAGTCGCAAACCGGTGAGTTGCATACGCAAAGCAAGGAAGTTACCGCCCGGGGAGAGGTTGTGGTGGAGAGTGCCCGTGGTTATGTTTTTTACGCCGACTATCTCGATTTTTCCGAGGCGGCCCGATTGATCACCACCGATGCTCCCATCCGCATGCGCTCCGACGAACTGGAACTGACCGGAACGGGCCTGAAATTCGATGTGGACAAACATGCCTACCAGGTTCTTGGCCAGGTCAAGGCACGGATACAGAAGGTTGCCAAGCCATGAAATCATTTGTCCCGAGCAAAAGTCTGCTGTTGGCCCTGTTCCTCCTCGCCTGCGTCGCCAGTGCCGGCGCCGAGGAAAAGTCCTCGGCTTTGGGGAACTTCGATAACTCCCAGCCCATCGAAATCACTTCCGACCGGCTGGAAGGGGACGACCCGGCAGGGCGCGCCAAATTCAGCGGCAGCGTCGTCGCCAAACAGGGCGATGCCTCCATCTATGCCGACGAAGTGACCATTCATTATTCCACCGGCAAGCAACGGGATATTGAGCAGGTTGTAGCGGTCGGTAACGTGCGCATTGTCCAGGGGGAACGGACCGCTACCGGCGGCAAGGCGGTTTTTTACAACCGCGAAAGTAAAGTGGTTCTCACCGGCTCGCCCAAGGTGCATCAAGGCAAGGACTCGGTTCAGGGGGATGAGATTACCGTCTTCCTCAACGAGGAACGCAGCGTCGTCACCGGCAAGGAGGGAGGGCGGGTGAACGCGGTCTTCCATCCCCAGGGGGAGAAGAAGTGAAGACCCGCCGGCTGAGCGCTCGTGGCCTGAACAAGGCCTATCGCGGGCGACAGGTGGTGCGGGACGTCGATCTGGAACTCCTTTCCGGGGAGGTCATCGGGCTTTTGGGTCCGAACGGCGCCGGCAAGACCACCTGCTTTTACATGATGGTGGGGCTGGTCAGACCCGACCGCGGTGAGGTCTTTCTCGATGAACGCGACATTACCCAGTTCCCCATGTATCAGCGGGCGCGGGCCGGAATTTCCTATCTGCCCCAGGAAGCCTCGGTTTTTCGCAAGCTGACGGTGGAACAGAATCTGCTGGCGATTCTCGAAACCCTGGACCTGACCCCGGCCCAGCGGGCCGAGCGCGTTGCCGAGCTGCTGGAGAATTTTCGCCTCGGCCATGTGGCCAAATCCTACGGCTATGCCCTTTCCGGGGGGGAGCGGCGGCGTCTGGAGATCGCTCGGGCGCTGGTCATCGAACCGGTTTTCATCCTGCTGGACGAACCCTTCGCCGGTATCGACCCCATCGCCGTCATGGACATCCAATCGATCATTACGTCGCTGAAGTCCCGAGGGATCGGGGTGCTCATTTCCGACCATAATGTTCGCGAAACCCTCGGTGTCTGCGACAAAGCCTATATTCTCAACGAGGGGGCCGTTCTTGAATATGGCGCCCCCGAGGAGATCGCGGCCAGTTCCGCCGCCCGGGCCATTTATCTCGGCGAATCCTTCCAGCTGTGAATCCCGCGCGGCGCACCACGCCGCGCCCGTAACAACCCTGCAACCAAGCGAGTCGGTAGATGGCCTTAGAGATCCGTCAACAACTCAAGCTCAGCCAGCAGCTGGTGATGACCCCCCAGTTGCAGCAGGCGATCAAGTTGCTCCAGTTGTCCCGTATGGAGTTGGTCGACATGGTGCAGCAGGAGTTGGAAGAAAATCCGGTTCTTGAGGAGGCGGCGGAGGCTCCGGAGGAGAAAGAGTTCGAGGAGACCGTTGCCGGCGAATCCCCGGCGAACGAGGCGCCGGCGGACGAGGTTCGGGAAGTTTCCGGAGAGAGCGAAGGGGTCGCGGATATCGATTGGCAGACCTACCTGGAAGGCTACAGCCTCGGCGGGTCGACGGCGGATTCCTACGAGGACGACGAGGACCGCCCTTCCTACGAGAATCTGCTGACCAAAAAAGGGAACCTCTCCGACCACCTCCTCTGGCAGCTCAACCTTTCGCGCTTGAACGATGATATCCGCCGCGTCGCCGCCGAAATTATCGGCAATCTTGACGACGACGGTTATCTTCAGGCCTCTCTCGAAGAAATCGCCGCGACCTCCGGTGCTCCTGTGGACAAAGTGGAACAGGCTCTGGCGGTGGTTCAGGATTTCGATCCTCCGGGGGTGGCTTCCCGCGATCTGCGGGAGTGCCTGCTGCATCAGGTCCGCCACCTGGGCATGGAGGGGAGTCTGGTCGAGGCGGTTCTGCTCAATCACATTCCTGACCTTGAAGTGCGTAAATATTCGGTGATCGCCAAGGCTCTGGGGGTGACTCTCGATGAGGTTCTTGGCGCGGCCAAAATTATTTCGGGACTCGATCCCCGGCCCGGAAGCATCTTTACCCAGGAGGAAGTGCATTACATCACGCCCGATATCTTCGTCTACAAGATCAATGACGACTATGTCGTGGTCCTCAACGACGAAGGACTGCCAAACCTGCGTATCAACGCTTTCTACCGCAACGCCCTGGCGGGGGGGAGTGGGATCGACGCCCAGGCCGGCGAGTACATTCAGGACAAGATGCGCGGCGCCGTCTGGCTGATCAAGAGCATCCATCAGCGCCAGCGCACCATCTATAAAGTCACCAAGAGTATCGTTAAGTTTCAGCGGGAGTTTTTCGACAAGGGGGTCGCTTACCTCAAACCCCTGGTTTTGCGCGATGTGGCCGAGGATATCGAGATGCACGAGTCGACCATCAGCCGCGTTACCACCAACAAGTATGTGCAAACCCCCCAGGGGCTTTTCGAGCTTAAATATTTTTTCAACAGCGGCATCAATACCACTGAAGGCGATTCCGTCGCCTCGGAGAGCGTCAAGAGCAAAATCAAGGAGATCATCGCCGGAGAAAATCAAAAAAAACCCTATTCCGACCAGAAAATCGTCGACCTGCTGCTGGAGCAGGGGATCGATATCGCCCGCCGGACCGTGACCAAGTATCGGGAGATGCTCGGCCTCGGGTCTTCCACGGAACGCAAACGACATTTTTAATTCTTCAGGGTGGCCAAGCTCCCAGGAATCGATATACTGGGTAACAGGCTGGTTTCACCGGGAGAAACTTAATCATTGGGAGGTTTCAACCATGCAGATTGATGTGACATTCAGACATATGGAAGTCAGCGAGCCGGTTCGCGCCTATGTCGCGGAGAAGCTGGAGCGGGTTAAGAAATATATCGATGAGCCCATCGATGGCCAGGCTTTCCTTTCGGTGGAGAAGAAAATCCGCCACAAGGCGGTAGTGACGATCAGCGCCAAGGGGATCACCATCAAGGCTTCCGACGAAACCAACGACATGTACGCCGCCATCGACTCCGTTATCGACAAGATCGAGCGGCAGCTCAAGCGCTACAAGGAAAAGCTGAAAAAGCACAAGCCCGCCAGCGGCAAGGAACGGCAGATTCAAAAGACCGTTTTCGCTGCCGAGAGTATCGATCTGGGAGCTCCCGAGCCGACCATCGTCCGCAGCAACAGCTTCCCGGTCAAGCCCATGGCCGTCGAGGAAGCGGTCATGCAGATGGATCTGCTGCACAAGGATTTTCTCGTCTTTACGGATTCGACCACCGATGAGATCAACGTCGTTTACCGCCGTAAGGATGGTAACTACGGCCTGATTGTTCCCCAGACCAAGTAAGTTCCCGGCCCGGCCCGACGATGAAGCGAGCTGCTTTCGTCGTCGGGCCGTTTCCCGTCTGCCAACCCGTTAAAAAGTACAGGTCATGAAGATTGCAGAATTACTGAATCCGAAGGCGATTGCCGGCGAACTGAAGGCGGCCGGGAAAGAAGAGGCCCTGGACGAGTTGACCCGTGTCCTCGTCAAGGCTTACGGCAACCTGGAACCTGAAGAGGTGCTGCGCGTTCTCCATGAGCGGGAGGCCCTGGGAAGCACCGGCATCGGTGAAGGAGTCGCCATCCCCCACGGTAAACTGGCTCGGCTCGACCGGCTCCTTTTGGCCTTCGGACGTAGCCGGGGCGGGGTCGATTTCGATGCGATGGATGGCCGTCAGGCCCATCTCTTTTTCCTTTTGGTCGCCCCCGAGGAATCGGTGGGCGTGCATTTGAAAACCCTGGCCCGAATCTCCAAGCTGCTGAAGAATCCGTCGGTACGGCGCCGTCTCATCGACGCCCCGGCGGAGGATCTGTACACCATCATCGCCGAGGAAGAAGACCGGATGTAAAGGTTTTTTTCCTCTTCCCGTCCATCGCGAACCCCAGGTAAAAGCAACGGCATGGCTGGTCTGAGTATCCAAGAGTTGCTGGCCGAAAAAGAGGCTGGTCTCGGCCTCGAATTGCTGGCCGGCGAGCGCGGTCTGGATAAGCTCATCCAGGTCCCCCGCATCCAGAAGCCCGGCCTGGCCATCGCCGGCTATACCACCAATCTTCACCCCGACCGGATTCAGGTTCTCGGCTCCACCGAACTGAGCTATCTCGAACAGCTCGATCCGGATGTCGCCGAGCGGCATTTGCGCGGACTCTGCGAACTCGACGTCTCCTGTTTCATCATCACCAAAGGCCAGCCCCCCCCCCGGTTGCTGATCGATTGCGCCGAGCAGTATGCGATCCCTTTGCTGCGCTCACGCCATCAGAGCTCCCGCTTTATTTCCCTGATTACCCAGTTTCTCGAAGAACGTCTGCTGCCTTCCACCACCGTTCACGGGGTGCTGGTGGATATCCTCGGTGTCGGTGTGCTGCTCTTGGGCAAGAGCGGGATCGGCAAGAGCGAATGTGCTCTCGATCTGGTCCTCAAGGGGCACAAGCTGGTGGCCGACGATGTCGTTAAAATCCGCATGAAGCTGCCGGCGGTGCTTTTCGGCGAAGGGAACGATCTCCTGCACTATCACATGGAGATCCGCGGTCTGGGGATCATCAACATCCGTCACCTCTTCGGTGTCGCTGCCACCCGCGAGCGCAAAAAGGTCGATCTCGCCATCGAACTGGTGGAGTGGCGGGACGAGGCGGAATTCGACCGGCTCGGGCTAGAGGAGATGCGCTATGAAATTCTCGGGCTTTCGATTCCCCTGTTGAAGATCCCGGTGCGCCCCGGACGTAACATCACTACCATCGTCGAGGTCGCGGCCCGTAATCAGCTGCTCAAGGAGATGGGTTACCACAGCGCCCGGGAATTTCAGGATCGGCTGGAAAAACGCATGGCGGAAACCGCCTGGTTGCATGCCCATTCCATTATCGGAGATAATCTTGAGTAGTCGTAAACGCGTCATCATCATCACCGGGCTTTCCGGCTCCGGCAAGAGTTCGGCGGCGCGCGCCCTGGAGGATGAGGGTTTTTTCGTGGTCGACAACCTCCCCCTGGCGCTGTTGCCCGAGTTCCTCGGCTTGGTCGAGCAAGGTGTGCGTTTCACCACCGAGGTGGCGGTGGTCATCGATATCCGCAATCGCGGTTTTCTGGCGGGTTTTGAAACAACCCTGGAAGAGGTACGCCGGTGCGGCTATGAGCTGGAAATCTTCTTTTTCGACGCCTCCGACGAGGCCTTGAACCGTCGCTATTCGGAAACCCGGCGCCGGCACCCCTTGGGCCTGCGGGGCGGGGTGGCCGAGGGGATTCGTCAGGAGCGACTGCTTCTGTCCGAACTGCGTGGGCAGGCGACGGCGATCATCGATTCCACGCGCTTGACGCCCCATCAGTTGCGGGACGTGGTGGTGCGCCGTGTACGCGGTGTTGGAGAAGCGCTGCCGCTGGTGGTGCATCTGCAGTCTTTCGGCTTTCGCTATGGTCTGCCCGCCGAGTCCGATCTGGTCATGGATGTCCGCTTTTTGCCGAACCCGCATTTCGTCCCCGAACTGCAGCCGTTGACCGGGGAAGATTCTCGGGTCCGCGACTATGTCCTGTCTCATCCGGAAACCCGCGAATTTCTCGAACGCTTTGAGGCGCTTTTTGCCTTTTTACTGCCTCAGTATCGGCGCGAGGGGAAGAGTTATCTGACCGTTTCCATCGGCTGTACCGGAGGCCGGCATCGCAGCGTCACCATCGTCGAAACCTTGCGCGCCGGTTTTGCCGAGGCGGATGTCACCCTCGATGTGGTTCATCGCGATATCAACAAGGGGCAAAAATAAGATGATAGGACTGGTTATCGCCACCCACGCCCATCTGGGCGAGGAATTTCTCCACGCGGCGGAAATGATTATCGGCCCCACCGCGCAGGCCCGGGCCGTCAGTATCGATATGGGGGACAGCGTCGATACGATTCGGGAGGGCATCGCTGCGGCGATCAGCGAAGTGGGTCAGGACGGCGAGGGTGTCATTATCCTGACCGACATGTTCGGGGGAACCCCGTCCAATATCAGTCTGGCCTTTCTCGAACAGGAGCGGGTCGAGGTGGTGACCGGCGTCAACCTGCCGATGGTTCTGAAATTTTTCAACAGCGGCGATGGGCTTTCCCTGGAGGAACTCGCCGCGCTCCTCAAGGCCTGCGGCGAGCAGGGAATTTTTCTTCCGAGCGAATTGCTGAAAAAATAACCTGTTTTCGCGAGTGCGCATGAGTATTGTCCTAGCCCGCATCGATAATCGTTTGATCCACGGCCAAGTCCTGGAATCCTGGGTGCCCTATGTGCATGCCGACTGCATTCTGGTCGCCAATGACGCCGTAGCAGGCAATCCCCTGCGGAAAATTCTCATGACCGCCGCCGTCCCCAAGGGTTTGGGGGTGTTCATCGAACGTCTCGCCGATGCCGCCAAGCTTCTTTCCGGGGGGGTGCTGATCGACCGCAAGGTGTTGCTCCTGCTCGCCACTTCCGCGGATGCTTTGGCCCTCTATCGGCTCGGGGTACTCTACGACAAGCTTAATCTCGGCAACCTCCATGGCGGGGAGAACCGCCGCCGGGTTTCCTGCACCATCGCCTTTGCCCCTGAGGATCTCGCCAACCTCGGGCAACTCGAAGCGGCCGGCGTCCGGGTTGTCGCTCAGTGTATCCCGGCGGATCGTGAACGGGACTGGAAGAAGCTCTCCCCGCCGCCGGAGGGGTGAGATGGCCTGGTCGCTGGACTATCTCTACGCCGGTCTCGTCTCTCTGCTGGTCGGCCTCGACCGCACCGCCGTTCTGCAACTGCTCATTTCCCGACCGATTGTCGCCGCGCCGCTGACCGGCTGGGTTCTGGGGGATTTCCCCCTCGGCCTGCAGGCCGGAACCCTGCTCGAACTCTTGTGGCTGGGGCGTTTGCCGGTCGGGGCGGCGATTCCTCCCGATGATACCCAGATCGCCGTGGGCGGTACCGCCCTGGCTCTGGTGATGGGTGCCCAGGCCGGTGCCGAGGGCCTGCCCATGCTCCTGCTCTGTCTGCTGGTTGCCCTGCCCCTGGGCAAGTGCGGTCAGATCTTCGATCATCTGGCGCGGAAGGGCAACGGCCGGTTGTTGATCCGGGCCGAGCAGGAGCTGACCTGGCAACGTCCGGCGGCCGCGACCCGTTTTCACCTGCTTGGCCTGGGTTTCTTCGCGCTGGCGTCCCTGGGGACCTATCTCGGGATCATCCTTTCCGGCTCTTTGCTCTTGCCTTGGCTGGCCCCTTATCTGCTGGCCAAAGTCGGTGACGCCGCTCCCTGGCTGGCCCTGGCTTTTCCGCTGGTGGGCACGGCTGTTTTCCTTGGGGCCTTGCGCAATCGGCGCATTCTGGTTCTTTATCTTCTGGCTTTTCTTCTTGTTTACTTTCTGCGGGAGGGCTTCTGATGCTTCCCCTGCGGGTACGTCTGCGGATTCTGCTGCGCCTGCCCCTGCTGCAGGCGAGCTGGAATTACGAGCGCATGCAAAGCCTTGGAGTTCTCTATGTTCTCTACCCGGCTCTGCGTTTTATCTATCGTGATGAGGATCTGGTCTTGGCCTGCCGACGGCACCTGGAATATTTCAACTCCCATCCCTTCATGGCCGGACCGATTCTCGGAACAACCCTGGCCCTCGAAGAAGAGCGCTCCCTTCACGCCGAGGGCTCGCTTGATGTCGGCGAATTCAAGGGCATGATCATGGCGCCCTTCGCGGCGATGGGGGATGCTTTTTTCTGGGGCGGGCTGCGTCCCCTTTCCGCCGCGCTGGCCCTGCTGCTGGCCGCGGCCGGATTCTGGTGGGCGCCTCTGGCTTTTCTACTGCTCTTCAATCTCCCTCACGGTTGGGCTTTGATCGCTGGTCTGCATGGCGGTTACCGG
Organism: Trichloromonas sp.; assembly: GCA_034002365.1. Lineage (GTDB taxonomy): Bacteria > Desulfobacterota > Desulfuromonadia > Desulfuromonadales > Trichloromonadaceae > Trichloromonas. Next base: position 16,457 of record JAVFAR010000050.1, read on the forward strand.
TATGGACCGGGGATGATCGAGCGGGTTCAGCGCTACCGCCTGCCCGATCTGGCGGTGCGGTGCAAGGAAGGCACCGCTTTGCTTCTCGGTGCCCTTTCCGCGGTGCTCGTCGCCGATACCCTGCGCGGTGCGGAGGCCGCCACGGCCTGGGGTCCTTGCGCCCTGCTGCCTGTCCTCCTGCTCGGCGGACTCGCCCGCCTGGGTGTGTCCACCCTGATCCTGATCCTGCTTATGTCAGCGGCTCTTCTGGTCTTTTTCGGCTGATTCAAAGTGCGGATCTGCCTTGGAACTAAGTTGCCTTCGGGGATGAAACGATGAAAAAGCAGCGTTTTACTATTGTCAACCGGCTGGGTCTCCATGCCCGTGCCGCGGCCCAACTGGTGCAGACGGCCAATCGCTTCCAGTCGGATGTGACCGTCGAAAAAGAGGGAACGGAAGTCAACGGCAAAAGCATCATGGGGATTCTCATGCTCGCCGCCCCCAAGGGATCGCAGATCGAAATCAGCGTTTCCGGACCCGATATGGAAGAGGCCTTTTCGGCCATAGCCCAACTGGTGGAAAATGGTTTTGGTGAAGACTGACATCCCCGAGGATACCCTGCTCGTCGGGGTGGCGGCGTCGCCGGGCATCGCCCTGGGACGCACCCATGTGATCGACCGGCAGCGCCTTTCCGCGATCGAGCGGAGGGTTGCGCCGGGGGAAGTCGCCGGCGAGGTCGCGGCTTTCATGGCGGCGGTGGATACTTCCAAACGGCAGCTCAACGAAATCCGCGAGACGGTTTCCGCACGGGAACTGGCGGAGCATCTCTACATCATCGATACCCATTTGCTGATTCTTGAAGACCGTCTGCTGCTGGATGGGGTGGTCAAGCTGATCCGGGAGGATTTTCTCAATGCCGAAGGGGCGTTGAAGCGCACCCTTAAGAAGTTTCGAGAAGTCTTCGATGCGATCGAGGACGAATATCTTCGCGAGCGGCGTTCCGATATCGACTCGGTGGGGGAACGGCTGTTGCGCAATCTCAAGGGGTATACACAGCAGCCCATCGCCGGGATCTCCGATCAGGTGGTGGTGATCGCCCACGACCTTTCCCCCGCCGATACCATGCAGATGGACAAGGCCCGGGTTATCGGTTTCGCTACCGATCTCGGCGGACGAACTTCCCATACCGCCATATTGGCCCGCTCTCTGGGGATCCCCGCCGTGGTCGGTCTCGAAACATTGACCGTGCGCGTCCCCAACGGCCTCTCCGTGATCGTCGACGGCTACCTCGGGATTCTGATTCTCAACCCTGGTGCCGCCACTATTGCCGACTATCGGCGGAAGGCCCAGATTCAGGCGGCGCGGGATGAAGAACTCCTCGGCCTGAGTCTCTTGCCGGGAGAAACCCTGGATGGTGTCCGGGTTCATTTGCGCGGGAATGTCGAACTGACCGAGGAGCTTCCCCTGGCCCTGCGCCACGGCGCCGAAGGGGTTGGCCTGTTCCGTTCCGAATTTCTCTACCTCAACCGCTCCGCCCCGCCGAGCGAGGAGGAGCAGCTCAGCGCGTACCGGGCGGTGCTGGAGGCCATGGCGCCGCAGCCGGTTACCATTCGTTCTCTCGATCTTGGTGGCGACAAGCTGGCCCCGGAAATCAACATTTCCGATGAACTCAATCCGGCCCTGGGGCTGCGGGCGGTGCGCTTTTCCCTGAAGGAGCGGCGACTTTTCAAGACCCAGCTGCGGGCCGTATTCAAGGCGTCGGCGTTCGGCCGGGCGCGGCTGATGCTGCCGATGATCTCGGGCGTTGCCGAATTGCGGGCTTGCCGGGAACTGTGTGAGGAAGTCAAGGCCGAGCTGACATCGGAAGGGGTCGCCTACGACCCCGCGCTACCCGTCGGGATCATGGTCGAAATTCCCTCGGCGGCGCTGATTGCCGACCTGCTGGCGCGGGAAGCCGATTTCTTCTCCGTCGGCACCAATGATCTGATTCAGTACTTTCTCGCCGTCGATCGGGGCAACGAGCATGTGGCCTATCTCTATGAACCCTTGCATCCGGCCATTCTCCGCGCCTTGCGCCTGATCTGCCAGGCGGCGCGGGCAGCGTCGATCCCCGTCGGGATGTGCGGTGAAATGGCCTCCGATCCTCTCTATACGCTGGTGCTTCTCGGGCTCGGCTTCGACGAGCTGTCCATGAACCCGCCCAGCATCCCTCGGGTTAAAGAGGTGTTGCGCCAGGTCTGCCGCTCGGAAGGAGAAGAACTGTTGGAACGGTTGCTGACTCTTCCGACCGCTTCCGAGATCAATCGCTGCCTGGAAGACGAAATGACCCGGCGTTTCCCGGAGATCTTCCGCCCTCCGGCCCCCTGATTTCCTCTTTGTTATTGACCCGGGCGCCGGCACTTGCTATAAAACGCTTTTTTCAACCGGATCAAGATATTCCGTTATTTCAAGGGAGAAGACACTCCATGGCCATGACCGATTTTCTTTTTACCTCCGAATCCGTTACCGAGGGGCATCCCGACAAGGTCGCCGATCAGGTTTCCGACAGCATCCTCGATGCCATCCTCGCTCAGGATCCCCGTTCCCGGGTGGCTTGCGAAACCCTGGTCACCACCGGAATGGCGGTGATTGCCGGCGAAATCACCACCAACGCCCGCATCGACTATCCGGTCATTGTCCGCGAGGCGATCAGGGAAATCGGATACAATGACTCGGCCATGGGCTTTGATTGGGAAACCTGCGCCGTCTTGACTTCCATCGACCGTCAATCTCCGGATATCTCCCAGGGGGTGACCGAAGGGGAGGGCCTGCATAAGGAGCAGGGGGCCGGCGATCAGGGTTTGATGTTCGGCTATGCCTGCAACGAAACCCGTGAACTCATGCCTATGCCCATCACCTTCGCCCATAAACTGGCGAAGCGCCTGAGCGACGTGCGCAAAAGCGGGCTTCTTTCCTTCCTGCGGCCGGACGGCAAGTCCCAGGTCTCCATCCAGTACATCAACGACAAGCCGATCCGGGCCGATGCCGTTGTCGTTTCCTCCCAGCACGCCCCCGACGTCAGCTACGAGACCCTCAAGGAAGCGATCATCGAAGAGGTCGTGAGAAAGGTCATTCCCGACAACCTGCTCGATGAAAAGACCAAATATTTCATCAATCCGACGGGACGTTTTGTGGTCGGCGGCCCGATGGGGGATTGTGGCCTGACCGGGCGCAAGATCATCGTCGATACCTATGGCGGTCAGGGTTCCCACGGCGGCGGTGCTTTCTCCGGCAAGGATCCCTCGAAGGTTGATCGCAGCGCTTCCTACATGGCCCGCTACGTGGCCAAGAACCTCGTTGCGGCGGGTCTCGCCGACAAGTGCGAGGTGCAGGTGGCCTACGCCATCGGCGTGGCCGAGCCGGTCTCGGTCATGATCAATACCTTCGGCACGGGCAAGATTCCTTCCAATGAGATCGCCCGTATCGCCCGGGAGGAGTTTGATATGCGCCCCCGCGCCATTATTGAAACCCTCGACCTGCTCCGCCCCATCTACCGGAAGACCGCGGCTTACGGCCATTTCGGCCGGGAGTTGCCTGAGTTTACCTGGGAACGCACCGACCGGATCGATTCCCTGCGCAGTCGCGCCGGTCTCTGATCGGGGATGGTTGAGCAACCCGAAAGGCGAACCGCGAGGTTCGCCTTTTCTTTCGCTGCCTCGTGCTGACCGATGTCGAACCCGGTTGGCCTTCCGGAACTCTCCGTCATCGTTCCGACCCTTAACGAAGAGGGGAACCTGCCGCTGTTGCTGGAGAACCTCGAACAACAGCGGGGGATCTCTTTTGAGGTGATCGTTGTTGACGGCGGCTCGCGGGACGGCACCCGCATCCTTGCCGCTTCCGCCGCGAACGCCTATCCCCTGACCCTCGTCGATTCCCCGCCCGGGCGGGGAATACAGCTCAATGCCGGTGTTCGGCAGGCGAGGGGGGAATGGCTGCTCTTTCTTCATGCCGACAGCCGTTTCTCCGATTCCACCGCGCTGGCGCGAGGGGTCAGGTATTTAATTGCCGAGAAGCAACGACTGGCCGATACCGTCATCGCCGGACGCTTCGCCTTGCGTTTTACGGCCACCGGCGGGCAATGTCCCGGCGCTTATGCCTTTTACGAAAGCAAGGCGCGTCAAAACCGCCCAGGCTGCATCCATGGCG
>JAVFAR010000051.1:0-20166 GCA_034002365.1 Trichloromonas sp.
CGAATCTTTATCCAAATGGCGTTGTCAGCGTTTTAAAAGTGCCATTAAGACCACTGCGGGGATATCTACGACATCTTGCCGAGGCCTTTCGGCCCGACAACAACCGAATCGGTTGGCTCATGCCTCAAGCCGCGTGAGCTTTTTTCGCGAGTGCATCAATGATGATAGGACGAAGGATGAGGAGCGCGAGCCTTCAGCCTTCAGTCTGTCCTCCTCACGCCTCACCCTTCACGCCTTACGCTCCCAAGGGAACCATGAGCCTGCATCCGAAGGACTTTCAGCGCCTGAGCCGCTTCATTTATGAGGAGCTGGGCATCAAGATGCCGGCGAGCAAGACGACCATGCTCGAAGGGCGCCTGGCCAAGCGGCTGCGCGCCCTCAAGCTTGACGGCTACGGCGCTTACTGCGACTACCTGTTCAGCGACCAGGGGCGCGAAAACGAGATGGTGCACCTGACCAACGCGGTGACCACCAACAAGACCGACTTTTTCCGCGAACCGAACCATTTCACCTATCTCACCCAGACCGCCATTCCCGAGCTGCTGAAAATCGGCACCGCCGAGCGCGGCAAGCTGAAGATCTGGAGCGCCGGCTGTTCCTCCGGCGAGGAACCCTACACCCTGGCCATGGTGTTGAGCGAATTCCGCGAGCAACATCCCCATCTCGGCCTGCAGCCGCGGATTCTTGCCACGGATATTTCCAACCGGGTGCTCGACATTGCCCGGCGCGCCGTTTATCATCAGGACCGCATCGACCCCATACCGCCAGTGGCGCGGCGTAAATACCTGCTGAAAAGCAAGGACCGGGAGAATCCCATTGTCCGTATCGCCCCCGAACAGCGGGCTATGGTCAGTTTCGGGCGCCTCAACTTCATGGATGAGGAGTTCGGGCTGCGGGAGTTGCAGGACGTCATCTTCTGCCGCAACGTCATCATCTACTTCGACCGGGAAACCCAGGAGCGGCTGGTGCGCAAGTTCTGCCGCCACCTCCTCCCCGGTGGATTTCTGTTTCTCGGCCATTCAGAATCCCTGCACGGTTGCGACGTGCCGGTGGCGCAGGTGGCGCCGACGGTCTACCGGAAGCCCCGGTCATGACCCCCCTGGCGCAGCTGCCGAAAATCTATCTCAAGCCGGGGGAGCTGACGATCAACGAGCATCCGGCGGAAGTCTCCACGGTTCTCGGTTCCTGCGTGGCGGTGACCCTCTACAGCCCCCGGCATATCGTCGGCGCCATCTGTCACGCCATGCTCCCCCGGGGCGGGGAAGGGGGAGGGTTCAAATATGTGGACGGCGCCTTGCGGCACATGCTGGACACCTTCGATCGTCTCGGCATTCCCCGGAACGAGATCGAGGCCAAGCTGTTCGGCGGCTCCGATATGTTTCCGGTGCTGCATCCGACGAAAACCAACACGGTGGGGCGGCAGAACATCGCCATGGCCCAGCAGCTTTTACAGGAAGAAGGTTTGATCCCGCGGGTGGCCGACGTGGGCGGGGGGCAGGGGCGCAAGCTGGTCTTTTATCCCCATACCGGCGAGGTTTTTCTCAAGCGGCTGGGCCAGGATTGGCGCGAACCCTGATCCGGCGGCATCGACGAGCGAAACCGTTCGTCCCCGCGTCGCTCAACCTTTTCCCTCGAATGCCGGAGGCATGACCGCATGTCCAAGAAAATCAAGGTGCTGATCGTCGACGACTCGGCCGTGGTGCGCCAGACCCTGGCCGACATCCTGAGTTCCGATCCGGACATCGAGATCATGGCCACGGCCTCCGACCCCTTTGTCGCCGCCGAACGGCTCAAGGACGGCATTCCCGACGTCATCACCCTCGATGTGGAAATGCCGCGCATGGACGGCCTGACCTTCCTGCGCAAGATCATGAGCCAGCATCCGATCCCCGTGGTCATGTGTTCCAGCCTCACCGGCAAGGGCTCGGAGTCGGCCCTCAAGGCCCTGGAATACGGCGCCGTCGAAATCATCGAGAAGCCGGCCCTGGGCACCAAGCAGTTTTTGCAGGAAGCCCAGGTCCGCATCTGCGATACGGTCAAGGCCGCCGCCAGCGTCAAGGTGCGTAAGCTCGCCCCGGCGACCTTGCGCGCCGAGCCGAAACTGAGCGCCGATGCCGTCCTGGCCAAGCCGACCGGCAAGGCGATGATCCAGACCACCGAAAAGGTGGTGGTGGTCGGTGCCTCCACCGGCGGCACCGAAGCCCTGCGGATCTTTCTCGAAGCCCTGCCCGCCGATACCCCCGGCATCGTCATCGTCCAGCACATGCCCGAGAACTTCACCGCCGCCTTCGCCAGGCGTCTCGACGGCCTCTGCCGGGTCACGGTCAAGGAGGCCGCCGACGGCGACACGGTGGTGCGCGGCCGGGCGCTCATCGCCCCCGGCAACCGGCATACCCTGCTCAAGCGCAGCGGCGCCCGTTATTATGTGGAAGTCAAGGACGGCCCTCTCGTCTCCCGCCACCGCCCCTCGGTCGATGTTCTCTTCCGCAGCGCCGCCCGCTACGCCGGCAAGAACGCCGTCGCCGCCATCATGACCGGCATGGGGGACGACGGCGCCAAGGGGATGAAGGAGATGCGCGACGCCGGCGCCCGCACCATCGCCCAGGATGAAGCCAGCTGCGTCGTTTTCGGCATGCCCAAGGAAGCGATCAAGCTCGGCGGCGCCGAATTCGTCACGCCGCTGGAGAAGATCGCCGCCGAGATTCTGCGCCTCTCTTCCTGAAAATCGTTTTCTTCCGCCGCCGCTCTTTTCTTTTCTCGTTGACCGCTTTTACCGCCCCGCCTATCATGCCCGAATAAAACGCTGTTGCCATCAGTCGGGCAACTGGTACCTTTATGGGAATCCGGTTGTTTACGGCGGACGAGACGGCCACCGAGCAGCTGAACATCGCTTGATCCAAAGGGAGAAGACGGGTATGGAAATCGAGAAGGGCGCGGGGAAGCTGGCCAAGACGTTGCGGGTGATGATTCTCGACAAGCCGGGTTACCTCGGCAAGCTGACTTCAGCCATCGGCATGCAGGGGAGCAGTATCGGCGATATCCGGCTGCTGCGCATGGGTCTGACCCACAATACCCGGGAAATGACCATCTACGTCGACAGCGACGAGCAGATGGAGGAAATTCTCGATAATATCTCCAAGGTCGAGGGGATCATCGTCGAGGATGTCATCGATCTGGTCCATCAACTGCACGAGGGGGGAAAGATCGCCATGAAGGGGACCCGTCCCCTCAACAGCATCGGCGACATCCGCAAGATCTACACCCCCGGCGTCGCCAGCATCTGCCGCGACATCCAGAAGCGCCCGGAGCTGGCCTACAAATACACGGCGATCCCCAACCAGGTGGCGATCGTCACCAACGGCACGGCGATTCTCGGCCTCGGCGACATCGGCGCGGTGGCGGGGATGCCGGTCATGGAAGGGAAGGCGGCGCTCTTCGACCGGCTGGTGGGGGTGAGCGGCATTCCGATCCTCATCGAAAGCAAAGACCCGGCGGTCATCATCGAAACGGTCAAGAATATCGCCCCGACCTTCGGTGCCATCAAGCTCGAAGATATCGCCGCCCCCGAATGTTTCGAGATCGAGGACGTGCTCGACCGCATCCTTGACATCCCGGTTTTGCATGACGATCAGCACGGCACCGCCGTCGTCGTCCTCGCCGCGCTGCTCAACGCCACCAAGTTTTCCGGGCTGATGCTGAGCAAATCGGCGATCGGTGTTATCGGTCTGGGCGCGGCGGGGATGGGGATTTCCAAGCTGCTGCTCTCCTACGGGGTGAAGAAGGTCATCGGCACCGACTTGCAGGAATCGGCCAAGGAACGGCTGAACGCGGCCGGCGGCGAGGCCGGTACCCTGGCGGATGTCATGGCCGGCGCCAACATCGTTATCGCCACCACCGGCTGCCCCGGCCTGATCAAACCCGAGATGGTCAAGAAAGGGCAGGTCATCCTCGCCCTGTCCAATCCCAATCCGGAAATCACCCCCGAGGATGCCGTCGCCGCCGGCGCCGCTTTTGCCGCCGACGGCAAGAGCGTCAATAACGCCCTCGGTTTTCCCGGCATCTTCCGCGGCGCCCTCAACGTGCGCGCCCGGGTCATCAACAACAAGATGAAGATCGCCGCCGCCAAGGCCATCGCCGCCTGCGCCGAGGAAGGGGAGCTTGTCCCCTCCATCCTCAACGACGAAGTCCACCAGAAAGTCGCCGAGGCCGTCGAACGCGCGGCCCTGGAGTCGGGTGTGATCAAGCCCTGGGAGTAGGGACGATGAGGGGGGGAGGGGTGAGGGGGATAGAATGAAGACTGAAGTCTCTCGCTCCTCACCCCTCACCCCGTTCAGCCTTCAGCCTGCCTTACTCCTCTCCACCTTCGATCTGAATCTTCCTTCCGCCCGTCTCCTTTTTGCCGAGGGGCATGCTGATTTCGAGAATGCCGTTTTTGCACACCGCCTGGATTTTCTCGGCGTCCGCTCCTTCCGGGAGCATCAGCCGCCGGCGGAAGCTGCCGAAGTGGGTTTCCCGCACCAGGTAGTCGTGATCCTTGGCTTCCCGGTTTGCCTTGCGTTCGCCGCTGACGGTCAGCATGTTGCCGTCGACGCTGACATTGAGTTCTTCCCGTTTCACTCCGGGCACTTCCACCTCGACATAGAAGGTGTGGTCCTTTGTGTAGCTGTTGATGGCCGGGGTGCCCATGCCGAGTCCTTCGCCGGACTCGCGGGTCAGGCCGAAGGCGCGGCGGAACATCTCGTCAATTTCCCGGTGCAACTGGCTCAGTTCCTTGCTCAGATCCCGAAAGGGATCCCAACGGCTGGGTAACATAGACTCTCTCCTTTCCCGCTGATGGATCGTTTCTTATACCTTTACGTTCTCCCGTCTCGCTGTCAACCCACGCCGCCGTGGAAATTCGTTTTCTGAATGCCCGCGATCGGTGTGGGGGAATTAAATTCTTGACACAAACGATAGAGTTAGATAAATGTTCTAGTAACAATTTTTTGGAGGAAAACTCTGATGAAATTTTCGACCAAAAGCCGTTACGGACTGCGGGCCCTGTTCGACATGGCCTACCATTCCGGAAACCTGCCGACCCAGATCAAGGATATCTCCCGGCGGCAGGACATCTCCCCCCGTTATCTGGAGCAGATTTTTCAGGATCTGAAGAAGGCCGGCCTGATCAAGAGCCGGCGCGGGCCGCAGGGGGGCTACATGCTCGCCCGCAAGCCCGAGGAGATCACCGTTCGCCAGATTCTGCTCGCCGCCGAAGGGGATCTGACCCTGGTTCTCTGCGCCCGGGGGGATTGCGAGGAAAATAAGGGTAAGGGTAAGGGCAAGTGCGAGTTCGACAGCCGCTGCGTCACCCAGCAGATCTGGGCCGAGGCGACCCGGCGGCTTTCCGCCTATTTCGACTCGGTGACCCTCAAGGATCTGTGCGAGCAGGGCAAGACCATGGGGTTGGAGAAGGAGCTCGATCACCGCTTCATGTATTACATCTGACCGCAGTACGGAGGATTTCATGCCGGCAACCACAAGTACCAGCCCCCTGGGGCAGATCGGCCGGACCCCCCTGGTCCAAATCACCCGCCTTGGCGACGGGAACGGGGCCGCTGTCTGGGGCAAACTCGAATCGATGAATCCCGGCGGCAGCGTCAAGGACCGTATCGCCCTGGCCATGATCGAAGCGGCGGAACAGGAGGGGCGGCTCAAGCCCGGTGCAACCATTGTCGAGCCGACCAGCGGCAACACCGGCATCGGCCTCTCCCTGGTCTGCGCCGTCAAGGGCTACAAGCTGATCCTGGCCATGCCCGACACCATGAGCCAGGAGCGGCGGCGGCTGCTTGGGGCCTACGGCGCCGAGCTCGTTCTGACCCCCGGCGCCCAGGGGATGCGCGGCGCCATCGACGCCGCCGAGGAGCTCGTCCGGGCGAAAAAGGGTTACATGCCCCAGCAGTTCAAAAATCCCGCCAATCCCCGCATTCACGAACAGACCACCGGGCCGGAGATTCTCGCCGCCCTCGACGGTGCCGTTGACGCCTTTGTCGCCGGGGTCGGCACCGGCGGCACCATCACCGGGGTCGGGCGGGCGCTCAGAGCACGCAATCCCCAGGTCCACATCGCGGCGGTGGAACCGGCCGATTCGGCCGTTCTTTCCGGCGGCGACCCGGGCCTGCACAAAATTCAGGGGATCGGCGCCGGCTTCGTTCCCGATGTCCTCGACACCGCCATCTACCAGGAGGTCATCCGCGCCGGCAACGACGACGCCATCGCCACCGCCCGCAAGCTGGCCCGGGTCGAAGGGCTCTTTGTCGGCATTTCCGCCGGCGCCAACGTCTTCGCCGCCCTGCAGGTGGCCCGTAAGCTCAAGCCGGGGCAGAATGTCGTGACCATCCTCTGCGATACCGGCGAGCGCTATCTCTCGACGGGAATCTACGACTGAGGCGTGAGGGGAAATGATGAATGATGAGTGAGGAATGATGAGATAGGGCGAAGGATGAGGAGCGAGAGACTTCAGCCTGCAGCCTTCAGTCTTCAGCAATTACAAGGATCGCATGGCGGATCTGGATACAAAATATCTGCGCTTGCAGGAGCTGCTGCGTGGCCTGGGCTCGGTGCTGATCGCCTTTTCCGGCGGCGTCGACTCGACCCTGCTGTTGCGGGTGGCGGTGGAGGTGCTCGGCGCCGACAGGGTGCTGGCGCTGACGGCGACTTCGCCGACCTATCCCCGTTACGAATTCGAGGAGAGTCGCGCCCTGGCCGCGGCGTTCGGGGTGAGGCAGCTGGTGGTCGCAAGCGATGAGCTGCAGATCCCCGGCTTCGCCGAGAACGACCGCAGCCGCTGCTACCATTGCAAGAAAGAGCTCTTTTCCCTGTGCCGCGCCAAGGCTCTGGAACTCGGCTTCGCCGAGATTCTCGACGGCTCGAATGTGGATGATCTCGGCGATTTCCGCCCCGGCCGCCAGGCCGCCGACGAACTGCGGGTGCGTTCCCCCCTGCTCGAAGCCGGGCTCGGCAAGGAAGAAATCCGAGAGCTCAGCCGCCGTTTCGCTTTGCCCACCGCCGAGAAGCAGCCCTTCGCCTGCCTCGCCTCCCGCTTTCCCTACGGCACGGAAATCACCGGCGAGCGGCTGGCCCAAGTGGAGCGCTGTGAGGATTTTCTGCGGCAGCGGGGCTTTCGCAACTACCGGGTGCGCTATCACGGCGACATTGCCCGCATCGAGGTTGCGCCGGAAGAGCTGGCCCGCTTTGGCGACGGCAACCTGCGGGCCGAGGTGGTGGCCGCGTTCAAGGGCGCCGGTTTCACCTATGTCGCCCTCGATTTGCAGGGGTATCGCAGCGGCAGCATGAACGAGGTCGCCGCCTGAACGGCTGATGAAAAACGCCCATCTGCGGCGTTGCCCTCGTCCTCGTCGCTACGACGTACCTGGCCGGTACGCCTCGCTCCTCGAACTTCGGGCGCCTTGCACCTGGGCATTTTTGATCAGCCTTAAGAAAGTCGGTATTTTCAGCGACCGGTCCGGCCTTCATCATCCAAGGAGGGAACCGATGCAACGCACCAGCGCCCTGATCGCCGTCTGCTTCTGTGCCGGGCTGCTCGCCGCCCTGGTCAACAGCGTTGCCGCCTGGCTCGGCGGCCTCTGGGGGATCACCGGCCTCTTCGGGGTCGAGATGGCTCCCGAATTCACCCGCGCCTGGCTCTATCCCCGTCTGGTCTGGGGCGGCCTCTGGGGCCTGCCCTATTTCTTCGTCATCCGCTACCTGCACCTGCGCCGGCGGTGGGTGCGCAAGGGGCTGTGGCTGAGCCTGCTTCCCACCCTCGCCCAGCTCCTTTTCTTCTTCCCCCGCTTCACCGAAGCCGGCTGGTTCGGTCTCGGCCTCGGCGCCGCCACGCCGCTCTTCGTCATCCTCTACAATCTGGTCTGGGGATTTTTCCTCGGCGTCTTCGCCCGGCTGCTCTGGGGGCGCGGATGAGGGCATTTCCCCCTGTCCGTTTCTTTTGGAGCCTCCTTTTCCCCCTGCTGCTCCTGCTCACCCTGGGTTGCGCCGGTGCCGGCCAGGGAGATGTTTCCGGCCGCGTGAGCTGGGTCCATGACGGCGACACCCTCAAGGTCGACGGCATCGGCACCGTGCGGATGATCGGCGTCGACGTGCCGGAGACGGCCGCTTCCGAGCGCGACCAGTATCTGCGCCGGCAAGGCGTCGCCGGCCCGATCCAGCGGCAAACGGCCAAAAAAGCTCTGCATTTCGTCATCGGCGAAGCCAAGGGGAAGACCGTGCGCCTGCGCTTCGACGGCGACCGCCAGGACCGCCACGGCCGCGCGCTCGCCTACGTCCTCCTCCCCGACGGCCGCAACCTCAACCGCCTGCTCATCGAAGAGGGGATGGCCGCCGTCTACCGGCGCTTCGATTTTCAGCTAAAGAAAGAGTTTCTGGCGGCCGAAAAAGAGGCACGGGACGCGGGCCGGGGGATGTGGAAAAAATAGCTGCCCATCCGCGGAAACCTCCCTTTGCCGCCCGTTCGCTTCAGCTTTTCCCTGCCTTAAACGGCGCGAAAAAAACCTAAAGTTTTCCCTTGCCGCCGCCGATAAGACGGGCAAGAAGAGAACCCTCCGGGTCTTCGCCTGTACCCGGGCGCACCCCAAACAGGCTTCCATGAATGAAAAAGGTGAACGCCATGACAGAGAAAATCAACTTCGGCAAAGGCATCGGACCGATTGGCGCGCCGAGCGTGCCGCGCAAAGCCGATACGGCCAAGTCCGGGCCCGGCAAGGGCGCGACGGATCGGGTCGCTTTTTCGTCCGTGTTGCAGGAAGTCGGTAAGGCCAAGGAGGCCGGCGCGATGCAGAGCCCGGAACGTGCACAGAAAATCGCGGCGCTCAAGAGCCAGATCGCCAGCGGTTCCTATCGCCCCGACCTGGAGAAGGTCGCCGAAAGCCTGCTCAAGTTTATCGGCAAGGAGGGCTGATCATGGCCGCCGACAGTGTCCGGGCCGACCTGGAACGGCTGCACGAACTGCTGCTGCGGGAGCGGGAGTGCGCCAAGACCCTCGCCGTCGACGAGCTGATGGCCGTCACCGAGGAGAAGGACGCCCTGCTGCAACGGCTGCGCCCGGTCACCGACGCCGGCCCCGAGGTGCGCGCCCTGGCCGAAGTCATCCAGAAAGAAAACCGTCGCAACGCCTATCTCTTCTGGGCAACGCTCAAGTTCATCCGCGAAAGCGTGGGTTTCTTCAACCGGCAGGTGGCGCAACCCGCCTCTTACGGTTCCGCCGGCGGGCTGGTGCAACACACCGGCAGCGGCATGTTTCTGACGGGGAAGGTGTAGTATGAGTGGCCTCATCAACGCTCTGAATATCGGCAAAAGCAGTCTGCTCGACGGTCAGCGCGCGATCGAGGTCGTCGGCAACAACATCTCCAACGTCAATACCGAAGGGTATTCGCGCCAGGTTCCGGTCTTTACCGATTTCCCCACCCTGAACATGAACGGCTTCATGGTCGGGCGGGGGTCGAAGATCGACATCCTCGATCGTGAGTACAACAATTTTCTCGCCAAAATGATGCAGGAAAAGAGCGCTTCGCTGGGGGAGGAGGATGCCAAGTCCACCCCTCTGGATGAAATGGAGCGTATCATCAGCATCTCCGAAAACGGCCTCTCCGGCTCCATCGACAACTTCTTCGGCGCCTGGCAGGATCTCACCGGCGATCCCGGCAGCCGCGTCAACCGCGACCTGGTGCTGCAATCGGGAGAACGCCTGGTGCAGGATTTCCAGAAGACCGTTTCCGAGCTGACGTCGCTGTCGGAAAGCATGAACACCATGCTGCAATCGCGGGTCGACGATCTCAATCTCAGCATCAACGAGGTCGCCAATCTCAACCTGCGCATCTCCACCATCGAATCGACCGGCCAGCCGGCTCTCGCCGACCGCGATAAGCGCGACCTGCTGCTGCAGAAGATCACCTCGCTGGTCGGCGGCACCAATACCGAGAACGCCGCCGGCATGGCCTCGATCTTTTTGCCCAACGGCCTGCCCCTGGTTTCCGACGCCACCGTCATGCCGATGCTTACCGAGCGGGTCGGCGACACCCTCACGATCAGCCTCGACCTCGGCAGCCACAAATACGAACTCAACGCCGAGCGCGTCGGCGGGGAAATGCGCGGGCTGCTGTATCTGCGGGATGAATTCATTCCCGAGAAGGTCGCCGATCTCGACAAACTCGCCAACGGCATCATCACCGAGGTCAACGCCCTGCATCGCGCCGGGACCGGCCTCGACGGCATCACCGGCCGCGATTTCTTCGCGCCCCTGGCCGAGGAAGCGGGCGCCGCCGGGATGATCCGCATGAACCTGGGCAACTACCGGGAAGTCGCCGCCGGCGACACCGGCGCCGCCGGCGACAACAGCAACGCCCTGCGCCTCAGCGCCCTCGGCACCGCCCAGGTGATGGACGGCAGCGAGACCTTCGTCGGCTACTATGCCCGCATCGCCGGCGACGTCGGCGTCGAAGCGAGCCGCAACAAGCTGGCCCTGGCCGGCAACCGCGACGCCCTGACCCAGGTCGCCAATCTGCGGGACAACACCGTGGGGGTTTCCCTCGAAGAAGAGATGATCTCCCTGATCAAATTCCAGAAGAGTTTCGAAGCCTCGGCCAAATACCTCAGCACCGTCGACGAGGTGATGAGCCAGCTTCTCGCCATCCGGGGGTAGCGTATGAAAGCGAGCAATTCGACCACCTATCGCTCGATGATGCTGTTTCTCAACAGCACCACCTCCAAATTGCAGGATCTCCAGGTCGCCACCGCCACCGGGCGCAAGATGAACAAGGCTTCCGACAACCCCGCCGGGGTGTCGCCGGTTCTGCTCACCCGTTCGCGGATGATGTCCGCCGACAACCATTACGAAAACAACCTCGCCGCCATCGACCGCCTCAAGGCCCAGGATACCCAGATGGATCAGGCCGAAAACCTCATCAACCGCGCCATCGAGCTGACCGTTTCCGCCGGCAACGGCACTTACAGCAGCTACGAGCGCGAAGTTCTGGCGAGCGAGATCAGTGACCTGCGGGATTCGATGGTGAGCCTGGCCAACGGGCAGATGGACGGCAAATACTTCTTCGCCGGGTTCAACGATTTGACACCCCCCTTTGTCGAAAATCCGGCTCATGCCGGGGATCCGACCCAGCCGCCCATGCTTTATCAGGGGGATCAGGGGCGCAAGCAGCTGGAAATCTCCCCGAGCGAAACCGAAACGATCAACTTCACCGGCAGCGCCGTTTTTCTCGGCGATGAAGACGGCGACGGCGTTACCGATCCCGGCCGGGTGGATATCTTCGCGGTCATGACCGGCATCGAGGAAGCCCTGCGCAGCGACGATTCGGCCGCCGCCACGGCCCAGCTCGGCGATCTCAACGTCGCCTTGGAGCAGATCAGCATCAACCGCAGCCAGATGGGGGTGGTCGCCAACCGCATCGACCGCGCCAACGAGAATATCCAGGACATGGAACTCGACCTCGAAGAGGTGCTGTCCCGCTATCAGGACGCCGATCTCATCGAATCGATCACGGAAATGATGCAACAGGAACAAGCCTTGCAAGCGGCTATGGATGTGACGGGACGACTCAGCAAATTGTCGATCCTCGACTATCTCCGCTAGGAATAAATTACCCGCCAGGGAGGGCCAGATGCTGGTATTGACACGGAAGGTCGGCGAGGGCATTCGCATCGGCGACGACATCACCATCACCGTCGTCGAGATGAAAGGGGGCGGCATCCGCCTCGGGATCATGGCGCCGGCGACGGTGAAAATCCACCGCCAGGAAGTCTATGATCGCATCCTCGAAGAAAACAAGGAAGCCACCCAGTGGGTCATCGCCGACCTGGACAGCCTGAGCGCCGGTCTGCCCACACTCAAGGAGGTCAAATGAAAGTCATCAACACCCGTTTCGGGCAGGTGGAATACGATCCGGCCAAAACCCTGCACTTTCCCAGCGGCATGATCGGCTTCGAGAACCTGCACGAGTTCATCGTCATGCCCAACATCAAGCGCGGTCCCCTTTTCTGGATCCAGAGCGTCGAAGACCCGGAGATCGCCTTTGTCCTCACCGACCCCACCAACTTCTTCGTCGACTACCGGGTCGCCCCCGACGACAACGAGAAAGAAAAGCTGGGGATGCAGGACGGCGACGACTGTCACGCCCTGGTGGTCGTCACCGTCAACTCGGGCAGCGACTTCACCTTCAACCTGCTCGCGCCGATCCTCTACGCCCCCGGTTCCAACCGCGCCATTCAGGTGGTGCTGGAACACAGCAACTACTCGACCAAGGTGCCCTTGCCCAAGGTGTGAGGGCAGGGCACCGCCGTTATAGATCGAAAGGCCACCTCGCGAACGAACGCTGCGGAGTGGCCTTTTTGGCATGGACCGGCTTGCGCGCACGCAAGTGCCGGATTTTTGGCCGGAGGCTTGCACCTTCAAGTTAATCAGGGGGTTTTCGGGGATGATGTCAAAATGTCGACAGCGCTTGGTGGGTGGATGATAGGAGAGCTTTTGTGGCCGCAATGAAGAAGCGAAATCCGGGACCGTTTCGCACCAACCGCTTCGGCGACCGTTATTTCCCCGGCGTCAACGGGGAACGATTCGAGACCCTTGGCGCCAGGGCAGTGTTCGAACAGCAGTTCGCCAAGCCCCTGTTCACTCGGGGAACCTTTTACCTCGTCATCGGCACCGACTCCGGTCTCTTGCCGCGCTATGTGGCTGAGAAGGGGGTTCCCGAGGGGAGTTGCTATCTTTTTATCGAACTCCCCGAACTAGAGGGACGAATCGAGCGCCTCCGGGCGCCGCGCATGGCCTGCGCCAACACCGGCAACTGGCGCGCGGGGGCGGAAGAACTCGGTATCCACGATTACATCTTCGCCGACAAGGTGGCGGTGATTTCCAGTTGTGCCGCCGGGGAGGGAATCTGGGAAGCCTACCGGGATGCGGGGCGACAACTGCGACAGGAGATTTTCCGTTTCATCTGGGAGACGAAAGGCTCACTCGACCTGGAGGTTTTTATCCGCCGACAGTTGGAAAACCTCGCGGAAAACCGGGTCTCGGCCAATCTCCTGAGCGGCTTGTTCAAGGGGAAGACGGCGGTATTGCTGGCCGGTGGCCCTTCCCTGGACGACGTCTTGCCGTGGCTGGCCGCCCATCGCGATCAGGTGGCCGTCATCGCGGTGTCGAGGGTGTCGCGGCGCTTGCTGGAAGCGGGAATCACCCCCGATATTCTCATCGCCGTCGATCCCAAACCGGTGAACTTCGATGTCAGCAGCGACATGTTCCATTTCGAGGATGAGAGCCTGCTCGTCGCCAACTACCATCTCTCCCCCTGCATTCTCGGGCAGTGGGGGGGGCGGGCGGCGGTGTGGGGGAGCCTCTTCTCCTGGGAATCCCCCCTCAACCGGCCGGCGCCAATCTCCCTGGGGCCGACGGTGACCAACGTCGCCTTCGATACGGCCGTGGAACTGGGATTTTCCCAGATTGTGCTGGCCGGTGCCGATTTCTGCTACAGCCGCGAGGGCTTTACCCATGCCTCCGCATCCCGGGAGCGGGCCATCGGCGCCCGTTTTTCCGATCGGGACGTGGCGATGGAGACCTATGGCGGCTGGGAGGCCTATACCCATCCCAACTACGCCCTTTCCGCCAGAGAGCTCGACGAACAGGCGCGACGCGCCCGCCTGCGCGGCTGCCTGGCCGTCAACCCGGCGCCGGGAGCGGCCAAGCTGGAGCATGTGCGGCACCTGCCGCTAGCTGAAATTTCCATCGAATCGCTGGAGGTCTCGCCCTCGGCGACCCTCGCCGGGGTGCTTCCCGAAGAGAGCGCCCTGACCCGCGAACATCACTGCCGGGCCGTTCTTGACGAATTGCACCGCGTCTGTGCAAGCGTGGAACGGATTTCCGGCCTTTCGCAAAAGGCGCTGGCCGTGCATGAGCAATACGACGCCATCTCCCCCGAATACCGCAAACGGCTGGAGCCCATCGAGCAGGCCCTGTGTCGGGAGGACGATGCGCTGGTTCGGCTGATCCGGTTTTTCAGCGTTCAGAAATTTTTCAAGCTCAACCATGCGGGGCGCGCGAGCGCCGGGGGAAAAGAGACCTCGTATGACTACAACCGTGCCTATTATCGGGCCTACGGGGAGAACTGCGAGCAGTTCCTGAAGCTGCTGCGCCAATCGGCCAAACGGGTGGAGTCGCGGCTGCTTGAGGATGCCCCCGCCCCCGATATTCGCTGTCTGCTCGCCCAGTGGCGCGCGGATCGCCAGCCGGGGCGCGCGCGGATCTGGCGCAAGCGGCATCCCGCCGCCTTTGCCGCCCTCGACGCTGAGCAGCAGGCCGAGATACGGCTGGTGGAGGCAGATTTCGAGCAACTCCGCGCCAAGGGCTACGCGGGTTGGACCGCGACCACGGCCATCTCCGCCGGTACCTACGGCTGGGCGCTTTCCGGGGCTTTCGGCCGGATTCAGGCCGCCTACCGGCAAAAAGATCGCGAGACGCTGGCGCGGCTGGCCAAGGTTCTGGAGGCCCACGCCTTTCCCAAGGCCCAGGCGTTTATGGCCCTGGCCCTGGCCCATGCCGCCGAGTTGGCGGGAGATCATGATGAGGCTCTGGACCGCTATCAGCAGGTGCTGGAAGCGGATGACGACCAGCTTTTGGAAGAGGCTTTGCGCGCTATCGCCTTCCTCTGCCTGCAGATTGGGGCGATGGACGACGCCTTGCTGGCCCTGGAGCATCTCGCCGGACGCTCCCCGGCCTATCGGTTGCTGTACGCGGACAGCCTCAAGACCTTGGGGCGGGCGGAAGAGGCGCTGGAGGCCTACGCGAGCTATCTGGAAGAGGTGCCGGACGATCTTGCCGCCATGCTCAACCTCGGCTGTTATTACCGGGAACTGGGGGTGGCCGAGGGGGCGCGAATGATGTTCGCCCACGTTCTTGAACACGATCCGGCTCACGCGGTCGCCCGGAAGTTTCTGGCCGAGCTTGGATGATTCCATAAGCTGCCGAAAAGTTTGTAAAAAATCGGTTTATCGCCTATTATCCAATTTTCAGGTAACCGTGAAATCCGTATCGAAGGGGTGACGCCCATGCTCAATGGAAAAGCCGTGCTGATTACCGGAGGGACGGGTTCCTTCGGTAAAAAATTTCTCGAAACGGCGCTCGCCCGCTACCCGAAAATTCGCCGCATCGTCATTTTTTCCCGGGATGAACTCAAGCAGTATGAACTGGCGCAGCAGTATCCCCCCGAAATCTACCGCCAGCTGCGCTATTTTATCGGCGACGTGCGCGACCGCGACCGCCTCTACCGGGCCTTCGAGGGGATCGATATCGTCATTCACGCCGCCGCCCTCAAGCAGGTGCCCGCCTGCGAATACAACCCCTTCGAAGCGATCAAAACCAACATCCTCGGCGCCCAGAACGTCATCGAGACCGCCCTGGAACGGGATGTGGAAAAGGTCGTCGCCCTCTCCACCGACAAGGCCGCCGCGCCGATCAACCTCTACGGCGCGACCAAGCTCTGCTCCGACAAACTCTTCGTCGCCGCCAACAACTACAAGGGGAATCGGGATATCCGTTTCTCGGTGGTGCGCTACGGCAACGTCCTCGGCAGCCGCGGCAGCGTCATCCCCTTCTTCCTGAAAAAACAGCGCGAAGGGGTTCTGCCCATCACCGACGAACGCATGACCCGCTTCAACATCACCCTCGACGAGGGTGTGGAACTGGTTTTGCGCACCCTGGAACGCATGTGGGGCGGCGAGATCTTCGTCCCGAAAATCCCCAGCTTCCGCATCGTCGATCTGGCGCGGGCGATCGATCCCGATTGCCGCCTGGAGATGGTCGGCATCCGCCCCGGCGAGAAGCTGCACGAAGAGATGATCACCGAAACCGACGGCTTCAATACCCTTGAGCTGGACGATTATTACGTCATTCTGCCATCCCTGCGCAGTTGGCCGGTGGAACGCTTCCAGGCCGAACTCGGCGG
Source organism: Trichloromonas sp. (assembly GCA_034002365.1). Classification (GTDB taxonomy): domain Bacteria; phylum Desulfobacterota; class Desulfuromonadia; order Desulfuromonadales; family Trichloromonadaceae; genus Trichloromonas. Next base: position 15,996 of record JAVFAR010000051.1, read on the forward strand.
CCGCCGCTGTCCCGAGGGTTTCTCCTACAACAGCGGCACCAACACCGACTGGTTGAGCATTCCGCAGTTACGGGAACTGGTGCGCGGGCATATCGACTACTGCGGCCGAAAAGGGATTTCGTGAGCGAGTCCTTTATTCCCTACGGACATCAATCCGTTGATGAAGACGATATCGAGGCGGTCGTCGCGGTGCTGCGTTCCGACTGGCTCACCACCGGGCCGCTGGTCGAGCGTTTCGAGCGGGCGCTTGCCGCTTACGTCGGCGCGGCCGAAGGGGTCGCGGTCAGCAGCGGCACGGCGGCGTTGCACGGGGCGATGCATGCCATCGGCATCGGCCCCGGCGATGAGGTGATCGTTTCGCCCATGACCTTCGCCGCCACCGCCAATGCCGTGCTCTACCAGGGGGGAACGCCGGTCTTTGCCGATGTCGAGCCCGAAACGCTGCTGCTCGATCCGGCCCGGGCCGAGGATAAAATCGGCCCCCGCACCCGGGCGATCGTCGCTGTCGATTACGCCGGGCAGCCCGCCGACTATGGCGCCTTGCGCGAGATCTGCCGCCGCCGCGGCCTGATTCTGGTGGCCGATGCCTGTCACGCCCTCGGTGCCGCCGATTCCGGGCGTCCCTGCGGTTCCCTGGCTGATCTGAGCGCCTTCAGCTTTCATCCGGTCAAGCCGATCACTACCGGCGAGGGGGGGATGGCCGTCACCGACAACCCCGAGTGGGCCGAGCGCCTGCGCATCTTCCGCAACCACGGTATCACCAGTGACCACCGCCGGCGCCAGGAAGAGGGCGCCTGGTTCTACGAGATGACCGGGCTCGGCGGCAACTACCGCCTGACCGATATCCAGTGCGCACTCGGCTTGAGCCAGCTGGTGCGATTGCCGAAGTGGATCGCCAGGCGCCGGGAGCTGGCCGCCCTTTACGACCGGGCCTTTGCCGGAACCGAAGTCCAGCCTCTGGCGGTACGCGCCGGAGCCGAGCACGGCTACCACCTCTATGTTGTGCGGGTGCCGGAGCGGGACCGGGTTTTCGCTTTCCTGCGGGAAGCGGGCATCGGGGCGAATGTGCATTACATCCCGGTGCATCTGCATCCCTATTATCGCCGGAGGTTCGGCACGGGCGAGGGGCTCTGCCCGGTGGCGGAAGCGGCCTATGGACGGATTCTGACCTTGCCGCTTTATCCCGGGCTTTTGTCCCCCGATCAGGAGCGCATCATCCACGCCCTGCTTCAGGCCGTTGCCGGGTAGGTTGATCGACTTTTTTCTGAAGGAGGCAAAAACCGGCCATGAACGTCGCCATTATCCCTGCCCGCGGCGGCAGCAAGCGCATTCCGCGCAAGAATATCCGCCTCTTCAATGATCGTCCGCTGATCGCCTATTCCATCGCCGCCGCTTTGGAAAGCGGTTGCTTCGGGCGGGTCGTCGTCACCACCGAGGACCCCGAGGTCGCCGAGATCGCCCGGCGGGAGGGGGCCGAGGTGCCCTTTGTGCGCCCCGCCGAGTTGTGCGGCGACTACGTCGGTACCATGCCGATCCTGCAGCATGCCCTGCGCTGGTTGCTGGCCGAGGGGTGCGCCATGGACCTGGCCTGCTGCCTCTACGCCACGGCCCCCATGGTGCACGTCGACGACCTGCGCCGCGGGCGTGATCTCTTGCTGGCCGCGCCGGGCAAGGCCTACGCCTTTTCCGTCACCAGCTTCCCCTTTCCCATCCAGCGCGCCGTCCGCCTCACCGCCGACGGCGGCGTCGAGCCCATTCAGCCCGAATGCATCCCCAAGCGCTCCCAGGATCTCGAAGAGGCCTATCACGACGCGGGGCAGTTCTACTGGGGACGCCCCGAAGCCTTTCTCCAGGGTTTGCCGATCTTCTCCCGGCACTCCATTCCCATCATCCTCCCCCGGCACCGGGTGCAGGATATCGACACCCCCGAAGACTGGCTGCGCGCGGAATTCCTGCACCGCGCCATCCAACTGGCCGAGGCGGAACATTAGACCAATGCCAGGAAACAGGACCTGTTTTATAGCCTTTTCTTGTGCTAAAGGCTATAAAGGGCTATATTATGATGAACGTCATCTGGCAGCCTAAGGCATTGAAGCAGTTGAAGAAGATCGGCGATCGCATGATTCGGGAGCGGATTCTGTCCGGAACCAGTGACTTGTCGAATTTCCCCTCATGTTCCAACGTGAAAGCGTTATCGAACCATCCCTATACTCATCGCTTGCGCGTGGGGAATTGGCGGGTGCTCTTCAATGTCCATGAGGAAATCAGTATCGTCAGCATCGAGGAGGTGAAAAAACGCGATGAGCGCACCTACTAAATATCAGACCATCGAGCATGGCGGACACCCCGCCTTTGTGCTGGTCCCCTGGGAGGAGTGGCGTCGTATCGAACCGTTGCTTGAGGCCGAAAAGGCCAAGGCTTCCGGTATCCCCCAAGAAGTGGTCGAGGCGCATGTCTTGCGGGATGTGCCGCTGGTCAAGGCCTGGCGTGAACACCTTGGGCTGACCCAGGAGGAATTGGCTTCACGGCTGGGGATTGCCCAGGCCGGCGTGGCGAAGTTCGAAAGGCCCGGCGCACAACCGCGCACCGCTACCCTCCGTAAAATCGCCCAGGCTTTGGGGCTTAGCGTGGAGCAGTTGCTTGGCTGACGGCGCACCGTCGCGGATCGCGATTCGCGCTGATGCGTCCACGGCTATCGGCAGCGGCCATGTCATGCGCTGCCTGACCCTGGCCGAGGCCTTGCGCCGCGCCGGGGGGGAGATCGTCTTTCTCTGCCGGCGATTGCCCGGGCATCTGGGGGATGAGATCGCCCGGCGGGGCTTCACGGTGTCGTGGGCCGCCGGGGCGGGCGAGGACGATCCGGCGGCGGTTCCCTGCGTCGAGGCCGATCTGCTGATCGTCGATCATTACGGCATCGACTGGCGCTGGGAGGCGGCCATGCGCCCCAGGGTCAAGGCGATCATGGTTATCGACGACCTCTCCGACCGCCCCCACGACTGCGATCTGCTGCTTGATCAGAATCTGTTGTCCGATTTGGAAACCCGTTATCGGGGATTGGTCCCCGCCGCTTGTCGGTTGCTGCTCGGCCCCGGATACGCCCTGCTGCGGGATGAATTTTATGCCGCGGCGGCACGGGTTCGAGAGCGTGTCGACATTAAACATCTGCTGATTTTTTTCGGCGGCGGCGATCCAGACAACCTCACCGGCCGCGCCCTGCGGGAGCTGCACGAGACCGACTTTACCGCCGATGTCGTCATCGGCGCGAGCAACCCGCACCGCGATGAAATCGCCGCGCTCTGCCGGGCCGGTGGCGGACGCTACACCCTGCATGTGCAGACCGGGCGCATGGCCGAACTCATGGCCCGCGCCGACCTGGCCCTGGGGGCGGGGGGCGGCAGCCACTGGGAACGCTGCCTGCTCGGGCTACCCGCCCTGGTGGTGACGGTGGCGGACAACCAGATTGAGACCACCCGACTGTTGCACGATCAGGGCGCCTGCCGCCGGCTGGGGGATGCCGCAAACCTCCTGCCGGGAGCCTTTTTGCAGGCGCTGACCGATTTAAAGCATCACCCGCGAAAATTGACCGCCATGAGCCGCGCCGCCCGTGCGATCGTGCCGAAAGACGGCGGGACGGAGAGGGTGGTGGAGGCTGTGGGGGGGATGGTGGCGCGCTCTTGAAAGGCAAAGGCTTTTCACCACAGAGCGCCAGGGCACAGAGAAAAACTATTAGATTGAATTCAGGTTACGCCTTTTCTCCTTCTCGGACGGTAAAAGCGGGCAACGTTGTGCAGGCAAGCCACTATTGACAGTTCCACCTCCCTGTATTACTTTTTAATATCAACGTCCATGGAGGCCATCATGCCAAGAAATACGTCCGTTACCCTGGGGGAACATTTTGAACAATTTATTGCTCAGAAGGTCGCGCAAGGGCGATATCAATCTGCAAGCGAAGCGATCAGGGCGGGCTTGCGACGCTTGGAGGAAGACGAAATCAAGCTTGAGTTGTTAAGAGACAAGCTTGAGGGTGCCGAACAATCCCCTGTCGTTGCCGACTTCAGATGTGAAGATTTTTTGAAAAAAATGCGCCAGAAGCATCTTTAGATGAGCGGCTCTTTCTTTTTACGGCAGGCGGCTGAAACCGACCTTGAAGAAATCTGGTGCCACACCTTGC
>JAVFAR010000052.1:0-5768 GCA_034002365.1 Trichloromonas sp.
CCGAGGGCGGCATGTACGCCTACCGTTCGTCCAAGACCGCCGCGCATATGGTGACCAAGAGCCTGTCCATCGATCTGCAGGGGCGGGGGATCACCGCCGTGGCCCTCCATCCCGGCTGGGTCAGTACGCGCATGGGCGGCGCCGAAGCCCCGCTCATGCCGCGACAGAGCGCCGCCGACCTCTTCGCGGTGCTGACCGCCCTGACCCTTAAGGATACCGGCAAGCTCTGGGCCCATACCGGCCAGGTGCTTCCCTGGTAGTTTGTTTCATGTTTTAACGTCGGTTTTTATCGGGCGGGCCGGGAAGCTGATCTTCCCGGCCCGCTTCTTTCGTTCAGGTGAGAATGACGGGCGCAAAGCCTCCGCCGGGGGTGCGCAGGCTGGTCACCTGCCCCCGGTAGAGGCGGGCGGTCACTCCCAGCACCCGGTCGCGGTAGGCATAGAGGCGAAAGTCGGTCTTCATTTCCGGATGACCGTCTTTTTCCGTCCGCGAGGGAGAAACGTGGCGCTGGACCAGGGTCTCCTTGGGATCGAGGAGACCGAAGCGGCCTCGGGTGATCTTCGCACCGAGCAGCACGCCCTGACTGCCGAAACGGGCGACAGGCTTAAATACCCAATCCTTTTTCTCCCGCCAGAGGTTTTCCCGATCCAGGTCGCCAAGCAGACGGCTGGTCGGCACCAGCTCCGTCAGCAGGCGGCGATCGGCGGCGGCCAGACCCAGCTCCGCCAAGGCTTCGCCGTCGGACCAGAGGGCCAGGCGGCGCTTGTCGGCGAGCAGGCCGTAAGCAAAGGGGTTGGGGCTGAGGCAGACCTTTCCGGCGCGGTAAGCGGCGCGCAGTCCGGCGAGGGCCGGGGCTTCCAGATAGAAGTCGCAATGGCGGTTGTAGATCAGCTCGATTTGCTTCCCGGCGTGGCGGACGCCTTCGTCATCGGCCGCCAGTTCGGCGGCATCGACCAGGGCCACGGGAATCTTCCAGGTCTCCTCCAGCAGTTCTCGGCAGTAGGCCATCTCACCGTAGAGAAATTGCGCGTTCGGCTCTTCATCGATAATCGCCAGGCCTGTCGGCAATCGTGGGCGGCCGCCGTTCCAGGCCAGAAATTCCTCGCGGAAAGGGCCGAGCAGCCGCGCCCCGGCGCGCGGCGGCAACTTGCCCGGATTCAGGACCGCTTCGCCGTGGCAGGCGAGCAGGGCCGGGAGCCAGCCGCCGGCGTTGGTGTTGACCTCGATCAGCCGGGGTCCGGCGGCGGTCTGGTGAAAATCGTAACCCATCATCAGGGCATCGTGCCCGGGGTCGAAGCGAGCGATTTCCGGCACCTTGGGCAGGATTTCGGCACGGTAGGCCGGGTCGCGGCTCAGCCGGTAAAGACATTGGACCAGCTGCGCCATCCGCCGGAAGGACCGGCGGGGCAGGAACGCCGGCCGGCTGCCGATCACGTCTTCGTAGGGATGCATTCCGATCTCCTCGCATAGGTTCCGCTTATCATGCCACACTTGGTGCATTTGCCCAAGTCCTTGAAATTCCCCTCGGAAAATTCTTTCATCCGGGCTTTGACAGCGTCTCATCCTCCGGCATACTTATGAAACGGCAAGAAGATGCCGACATTCATCGATCACATAGGAGACCTGATCATGACTCAACCGCTGAACCTGAACGATGCCCTGAAGCAGGCCATCCAGACCGAAAAAGACGTGATGGATTTCTATAAGCGGGCGGCCGAAGCCACCCAGAATTCCCAGGGCAAGAAAGTTTTCGAGACCCTGGCCAAGGATGAATACGAACATGCCGGTCACTTCTTCCATGTTTATCCCGGCAAGGATCTCGGCGCTTTCGAGGAATTCATGAAGCGTCCGCCGACGGCCGGCTTGGCCCTGCACGCCAATCTGGAAAAAGCCCTGGCCGCCGGCGGGAGCGAACGCCAGGCCATGGAAATCGCCATGAAGGAAGAGCAGAAACTGGAAAAGGATCTGCTCGACACCGCCGCGCGCATCAGCGATCCGAAGATCAAGGCGGTTTTCGAGAAGATGGCCAAGGAGACCAATCACCACTACCAGATCATTGAATCGGAATATGCCCGCATCATGGGGATGGTTCATGAAACCGATATCAATACCTTTGTGCGGGAGTAACGGACCACGGTAACGAGTTCTGAAAAATTTTCCGTCCAAGGCCGGAGACCCGGTCCTCCCTAACCCAGTCGACAGGAGGTGAGCATGCCCCAGGAACTCAAGGTACAGGAAGCCCTGAAGCAGGCAATTCATGCCAAGAAAAATCTCATGGATTTCTATCTCAAAGCCGCTGAAGTCAACAACAACCCCGAGGGGAAAAAGGTTCTCGTGCGGTTGGCGAGCGAAGTCCGGGAGAATCTGGCGCGCTTTTTCGATTATTACAAAGGCTCCGATCTCGGTTCCTTCGATGCGTTTGTAAGTACCCCCCCTCATCCCGATTCGGCCATGCTGGTTTCGTTGCAGAAGGCCCTGAACGATAATATGTCCGAGCGCAAGGTGCGGGAGCTGGCCCTCAAGGAAGAAGAGGACATGGAGAAGAATTTCACCATGCTCGCTCAGAAGGTGGTCGATCCCATGGCTCGCTCCGTTCTCGAAAGGGTGGCCAAGGAAACCCGCACTCACTATGCCATTATCGAATCGGAATATGCCCGCACCATGGGCATGGTTCATGAGACCGATATCGATACCTATGTTCGCGAATAATCGTTGAAATAAACCCTGCGCCACAAAAAAGCCCCGGCCGTTCAGGTCCGGGGCTTTTTTATGGATGCGGCCGACGGAAGTTTGTGCAAGCTAATTTTTATTGGAGAGGCGAAACGTACGTGCTAGAGTTCGGGCCGTTGCAATGACCATCAAGGCAAGGAGGGTTTGCCCATGCGCAAGATCAAGGATTGGCCTGAAGCGGAACGTCCCCGGGAGAAGATTCTGCTGCAAGGGCCGGCGGCCCTCACCGACGCCGAATTGCTGGCGCTGGTGCTGCGTACCGGCGATGCCGCCAGCAAAACCAGCGCCGTCGACCAGGCTCGGCTGCTGCTGAGCCGGTTTCGTAATCTGCGCGGTCTGGCGAGGGCCACAACGGCCGAGTTGTGCGAAGGCAAAGGAATTGGCCCGGCCAAGGCAGCGGAATTGCAGGCTGTTTTTGAAATCGCCCGGCGCTTCGGCGGAGAGGATCTGCAGCCGGGAGCCCGTTATACCTGTTCGTCCGAGGTCTATCGCCATTTTCACGAGCGTCTGCGCGACCATCGCAAGGAGGTCTTCATCGCCCTGCTTCTCGACAGCAAGAACCGGGTGCTGCGTGAGGTGCGCATCTCCGAGGGCAGCCTGAACGCCAGCATTGTCCACCCCCGCGAGGTCTTCGCGCCGGTGGTGCGCGAATCGGCGGCCGCCGTCCTCTTTGTCCACAATCATCCCTCCGGCGACCCGACGCCGAGCCGTGAGGATCTGGAACTCACCCGGCGCCTGCGCGAGGCGGGGGAGCTCATGGGGGTGCGGGTTCTCGATCACATCATCATCGGCAGCGGCCAGTACGTCAGTTTCGTCGATCGCGGGCTGATGGGTTGACTTGCGCCGCTTCCCGGGAGAGAAAAATTTCTTTACAGCAGGGGGGAGGTTGTGTATCTTTCGCAGTCTGCGGAGAGGTGACCGAGAGGCCGAAGGTGCATGATTGGAAATCATGTGTACTGCAAGGTACCGGGGGTTCGAATCCCCCCCTCTCCGCCAGTTTTATTTCAAGCCTTGTTGTCGGGGGATTCGAAGCGGAGCGAGCGCCGCCGGTGGCGGAAAAGCGGCCCCGGATGGGCCGCGTCAGCGAGCGCAGGGGAGCCGACGCCGGAGCCGCCGTGAGGGCGGCGACAGAGGCGGCGAATCCCCCCCTCTCCGCCAGTTTTGTTTTTATCCCTTTTGGGTTTGGTTAATTGCCGACAGAAGTGACAGCCGGGTCCCGCGCAACGGGTGGCCGTGAACCCCGTCAGGCCCGGAAGGGAGCAGCGGTAACGGCACTATCCGTGTGCCGCGGGGGCGCCTGGCTGTCACTTGTGCCGGCAATGCTTTTTGGATCGCCCGGCGTTCTTTCCTCCTTGCCCGGAGTTGCCTGAAGCGCATGTCGTATCTGGTACTGGCCCGCAAATGGCGCCCCCAGACTTTCGCTGACCTGGTCGGCCAGGAGCATGTCAGCCGTACTTTGGCCAACGCCATTCAGGCGGGTCGGGTGCATCATGCCTTTCTCTTCACCGGCGCGCGCGGGGTCGGCAAGACTTCGGCGGCGCGGATCTTCGCCAAAGCCCTCAACTGCGAAACCGGTCCGACCGCCACCCCCTGCAACCACTGCCCTTCCTGCAAGGAAATCACCGCCGGGCAGAGTGTCGATGTCTTCGAGATCGACGGCGCCTCCAACACCGGCGTCGACGATGTCCGCGAACTGCGCGAGAACATCCGTTATCTCCCCTCCCGTTCCCGCTTCAAGATCATCATCATCGACGAAGTGCACATGCTCTCGATCAATGCCTTCAACGCCCTGTTGAAGACCCTGGAAGAGCCCCCCGATCACGCCAAGTTCATCTTCGCCACCACCGAGCCGCACAAGATTCCGGTCACCATCCTCTCCCGCTGCCAGCGCTTCGATTTTCGCAAGATTGCCTTGCCCAAGGTGACGGCGCGCCTGCGCGAGATCGTCGATGCCGAAGGCATCCGCATCTCCGACCGGGCTCTGGGCCTGGTGGCCCGGCGCGGGGAGGGGAGCATGCGCGATTCCCTTTCGACCCTCGACCAGGTGATCGCCTTCTGCGGCGACGAGGTCGCCGATGATGACGTCCAGGGGCTGCTCGGCATGGTCGACCGGAGGCTTTTGCTCGACGTGCTGGAGGCATTGATCGAGCGGGACAGCCGGCGGGTGCTCGATGCGGTCCGGCGGGTGGACGATCTCGGTCATTCTTTCCGCCAGTTCTGTCAGGAATTGGTCGATCTCTGCCGGGCGCTGATTCTCTGCCAGGTGTTGGAAGATCCCTCCGATATTCTCTCCCTGTCCGGGGACGAGATCAGTCTGCTGCAACGCCTGGGCAAGGAGATCGCCGCCGAGGATGCGCAGCGGGCCATGACCTTGCTGATGAAGACCGAAGGGGATCTGGTCGCTTCCTCTTTCCCCCGGCTGACCATGGAGATGGCGCTGGTGCGCCTGACCACCCTGCCCCCGAGCCGGGATCTGGCCGGTCTGGTGCGCAAGCTCGATGAGCTGGAGCGGCGACTGGCCGCCGGCGGCAACCTGCCCGCCGCCGCTTCGACGCCGGTGCCCCGGAGTCCGCCGGCGGGAGTGCGGGAGGCCGAGGCGCCGCCAAAAAAGCCTGAGGCCCCGGCTGCTCCCGTCGCGGATGGCGGCTGGCCGGGGCTGGTCGCCCAGGTTCGTTCCCGGCGGCCGATGATCGGCTCCCTGCTGGAACACGGCTGTCTGCTCAAGCAGGAGTTGCCGCTTTTGGAAATCGGTTTTCCGGCAGGCTCTTTCCATCTCGAACAGTTGCGGGATAGCGAAACCCTGGCTGTCCTTACCGGCATCGCCGGCGACTATTACGGGCAGGCGGTGACCATCCGGGTGCTGCCGATCGCGCAGGGGAGGAGCCAAGCGCCCCCCTCCCTGCTCGAAGAGCGTCAAGCCCAGGAGACGGATCGCCGCAAGCGGCTGCGCGAGGATGCTCTGGCCCACCCCATGGTGCAGACGGCGGTCAAGGTCTTTTCCGGGGAAATCCGGGACGTGCTGCCCATCGACAAAGGCT
>JAVFAR010000052.1:5868-19536 GCA_034002365.1 Trichloromonas sp.
CGTCAAGCCCAGGAGACGGATCGCCGCAAGCGGCTGCGCGAGGATGCTCTGGCCCACCCCATGGTGCAGACGGCGGTCAAGGTCTTTTCCGGGGAAATCCGGGACGTGCTGCCCATCGACAAAGGCTTCGTATAAGCGGAATTATCACATTCACCGGCGCCGCCGGCGCCGTGGCAATCAATTGATCGTTTAAGCAAGCGACAGCAGAAAAGGAGCGGACAATGTCCAAAGGTCTGGGAAATATCATGAAGCAGGCGCAGCTGATGCAGCAGAAGATGACGCGTCTGCAGGAAGAACTGGGGGAGCGGCAGGTCGAGGCGACCGCCGGCGGCGGCATGGTGCAGGCTGTGGTCAACGGCAAGCAGCAGCTGCTTTCCCTGAAGATCGAAAAGAGCGTGGTCGATCCCGAGGATGTGGAAATGCTGCAGGATCTGGTGCTGGCCGCGGTGAACGAGGCGATCAAGAAGAGCCAGGACATGATGCAGGCGGAGATGGGCAAAATCACCGGCGGCATGAATATCCCCGGACTTTTCTAGCCGACCGATGCCTGCCCTGCTTTCGTGATCCGAGTGTGCCGCCGTTGGAGATTCCACCGGCGGCTTCTTGTTTACGCCTTGACCGACGGCGGTATTTTTATTTTTTCTAAAGCTTGTTGTGAAAAAGTTTGATGACCTTAAAATAAATAAAACGCTATTTTAAATACTTGGAATTTCGAAGAAAGTCATGATAGACTCCATTCCGTCGCTGTCCCGGCTGATTGCCGAGCTGGCAAAATTCCCCGGAATCGGCCGCAAGACCGCGACCCGGCTGGCCTTTTTTCTTCTTCGGCAGACTCCGGGGGAGGCCGAGGCGCTGGCCGGCGCCATCCTCGATCTCAAGGCCAGGGTACGCTTCTGTTCCACCTGTTTTCACATCACCGAGCATGATCCTTGCGCGCTCTGTACCGATCCGGGGCGCGATGACTCTCTCCTCTGTGTCGTGGAAGAACCCCAGGATCTCATGGCCATCGAGCGCAGCCACTCCTTTCGTGGTCGTTATCATGTGCTGCATGGCGCCCTCTCGCCGCTGGACGGTGTCGGCCCCGAGAACCTGCGTATCACCGAACTGCTGACCCGACTCAAGGATGGGCGGGTGCGGGAAGTACTCGTCGCCACTAACTTTTCCGTCGAAGGCGAGGCGACCGCGCTTTATCTGGCCCGGTTGATCCGGCCCATGGGGGTTCGCGTAACCCGGCTGGCCTACGGCATTCCCATGGGGAGCGACCTGGAATACGTCGACGAGGCCACGGTCAACCGGGCGGTGGAAGGGCGCCGGGACCTCTGACTTCCCGGATGTTTTTTCATTTTTCTATACCGTTGTTTGTCCTCTCCCTTGGCGAACGTTCCGGGAAGGATATTAATAGATTCGCGCAGGCTGTACCATTGATGGTTTCTAGAACGTGGTGGCGGAATCAAGGCGGATGCCGCCGCCGAAACTTCTCGCTTGAAGAGAATTAAGACAGAAAAAGGAGGAAAGTTCATGTCCCGTGAAATGGTCAACATCGATGGCAATACCGCGGCGGCGCACGTCGCCCATGCCACCAACGAGGTGATTGCCATCTACCCCATTACCCCGTCCTCGGTCATGGGGGAAATCTCCGACGCCAAGAGCGCCGCCGGCGAGAAAAATATCTGGGGGACCGTGCCCAAGGTCGTGGAAATGCAGTCCGAAGGGGGCGCCGCCGGCGCCGTGCACGGGGCTTTGCAGGCCGGAGCCCTGACCACCACCTTCACCGCGTCCCAGGGTCTGCTGCTGATGATCCCCAACATGTTCAAGATCGCCGGGGAACTGACCAGCACCGTGTTTCACGTCTCGGCCCGCGCCATCGCCGCCCAGGCCCTGTCGATCTTTGGCGACCATTCGGACGTCATGGCCTGCCGCTCCACCGGCTGGGCCTTCCTTTGCTCGAACAACGTCCAGGAAGTCATGGACTTCGCCCTGATCGCCCAGGCGGCGACCCTGGAGGCGCGGATTCCCTTCCTTCACTATTTCGACGGTTTCCGGACCTCCCACGAAGTGCAGAAGGTCGAGGCGCTCTCCCAGGACGACATGCGCCACATGGTCAGCGACGAGCTGGTCCGCGCTCATCGCGCCCGCGGCCTCTCCCCAGATCATCCGGTGATGCGCGGCAGCGCGCAGAATCCCGACGTCTATTTCCAGGGGCGCGAGACGGTCAACGCCTACTATGAAAAGGTGCCCGGCATCGTCCAGGCGCAGATGGACAAATTCGCCAAGCTCACCGGCCGCAAGTACAACCTGTTCGACTACGTCGGCGCGCCCGACGCCGAGAAGGTCATCGTCATGATGGGTTCCGGCTGCGACACCGTGCACGAGCTGGTCGAGTACCTCAACAGCAAAGGCGAGAAAATCGGTCTGGTCAAGGTGCGGCTGTTCCTGCCCTTCCTGCCCGCCGCTTTCGTCCAGGCCCTGCCCAAGACGGTCAAAAAGATCGCCGTCCTCGACCGCACCAAGGAACCCGGTTCCCTCGGCGAGCCGCTGTACCAGAACGTGCGTACCGCCATCGGCGAAGCCATGGCCGACGGCCTGTTCAGCTTCCAGGGCTATCCGGTTATCGTCGGCGGCCGCTACGGTCTTGGTTCCTTCGAGTTTACCCCGGGGATGGTCAAGGCCGTTTTCGACAATCTCGACGCCGCCAAGCCGAAGAATCATTTCGTGGTCGGCATCAAGGAAGACGTCACCGGCTGCAGTCTCGATTTCGATGCTGATTTCAAAGTGCCCCAGGACGTCTACGCCGCCATGTTCTACGGCCTCGGCTCGGACGGCACCGTCGGCGCCAACAAGAACTCCATCAAGATCATCGGCGAGACGACCGACAACAAGGTGCAGGCCTACTTCGTCTACGACTCCAAGAAGGCCGGCAGCATGACCACCAGCCATCTGCGTTTCGGCAAGCAGGAGATCCGCTCCCCCTATCTGATCGACAGCGCCGACTTCGTCGCCTGCCACAACTTCTCCTTCCTGGAGAAGTACGACATGCTCTCGAAGATCAAGGAGGGCGGTACCTTCCTGCTCAACAGCCCCTTCCACAAAGATGAGGTCTGGCCCCATCTGCCGCTCGAAGTTCAGCAGCAGATCATCTCGAAAAAGCTCAAGTTCTTCGTCATCGACGGGGTGCGGCTGGGCAACGAAATCGGCCTCGGTCCCCGCATCAACGTCATCATGCAGACCGCCTTTTTCAAAATCTCCAACATCATCGACTTCAACCTGGCGGTGACGGAGATCAAGGACGCCATCGTCAAGAGCTACGGCAAGGCCGGCGAAAAAGTCCTGAACATGAACTACAAGGCGGTCGACGCCGGGACCAACAATATCGAGGAAGTGGCGGTTCCGGCCAAGGCCGACAGCGCCATCCGCATGAAGGCGGCGGTCGGCTCCGACGCTCCCGAGTTCGTCAAGCGGACCACCGCGCCGATCATCGAAGGCAAGGGGGACAAGCTCCCCGTGTCGGCCATGCCGGCCGGCGGCACCTTCCCCACCGGCACCGCCATGTTCGAGAAACGCAACATCGCCGTCGACATCCCGGTATGGGATACCGAGGTTTGCATCCAGTGCGGCATCTGTTCCTTTGTCTGCCCCCATGCCGCGATCCGCATGAAGATCTACGACGGCGAGCGGCTCAAGGGCGCTCCGGCGACCTTCAAGTCCTGCGAAGCCAAGGGCAAGGAAGCCGCCGGCAAGAAGTTCACCCTGCAAGTCGCCCCCGAGGATTGCACCGGCTGCGGCGCCTGCGTTTACAACTGCCCGGCCAAGAGCAAGGCCGACGTGGGCCACAAGGCGATCAACATGGTCTTTCAGGCGCCGTTGCGGGATGAAGAAGCCAGGAACTGGGATTTCTTCCTGGCCCTGCCCGACACCGATCCGGCCCTGATCAACCGGGCGACCCTGAAAGGGAGCCAGCTGCTGCCGCCGATGTTCGAATTCTCCGGCGCTTGCGCCGGCTGCGGCGAGACCCCCTTCGTCAAGCTTTGCTCCCAGCTCTTCGGCGATCGGATGCTGGTCGCCAATGCCACCGGCTGTTCGTCGATCTACGGCGGCAACCTGCCGACCACCCCTTGGACCAAACGCAAGGATGGCCTCGGGCCGGCCTGGAGCAACTCCCTGTTCGAGGACAACGCCGAATTCGGCTACGGCTTCCGCCTGGCCGTCGACAAGTTCAACCAGCAGGCGCTGGAACTGATCGGCAAGGTTTCCGGCCATCTTTGCCAGGCCGGCAAGGAATACGCCGGGCTGCTCGAGGAGATCAAGAAGGCCGACCAGTCGACTCAGGAAGCCATCGAACTGCAGCGCGGCCGTGTCGCCAAGCTCAAGGCGGCTCTCGCCCAGTGCCCTGACGCCGATTCCAAGCAACTGCTCTCCCTGGCCGACTACCTGGTCAAGAAGTCGGTGTGGATCCACGGCGGCGACGGCTGGGCCTATGACATCGGTTACGGCGGCCTCGACCACGTCCTCGCTTCCGGCGAGAACGTCAACGTCCTGGTCCTCGACACCGAGGTTTACTCCAACACCGGCGGTCAGGCCTCCAAGGCGACCCCCCTCGGCGCCGTCGCCCAGTTCGCCGCCGGCGGCAAGCGCATGCCGAAGAAAGACCTCGGCATGATCGCCATGACCTACGGCAACATCTACGTCGCCAAGGTCTCCATGGCCAATCCCGGCCAGGTGGTCAAGGCCATGCTCGAAGCCGACGCCTACGACGGGCCGGCGCTGATTATCGCCTACTGCCACTGCATCGCCCACGGCATCGACATGACCAGCGCCGTGGACGAGTGCAAAAAGGCGGTGGCCTGCGGTCACTGGCCGCTGTTCCGCTACGACCCCCGCTTGGCGGATCAGGGCAAGAACCCGCTGCAGCTCGATTCCAAGGAGCCGACTATTACTTTCGAAGAGTTCGCCAAGGGCGAAAACCGCTGGCGGGTGCTGCAGAAGGCCCAGCCCGAAGTGGCGGCCAAGCTCATGGAGCAGGCCAACCGCGAGACGGCTTCCCGCTACGATCTCTATAAGAAACTGGCGGAAATGCAGGCCGATTGCGGTGTGAAGAAGTAATCGCGAGTCCTTCGCGACAGCAAAACCGAAGCCCCCGGCGAAGAATTCGCCGGGGGCTTTCCTTATTCGGGGAGGTGGGGACGGGCGGAAAAGACCTTGAACCGGCCGGGGGGGAAGTGTACACTCGGCGGGCCGAAAGCCTCAGGATTCCGGCCCAATTCCATAAGTTAAGAGGTGTCGATGCCGACCGCCGTCCGGTTCCATAAAGTTCATGATCTGCTGGAGATGATCAAATTCTCCCATACCGTCTTCGCTTTCCCTTTTGCCCTGATGGGGGTGGTCTTCGTTTCCCTGGCCAGCGGCCGGGCGCCGACGGTGGGCCAGGTCTTTTGGGTCTGTCTGGCCATGGTCGGGGCGCGTACCGCCGCCATGAGCATCAACCGGATCATCGATGCCGGTATCGACAAGGACAATCCCCGCACCGCCGGACGGCACATCCCGGCGGGCCGGATCAGCCGGCTGGAGGCCTGGCTCTTCGTCGCCGCCGCCGTCGCCCTGCTCCTTCTGTCCGCCTGGATGCTCAACCCCCTCTGCTTCTACCTGGCACCGGTGGCCCTCGGCTTCTTCGTTCTTTACGCCTACTGCAAACGCTTCACTTCCTTCGCCCATATCGTCCTCGGCATCTGCCTGGCCGCCGCCCCCATCGGCGCCTGGATCGCCCTGCGCGGCGATGTCGGCTGGCCGGTGCTGGCGTTGGGGCTGGCGGTGCTTTTCTGGGTGGCCGGCTTCGATATTTTTTACGCATTGCAGGATGTGGAGTATGATCGAAGCAAGGGTTTGCATTCGATTCCGGTGCTCCTCGGAGTCAAAAACGCCATCCTTCTCGGCAAGATCTTTCACGGACTGATGGTGGCGTTCCTGCTCATTATCCCCCTGGGTCTGCCCCTGGGCTGGATCTACTACCTGGGGCTCGCCGTGGTCAGCGCCCTGATCGCCTACGAACACCAGTTGGTCAAGCCTGACGACCTGTCCCGGCTCGACGCGGCGTTTTTCAATATGAACGGTTATATCAGCGTGACGATTTTCCTCTTCACTCTGGTCGACGCCCTGGTCTGATTTCAGGTTTGCGCCAATCACCAACAACCAATCGCTAATCACCGGGATTATGCAACATATCGTCGTCGCCATTACCGGCGCCTCCGGCTCCATCTACGGGGTGCGCCTGGTCGAGGAACTGCTCAAGGCCGATTGCCGGGTGACGCTGCTGGTTACCCGCAGCGGCTTCGATGTCCTGCGTTATGAAACCGGGCTGGATTTAAGCGGCTCGGTGGCGGAGCGGCGGGAGAAGATGGGAGCCCGATTCGACGCACCGGAGCGGCTCGACCACTACGACGAGGACGACCTCTTCGCCCCGGCCGCCAGCGGCTCCTCCGCGCCGGATGCGGTCGTCATCTGCCCCTGCTCCATGGGGACGGCGGGGCGTATCGCCGCCGGACTGGCGAACAACCTGGTGGAGCGGGTCGCCGACGTGGCCTTGAAAGAACGGCGCAAGCTGCTGCTCGTCCCCCGCGAGACCCCTTTCAATCGGATTCATCTGGAAAACCTGCTGCGCCTCGACCAGGCCGGCGCCCATATCCTGCCGGCGATGCCGGCCTTTTACCACCGGCCGCGAAGCATCGACGAACTGGTCGATTTTCCGGTCGGAAAAATTCTCGATAACCTGCGCATTCCCCACCGGCTTTTCCCGCGCTGGGGAGAAGCCGGCGCGACAGCCAAGGATTGATTCGGTCCTCCCGGCCCGAACTTTCGACGGAACCCATCATGGTCAAGTTTTTTGAAAATCTCCGCGCCAAGGCCCGCAACGGCGCACGCATTTCCGACGCCGAAGCGCTGGAGCTCTTCCAGAGCAACGATCTGCTCGCCATCGGCGAGCTGGCGGCCCTGGCCAATCGGCGCCAGAACGGCGACCGGGTCTATTTCAACGTCAACCGCCACATCAACTACAGCAACATCTGCGTCAACCGCTGCACCTTCTGCGCCTTCTGCAAGGGGGAGGGGGATACCGGCGCCTACACCCTGGCCCTCAATGATGTGCTGGCCAAGGCCGCCGAAGCGAGCGCCGCCGGGGCGACGGAGATCCACATGGTCGGCGGCTTGCACCCCGATCTGCCCTTCGACTTCTATCTGGAGATGCTCGCCAGCATCAAGGCCGACAACCCGGGGCTGCATATCAAGGCCTTTACCGCCGTGGAGATCGACTATTTCGCCCGCATCACCGGGCAGACGGTGGAGGCGGTGATCGCCGAACTCAAGGCCGCCGGTCTTGAGTCCCTCCCCGGCGGCGGCGCGGAAATCTTTGCCGAAGAGGTGCGCGAACAGATCTGCCCGGAGAAAATTTCCGGCGAGCGCTGGCTGGAGGTCACGGAAAAGGTTCATCGCTCCGGACTCAAGAGTAACGCCACCATGCTCTTCGGCCATCTTGAATCCTATGAGGACCGTATCGACCACCTGAGTCGCCTGCGCCGTCTGCAGGATCGTACCGGCGGCTTCCAGAGCTTCATCCCCCTGGCATTCCAGCCGGACAATACCCGGGTGCCCGGAGCCAAGGGGGTGGGTGGGGTCGATGCCCTGAAAACCCTGGCCATCAGCCGCGTCTATCTCGACAACTTCCGTCACGTCAAGGCCTACTGGATCATGCTCGGGCTGAAGATCGCCCAGGTCGCCCTGACCTTCGGGGTCAACGATCTCGACGGCACCGTGGTTGAGGAGAAGATCGGCCACGACGCCGGCGCCGATTCCCCCCAGGCCATGAGCAAGGAACAGATCGTCGAACTGATCCGCAAGGCCGGGCGGATTCCCGTGGAACGGGATACGCTCTATCGCGAACTGAGGGTTTATTAACATGGCGCGCTTTGACGACACCCCCGGCATGGTTCCTTATCCCGTTATTTTCCCCAATGGGGATTATGAACTTTTCACGTTTAATCTGCCTCGCAAGGTCGGCAAGATCAAGTCCGGAACTTATGGATTTATCGAGACTTACTGCGTCGAAAAAAATTGCGACTGCCGCCGGAACACGATTTTTGTGCTGAACGACAAAGGCAAGATGCTCGCGGTCATCGATTTCGGTTTCGATCCCGACGAGCCCATGGCCGGCCCCTACCTTAACGATTTGCATGAACAGTCGGCGGAGGCCGATGAGTTGCTGGAGATGTTTGTCGATCTCATCAACGGGAATCCGGCCTGGGTCAAGGCAATGTACGAACGTTACCGTAAGGTGCGCAAGCGTATCGACGGCCGAACCTACAAGGGCAAGCCCTTCCCCAAGCCGGAGACGGTCGTCCGCGCGGCGACGTCCCCGCCGGAAATCGAAGACGAAGCGATGGCCGAATTTTATGACCTGCTTAAAAGCATGGTGCGCGGCCGGCCTTCCGGGCCGAGAAGAAAATCCGGAAAGGGTCGGCAAGTGGGGTCATTTGAAACTCAGACGGCGGCGCCGGCCGGCATATCCGAGTTTGTCGATCACTACCAACAAGTTCAGAAAGACGAAAATTTCATCGTGCATCACGATGTGCAGAACAAGCTGCGCCGCTATCTGCTCGACCACGACCAGGCCGGTGACGAGCTGGCGACCCTGCTCCCCCGGCTCGTGTCCCAAGGGACAAAGAATGAGCAGCGTTTAGACGCCGCGCTGCGACTGCTTTTCGATGCCTTGGAGATCCTGCGGGCCGAGCTGGAGCGTCGTCGCCCCGGCGCGGAACGGCGCATGGCTCATTGGCAGGAAGCGCTGGCGCGTCAGGTGTTCGTGGCCGGCGTCGACGATCAGCTTTGTTCGGCGGTAACTCACCTGCTGCTCCAGGCGCGGGTCGAGATTCTGCCCGTGCTGCACGCCGCCAGCACCGAACGGATGTTTGCCGAAGGGAAAGAGACGGCCGCGCGTTTCGATGTGTCTCCCGAAGAGGCGATGAAGGGACTCTTTCAGAGTTTTACCGAGATGAACCTCGATTCCCCCTTCGAGTTGTTCGACGCCTTTCTTCAGGTCATGGCGGTTGGTAATGCCGAGGTTCAGGTAGCGCTTTGCGGAGCCATGTTCGGCGCGGAGAATCCGATGATTCGGGAGGCCGCGGCGCTGATGCTCTTCCATCCCCAAACCGAGGTGCGCGAAGGCGTGGCGCGTCTGCTGGCGAGTATCGATGGCCATCGGTTCACTTCCGAAGCCCTGCGCCGCTTGATTATCGCCCGCAACTGGTTTCCCGAAACGCTGCGCGGGCATATCGATCAGGCGATCGCCGGCGCTCGCAAGGCGCGGGTGGAGTGCGCTGCCATCCCCAGACATGCGACCCTGACTGTTCATGCCTCGGCTGTCGACGGCGCCGGCGCCCAGTCTTTTCAAGTCATTGTGCCCTCCGGCAAGGGTTTTGTCAGTTGCTCGATGTTGCTCAAACTTGGCCTGGGGGTGGCTGATGCGTTCCTTATCCCCCTGGAAAGCAAACGCGAACTCAAGAAATTTTTGACCATGCTGGGTCGGGATGCCGGGGGTATCGAATCATCCGCCGCCTACCTGGACGCCCGCCTTTGCCAGGCCCTGGCGGAAGGAGCTCGTCAGGGAAATGTTCCATCGCACTGGCTGGTCGCCATCGCCGAACGGCTCGGCCGCGATCAGTGGAAAGCGGCTGCCTTCGACCCTTACCGGGAACTGGGTGCGCTGCGTACCGAACTGAAAGAAAAGGATCTCTCCGGCCAGGTTCGTCAGAAGGCGCTGGAAGACTCATTTGACTGGCCCTCGACAGAGATTTTTGCCCATTCCTGGTTCGAGGATGACAACGATATCGACCGGGAAATAGCCAAACAGTTGGGGAAAAAGAAAAACCGGCAGGATCCGGAATTGCTGATCGATGCCCTCCTGGATGGGGTATTCAAAAAGCGCCGCGGCCAATGGTTGGAGCGCCTGGTGCTGACCACCCTTTGGCTCAAGTCGGCTTCTAAACCGCCGGTTCCCTGGCCTCGGATGTTTCATGTGGCCGAGGCGCTGGCCGATGAAAAAATGCCGCTTCGGGAGATTCCGCTCATGGAGGCCGTTGCCTCGGCAACGTTAGGGGCGTACATGGCGCGGATGGCCGACAGCGGCTAAGGCCAACGAGCCCTCCAAGAGTCTCGAAAGCCTTCCTGCTTTTTCGGATTGCTCCCGGGACAAAGTGTTCCCTTGATGGATGAAGGAATCGCATGCTCGAACGTATCGCCGGAAAAATCAGCCGGGGCGCGGGGATCACCCGTGCCGAGGCCCTGCGCCTGCTCACCGAAACCGATCTGCTCGCCCTCGGCAGGCTGGCCGACGGCATTCGCCGCAAGCGCCATCCCCACAACCGGGTGACCTTCGTCATCGACCGCAACGTCAACTACAGCAACGTCTGCGTGTCGAAATGCAAGTTCTGCGCATTCTATCGCAACGACGGCGACGCCGACGCCTATCTCCTCGATGGCGAGACGATTCACGGCAAGATTCAGGAACTGGTCGACCGCGGCGGTACCCAACTGCTGATGCAGGGGGGCTTGCACCCGACGCTGACCATCGACTGGTTCGAGAAACTCTTCCGGGGGATCAAGGCCCGCTTTCCCCAGGTGCGGATCCATTCCCTGTCGCCGGCCGAAGTCATTCATGTCGCCAGGCTCTCCGGCCTGACCATGCCCGAGTGCCTGAAACGGCTGCGGGCCGCCGGACTCGATTCCATTCCCGGCGGCGGCGCCGAGGTGCTGGTGGACGAGGTGCGCCGGGAGATTTCTCCCAACAAGATCGGCTGGCGCGACTGGGCGGCGGTGATGGAAGAGGCCCATGCCCAGGGGATGCGCACCACCGCGACGATGATGTTCGGCTCCAAGGAAAAACCGGCCGACATCGTCGAGCACCTCTTCCGGGTGCGGGAAATCCAGCAAAAGACCGGCGGCTTCACCGCTTTCATCCCCTGGACCTTCCAGCCGAGCAACACCGAACTGGGGGGGACGACGGCGACGGGGGTCGAATATCTCAAGGTGCTGGCGCTGTCCCGCATCGTTCTCGACAACGTCGAGAACATTCAGGCCAGCTGGGTGACGCAAGGAGCACGCATGGCCCAGGTCGCCCTCTTCTTCGGCGCCAACGACTTAGGCGGCACCATGCTCGAAGAAAACGTCGTCGCCGCCGCCGGCTGTTCCTTCCGCATGAGCATCGAGGAAATCATCGACCTCGCCCGCGGCGCCGGGTTCATCCCGGCCAAGCGCGACACCCTGTACCGGATATTGGAAAGTTATTAGCGACTCACGCCCCTTCGGGGCGATTTATCATCGAGAAACTTTAATAGACCTGCCTACGTGATTTCAATGGGTTATCTTGAAGTTACTCAGAAGTCACAGAGGCTCGGAGATACAGAGAAAGGCTGGGAAATAATGGCAGATCTTCGGGATGAATATCGAAGAAATGTTTCGTAGGAACAAGGCGAGATGTTGCAACAGAGGGAAGCTGGTAGCATGGGATTTATTGGTCTGATGGAATGAATGCCGAGGGAGGAATGAAATTCCGGATTTACATTGACGAGGTGGGCAATTCGGATCTGGCGAGCTCCGATAACCCGAACCACCGTTTTCTCAGCCTGACCGGGGTTATCATCGAGTTGGGCCATGTCGAGACGACGGTTTTCCCCCAACTGGAAGCGCTAAAAACGAAATATTTTCGGTCCCACCCCGATGAACCAGTCATTCTCCACCGCAAGGAGATGGTCAATCATAAACGACCCTTTGAACATCTCAAGGATCCAGAGGTAAAGAGGTCGTTCGATGCCGAATTGCTTGCCCTGCTTCAGGCATGGGACTATGCTGTCGTTTCGGTTTGCATCGATAAACGTAATCACAAGGAAACTTATCAAGTCTGGCGCTACGACCCTTACCATTATTGCCTGGCTATCTTGTTGGAACGGTATTGGTTTTTCCTGAATGAGCACGGCGCCAAGGGTGACGTTATGGCTGAGTCGCGAGGTGGCAAGGAGGACATGAGACTGAAGGACTCCTTTGCTAAATTGTGGGCCGAGGGGACCGAGTATATTTCCTCGGAAAGGTTTCACACTGTTCTGACCAGCAAGCAACTCAAGGTAAAAAACAAAACTAACAATGTCGCCGGTCTGCAACTGGCCGATTTGCTGCCCACCCGAGCCGCAACGAGATGCTGCATGAGAAAGGGTTTCTTGAGGATGGGTTAAGGCCCTTCGGTGAGAAGATCGTCGGGATATTACAGAAGAAGTATTACCGGAGGGGCAATCGGGTGTACGGGAAGAAGTTTCTTTAGCCAATGAAAAAGGCCCTTACGGGCCCGATGGCTTACGCCATCCACCTCCAGTTAACTGGATTGGTTTAACTATATACCCCATCTGCGGAATTCGTCAACTTAAGACTCAAATATTTCGGTGAATTTATGATCCCCTTGCGTAAGAATATCCAACAGATGGCCGGGTACGTTCCCGGCTTCCAGCCGCCGGACGAGGCGGCGTGGATCAAGCTCAATACCAACGAGAATCCCTATCCGCCGTCGCCGAAGGTGGTCGCGGCGATTCTCGCCGAACTCGGCAGCGACGGCGGCAACCTGCGCAAATATCCCGACGCGGGCAGCCGGTCGGGGCGTGTGGCGGCGGGGAAGCTGTACGGCTTCGATCCGTCATGGATCATCATGGCCAACGGCTCGGACGAGCTGCTCAACAACCTGATCCGCGCCTTCGCCGGGGAAGGGGAGGAGATCGCCTTCGTACATCCCTCCTACACCTACTACGCCACCCTGGCGGAAATCCAGGGGGCTCGGGTGCGCACCTTCGGCCTCACCGAAAAATGGGAGCTGGCCGATTTCCCGGCGCGCTACGAGGGCAAGCTCTTCTTCCTGGTCAATCCCAACGCGCCCTTGGGCTTCACCTATCCCCTGGAGTTCATCGAGGATCTCGCCCGGCGTTGCGCCGGGATGCTGGTGGTGGACGAGGCCTATGCCGATTTCGCCGACGAGAACGCCCTGGCGTTGGTGAAGAAATATGAAAACGTGGTGGTGACCCGAACCTTTTCCAAAAGCTACTGCCTGGCCGGGATGCGCCTGGGGCTGGCCGTCGCCCGCCCCGAGGTGATCGCGGCGCTGGATAAAATCCGCGATCACTACAATCTCGACCGCTTGGCCCAGGCGGCGGCGACGGCGGCGCTGGAGGATCAGGCCTATTTTTCCGAGTGCGTGCGCAAGATCCGCGAGACCCGCGCCTGGTTCACCGGCGAGCTGCGGGTGCTCGGCTACGGGGTGATTCCGTCGCGGGCCAACTTCGTCTTCGCCACCCCGCCGGACCGTAACGGCAAGCGCATTTACGACGGTCTCTACCAGCGCCAGATCCTGGTGCGGCACTTCTCCGATCCGCTTTTGGCCGAGGGGCTGCGCATCTCCATCGGCGCCCGCGAGGAGATGGAGCGGACCATCGAGGCGCTACGGGAAATCGGGTGACGGATCGAACCGGCCGTAGACATTATGGTTGTCAGTTAAACAGAAAAAAGACCTGCCATCCTTGCAACGTGGGTTACGCTGTAGAGAACGGCGCAGAGCCACAACCAAGGAGGCAGGTCATGAAAAAACATATCACA
>JAVFAR010000053.1:0-19293 GCA_034002365.1 Trichloromonas sp.
CGGCATTGGTCAGGTAGCCCAGTTCGATGAGAACGCTGGGCAGATCCCCCCGGCCCAGGGGAAGCAGCGGCGCCGGAAGAATCCCCGCGACCGCAAAGCCCGCATTGGTCAGGGCGTCGCGCAACGTCTCGGCCAGGCGCATGCTCCCGCCCTGATCCGCCGGTTGGGAAGCGCCACGGGATTCCTCGCGGGGACGAACGAAAAGATAGAGGCCGCGCGACTCGGGGTGGGCGGCGGCCTGGGCGTGGAGTTGCAGCAGGGCGGCGACGTCGGCCTCGCCGGCCGGCGCCAGGCGCTGCTCCAGGGTCAGGGCATAATCGCTGTCGCGGGTCAGGCGCACCCGTTCGGCGCCGAGTTTCATCTTGATCTGTTTTTCCAGCTTCCGGGCGATCTCCAGGACCACATCCTTCTCCGTGGACCCGTTCAGACCGACGGAACCGGGGTCGTCGCCGCCGTGGCCGGGATCGATCACCACTTTGCCCGTCGCCCCCCCGGGAGCAAGCCCTTTCTTCTCCAGAAGCCGGGCGAAAAACTGATCGAGGGAGTCGGCCTCGGGCGAGGGGGACGGTTCCTGAGGATCGAGGTTGCGGTAGGTGACGGAAAGTCCCAGCAGGGCCGGGAGATATTCACGCACAAAGCTCTCGTCGACCCGCAGCCGGCCGTCGATGAAGCGCGGCGCCTGGGGCAACGTCATCACCTGGGAACCGAGGCGGATACTGGAATTGCCGGGAACGACGGAGATTTTGCCGTAGGGTGTGGAAATCTGATAGAGCCGGGCGGCGGAATCCCACTGGCCGCTCAGGCCGAGGGCCGGGAGCACGTCATCGAGAGCCAGAAAGATCGACCCCTGATGGGTATAGACCTCTTCGATAATCACCGGCGTCCGGTTGACCAGGGTCAACTCGACCTTGGCCAGGGCCGGCCCCTCCCCCCACAGCAACAACACCGGCACTAAAAAGAAAAATCGCCACATAAAAACCACCTCGTACCAAAAACGCCGTTTATACCGCGCCCGCCCCACCCTGTCAATGGCGGCTCACACCAGCCTGCCGCCCCGCCCGCCGGGTAACCCAAGAGCATCGAGAAGGCGCCGGGTCAGGGTCCGTTCCAGTTTACGCAAACTCGCCGGATCCCCCTCCAGGGGGCGGATCTGCCCGCCCGCGACCATGCCGTGGCCGCCGGCGCTGCCGAGATCGCCGACGACCTCTTTCATCAGCCCCCCGGATTTGAGATCCTGGCAGAGGGTGCGGAAGGAGACGATCCCCATCCCCTGAGCATAACCGATGCCTAAGGCATATTTGATGCCGTCGGCGCGCAGCAGGAAGTCGGTCATCTCCGCCACCATGTCGGGGTTGTCGATGGCGAAGAGATTGAAAACCAGTACCGGGCCGTAGGTCCGGGCGTTGCGGATCGCCCGGCTGTAGGCGGCGAAATATTCTCTTGGCACCTCGGGATGGGTGATGTCGAAAAGAATCCGGTTGTTGGCCAGGGGGACCAGCCGCAGATAAGCCTCGCGGTCGGCCTGGGACCATTCGCGGCCGAGATCCTGGGTTTCGGATTTGATGGCGTAGAAGAGGATCGTCGCCAGGCGGGTATTGATGGTTATCCCCTGGGCCGTCAGGTATTCGAAGAGAATGGTCGCCGAGGCGCCGTACTCGTCGCGGATATCGACCCAGCGGCTCTGGCCGCATTGTCCCCAGGGCGGGTGATGATCGATGACGAGATGCACCGGACGCGACAAGGGGAAGGAATTGTTGCCGGTCCCCGGCTGGGTATCGACCATGCAGACCACCTGAAAATGGCCGAGGTCGAGCTTTTCCATCGGCGCGACGGGAATTTCCAGCTTTTGCACCATCATGCGGTTTTCCCCCCGGCCGATGATGCCGCCGTGGGTCAGGGCCGCCTGCTGTCCGGTTTTGACCAGGATCAGATGTTGCAGGGCCATGGCCGCCGCCAGGGAGTCGGGATCGGGGTTGTCGTGGGCGACGATGAGGATGTTCCCTTTGCCGCGCACCCATTCGATGAAGCCGTCGGAAAATGCCCGGGAACGGTCGAGAGCCAAAGGCATGATGAAGCTCCTAGGGGTTGCGCCCGGAAAGCTGGGCGAAGACCTTGCGCACCGCCTCTTCCGGGGTTTCGGCCCGGGTCATGCCGGGAATCTGCGGCCAGCTGCGCAGGGAAACGACCGGTTTGCCGAGCTTGAGAGCCACCGCGATCTCGGAAAGGGTGCCGTACTCTCCTTCGATGGCGATAAGCGCCTGGGCGGTATGGGCAATGACGATATTGCGGCCGTGGCCGAGGTTGGTGACGATCGGCAGGCCGACCCAGGGATTGGCCTGACCGGCCACGGCACCGGGGAGGATTCCCACCGCCAGGCCGCCGGCCTCGGTACAGCCCCGGCAGGCGCCCTCCATGACCCCGCCGAGACCGCCGCAGACCAGAGTCGCCCCGGCCTCGGCCAGCAAGCGCCCCACCTCCCGCGCGGCGGCATAGGCGACATCGCTCGCCCGCCCCGCGCCAATCACCCCGATCACCGCCCCAGACCTCATGCTCATCCCCTCCCCCTCGCTTTTTCCTTCATCCTTTTTCCTTCAGCCTTCAGCCTTCCCTAACCTTAAACCTCCCCAGCAACAGGCTGTTCGTCACCACCGAAACGCTGGAAAGGGCCATGGCCAGCCCGGCAAATTCGGGCTTGAGGGTCAGGCCGAAGGCGGGATAGAGCAGTCCGGCGGCGATGGGGATGCCGATCACGTTGTAGAAAAAAGCCCAGAAAAGGTTCTGGCGGATTTTGCGCAGGGTCGCCCGGCCGAGGCGGATGCTGCCGGCAACGTCGCGGATGTCCCCCCGCACCAGGACGATATCCCCGGTTTCCTGGGCGACGTCGGTGCCGCCGCCGATGGCGATGCCGATGTCGGCCTGGGCCAGGGCGGGAGCGTCGTTGATGCCGTCGCCGGCCATGCCGACCACCAGCCCCTGCCGCTGGTAACGGCGGACCACTTCGCGCTTGTCGCCGGGCAGAACCTCCGCCTCGACCTCGTCGATCCCCGCCTGGCGGGCGATATGCAAAGCCGCGTCGCGGCGGTCGCCGGTGACCATCACCGTCTTCAGCCCGAGCCCACGCAGCCCCCGCACCGCCTCGGCAACACCCTCCTTGAGGGTATCGGCGAGGGCGAGAACGCCGAGCAGACGACCGGCACGGGCGACGAAGACCAGGGACTTGCCCTGCCCCACCCAGCTGTCCCACTGGGGCCGGGCAGGTTCGAGGGGGATCCCTTCCTCCTCCATCAGCCGACGGTTGCCGGCCAGCACCGGTTGACCGTCAATCAGGCCGCGCAAGCCGTAGCCGCCGACTTCCCGGAGCTCCGTCACCGTCAGGGACAAAGGACCTTCGTCCTCGGCCCGCTTCACCACCGCCCGCGCCAGGGGGTGGGTGCTGGACCGTTCCAGCGCCGCCGCCGTCGTCAGCAGTTCTTGCTCCCCGCCGGGCTCTTCCGGCAGCAGGTCGGTGAGGGCGAACTCTCCCCGGGTCAGGGTGCCGGTTTTGTCGAGCAGCAGCATCTGCAAGCGGGAAACGCCTTCGAGCACCGGCGCCCGCTTGAAGAGAATCCCGGCGGAGAGTCCCACGGAACTGCCGACCATGATCGCCGTCGGCGTGGCCAGACCCAGGGCGCAGGGGCAGGCGATGACGAGCACGGCGATGGCCGACTTGAAGGCGAAAAGGAAACCGGCGGCGGTCAGGAAATACCAGATAAGGAAGGTCAGCAGGGCGATGGCGACGACCAGCGGCACGAAAACCTGGGAGACGGAGTCGGCCAGACGCTGGATCGGCGCCTTCTCCCCCTGGGCCTCCTCGACCATGCGCACGATCTGCGCCAGCGCGGTCGCTTCGCCGACCCGGGTGGCCCGCACCAAGAGCGCCCCGGTCAGGCTGATGGTGGCCCCGGTCACCTCCTGCCCCGGTTCCTTGGTCACCGGCAGCGACTCGCCGGTGAGCATCGCTTCGTCCACCGCCGAACTCCCCTCGACCACCTCGCCATCAACCGGGATCTTTTCCCCCGGCCGCACCCGCACCAGATCCCCCGGTTGCAGGCGGCCGGCCGGGACTTCCCGCTCGGTGCCGTCCGCCACCAGCAAGGCCCGGTCGGCGCGCAGATGCAGCAGCTTTTTCAGCGCCTGACCGGCCCGCCCCCGGGCCCGGGCTTCCAGGTACTTGCCGAAACGGACGAAGGTGATGAGCATGGCGCTGGTCTCGAAGAAATCCGGACCTTCGACCCCGAAGAGATGGAGCACCGCCAGCACCGAATAGCCGTAGGCGGCGCTGATCCCCAGCGCCACCAGCACATCCATATTGGCGTTTTTGTTGCGCAGGGATTTGTAGGCACCGCGATAGAAGGTCAGCCCGGCGGTGAACTGCACCACCGTCGCCAGCAGGCCGTTGACCAGGTGAGAGGCGGCGCCGAAGGGCATCCACCACATGATCGGCATGATCGGCGCGGTCAAAAGCGCCGAAAAGATCAGCCAGGCGAGCTGGACGCGGGCGTTGTCCTCTTCTCCCCCGGCGTCGGGAAGCCAGGCGCGGTAGCCGAGATCCTCCACCGCCCGGCAGAGCGCGGCCCCGTCGAGACGCCCCCCGTCAAAGGTGACGGTGAGCTTTTCCGTGGCGAAATTCACCTGGGAGGTGAAGACCCCCGGCACTTTGGCGATCCCCTTTTCGATGGTCGCCGCGCAGTTGGCGCAGGTCATCCCGCCGAGGTGCAGGGTCAGGCGCGCCGCCTTGCCTGGAGCAGAGGAGACGACGGCATTCCCTCGCGGGTCGTTTTCAACTGAATCCGACCCGCCGGCGTCATCCTCCGGCACGGCAAAGCCCGCCGCGACGACGGCCGCGACCAGATCTTCCCGCGAAATCCGCGCCGGTTCGAACGCGATGCGGGCGCACCTTTCTTCCAGCGAGACTTCCGCCTCGTCCACCCCCGGCAACGCGGTCAGTGCGCCGGTCAGTTTGGCCACGCACTTGCCGCACTTCATGCCGGTGATCGGGAGGCGGACGCGGTTCATACATGACCTCCGGAGCCGCGGGATTCGACCAGTTTCTGGAAGGTGCGGCTCTCCCGTACCCGCTCGAAATCGGGATCATTCAGGGCGTCGTCGAGAAAATGTTCCTCGCGCGCCGCCGCCTTGCCCAGTTCCCGGGCCGCCTCGCGCACCTGGCCGCGCAGGGCATGGATACAGGCGCGGTTGTAATGGGCCAGGGGGTAGTCGTCGGTGCGGGCGAGGATCTGGTCGAAACAGACCATGGCCTCGTCGAGACGGCCGAGGTCGATGAGAATATTCCCCTTGTTGTTGAGGGAGTAGATGGAGGCGGGATCGAGGCGCAGGCTCTCGTCGAGGGCGGCCAGCGCCTCCCGCAGATGCCCTTTGCGTTCCTGAATCACGCCCCGGTAGAAGGCGGGCTCGGGGCTTAAGGGATTGACCCGCTGGGCGTCGTCGAGAACGAGCAGGGCCTCTTCGAGATAATCCATTTCGATAAGCAGGCTGGCCTTTTCGATGAGCGCTTCATAAAAGGTCGGCTCCAGCGCCAGGGCCGCATCGAGATCGCTCGACGCGGCCGCCGGATTGCCGAGACGGATCAGCGAGATGGCGCGGTTGTAGAAATAGTTGGCGACGGAATTGTCCTTGGCGATGGCGGCGGTGAACTTTTCCACCGCCTCCTGCTCGCGTCCCAGCCCCGACAGGGCATAGCCGAGACCATTGAGGGCGGCGGGATCGCCGGCATCGAAGGCCAGGGCATGGGTGAAGCTTTCCACCGCTTCGACGAAGCGGCCGAGACGGTTGAAGGCATAGCCGCGATTGAAATAGACATCGGGCGCATCCGGCGCCCGGCGCAGGGCCTGATCGTACAGGGCCAGGGCTTCCTCGGTGCGGCCGAGTTCGTCGAGGGTGTTGCCCATATTGATGTAGGCTTCGGGAAAATCGGGCTGCAGTTCGAGACAGCGCTGGAAATGGCGCAGCGCCTCGTGATAGTCCCCCAGCCGCTCCAGCAGCACGCCATAGTTGTGGTGAAGCGCCCCGTTCTGGGGATCGAAGCGCAGGGCTTTCTGGTACAGGGCCATGGCCTTCAGGGTATCCCCCAGGTTGGAGGCGGCCACGGCGCAGATATTCAGAGCTTCCACATCGAGGGGGCTGGTCTCCAGATATTCCTCGGCCAATTCCAGGGCAACCTGATCTTCCCCCTGGTCGAGGGCCTGTTGCGCCGCTTCCAGATCGCCGGCCAGATCATCCTCGATAAAATCCTCAAACTCGTCTTCCATAGACTCTCCAGATAAGCAAATATCCCCTGAAGCTTCCAGGGGATATCACTATAACAGAAAGCGCCCGGGCTGACACTCTCTTCCTGCTTCGGCAGCCTGGGGCCGCCTTACTTCCGTTGCACCCCAGCGCGGATCATCCGCAGCATCTGACGACGGAATTCAACGGGCATTTCCTCCAGTTTTTCGGTGACCCGTTCGCCTTCGGCGAAACGGACCACCACCTTGTTCCCTTCAAGCTTTTCGTAAAGGGGTTCAATCATCCGCCCCCGCTGCCAGCGAAAAGTGTAGATTCCCGGCTTGATCCGGCTTTTGAGAAAATGCACGGCCCGGGTCGCGGCGAGCAGTTCCTCCCGTCGCCGCTGCTCGATCCTTTCAAGATAAGGGATCAGCAACTGGGACAGCAGGGCGAAAGCGACCGCCGTCAGCAGCAGAATAACCGGAAGAGAAATCATGGCAGTTCCCTTGTCCTGGATGGACTCAACGGGTGGATCATCGAGGAATCCCAATGCAAGTGGCGCACCAGTTCTCTTTTCCGAAGGGTTTCAAAGGAGTCTCATCGAATGGCCAGAGTGAAACGGCGATGGTCCATGCAGAGTGTCGAGGAACCGAAACAAAATCGCAACTACCTGATTTAAAAGAATAAAAAAACACGAAAATATTCATCTTGATTTTTTCGCCAAAGGGCGTAATCTGCCGCGCCGTGCCAATTATGGTACATTATTCACACAAATGGAGGCAAAAGTTAATTCTATGAAAAAGACCGCTCTGACCCTCTGCCTGATGCTCGCCCTGTCCCTGACCGCTTGCAAAAAACAGGAAGAAGCCGCCGCTCCCGCCGCCCCGGCTATCGAGCATGCCGCGCCGGCCACCGGGCAGGCCGCCCCCGCCGCCCCCGCCGAGCACAAGTAATTCCGCAAAAACCTGGCGGGCCGATGGTCGACATTGGCCCGCCAAGCCCCCCCCTTCCTCCCGCCCCATTCCCTTAATCCGTCCGTCGCTTCCAGAGCCGCGCCAGCAACGCCGTCAGCAGCACCGCCAACACGATACGGATGCCGAGGATCAGCCGGGCATCGCCGCCGATGACGACGAAAATCAGGGTATCCTCCACCACCGCGTGACAGGTGGCGAGAAAGAGCCCCATGAGGAAGAGTTCGCGACGGGGCAGGCGTTTCTGCTGGGCGACGCGGATGATGATCCCGGCGCCGTAGGCGATGCCGAGAAAGATGCCGGTGAAAAGCGGCACCGACGCCTCGCGGCCGAGGCCCATGCCGCGCATCAGCGGCTCGACGGCGTCGCCGATGCGGCGGAAGACGGGCAGATAGCGGAACACCTCGAAGAGGGTCACCAGCGGCACGATAATCAGCAGCAGCTTGAGGGCCAGCTTTCCGGCGCCGAGCAGGGCGGGATAGAGAGCTTCCATCAGCCCAGCCCCAGCGCCCGCAGCCCGAGCAGCAGCCAGCCGGCCAGGGCGGCAATGAGCAATCGGCACATCGTCAGCACGCCCCCCCGGGTGCCGGTGCCGCGCATCACCGCCCCTTCGACCAGCAGGTTGTGGGCGATGCCCATCATCAACCCGCACTGGGTCACCTGCCAGGGGCTGAGATCGAGGGGGGCCATGACCGCGATGGCGGCGTAGAGATTAAGGAGAAAAGCGGCGACAAAGGCGAAGGCCGCCTCACCGGGCAGGCCGAAGAGCCCCATCAGCGGCGCGAAAAAGGCCCCGAGCCAGGCGATGACCGGGGTCTGTTTGAGCAGATCGACCAGCACATAGAGCGGCAGCACATACTTACAGAGCTTGAAGGCGGTCGAAACACCCCCGCTCAGGCCGGTGCGAAGGCGCGTGGGGATGCCGGGAACGGCTTCGTTCATGGCGCGTACTGATAGCGGAAAGTGGGCATGAGGGCTTCGCCGGCGAGGCCGTCGAGCAGCGCCGCCGCCCGGGCCAGGGGGGCGCCCGCCGCGTAGATGTTTTCGGCGTAGGCGCCGGGACGGCGGTAGATGACCACCCGCGCCTCTTCGACCCCGGCCAGGGTACGCAACAGCGCCAGGGCGTCTTCCAGGTAGCCGACCTCATCGACGATGTGCAGGCCCTTGGCTCCGGTTGCGTCGAAAATCCCGCCACGGCCGAGTTGCTTGAGGGTACAGGGACTGAGCTCGCGGTTTTCATCGATCAGCCCGAGAAAGCGCTGATGGAAGCGGTCGGTGATCCCCTGCATCAGGGCGATCTCCTCCGGTTCGCTGGGGCGCAGCGGCGACCAGAAATCCTTGAGGGGGCCGCTCTTCACCGTCTCCTCCTCGACCCCCCACTTGTCGAGCAGTCCGGCGATATTGAACTTGAAGGTGATGACCCCGACGCCGCCGACCAGGGCGGTGGGATGGGCGACGATGGCGTCGGCGGCCAGGGCGGCGTAGTAACCGCCGGAGAGGGCCTTGTCCATGACGCAGGCGACCACCGGCACCCCCTTCTCCTCGCCGAAGCGCTTCAGTTCATGATAGAGGATGTCGCTCGCCGTCACCGAACCGCCGCCGCTGTCGATGCGCACCAGCAGCCCGACCACAGCCGGATCTTTCAGCGCCAGACGCAACTCCTCCTTCAGCCGGGGGATCAGCGGCGGCTCCTTGGAAAAACGTTCCAGCCCCACCGGCGCCAGGGAGATCAGGCCGCTGATATCGACCATCGCCAGCTTGGACCGGCCGCTCCCCTCCACGACCTGCTCCCGAACACCCTGCACCGGGGCCGAAAGGGGCACCTTCACGAAGGCACATCCCCCCAACAGCAACAGGACCAGCAACAGCGTCCATTTTTTCATGAACCCTCCCTCCCCTTCCCTCGGTTGACTTTACCCGTCCGCCTCTTCTATAGTGCCCGCCATGAGAGACCTGTTCATCGCCGACGCCCATCTGCTTGATCCCGACGACGCCAATTACCGGCGGCTGCTGGAGTTTCTTCGCGCCCAGCGGGGCGAGGTCCGCACCCTGGTGCTGCTCGGCGACATCTTCGAATTCTGGATCGGCTACCGTTATTGCGTCTTTTCCGCCTATGTGCCGCTGCTCGAAGCCCTGCGCGAGCTGCGCGAGGCGGGAACGCGCATCGTCTATGTGGAGGGCAACCACGACTTCCATCTCGGCCCTTATTTCGCCGAAACCCTGGGGTGCGAAATCCGCCCCGACGGCGGCGTCATCGAGCTCGACGGCCGGAAAATCCATATCAGTCACGGCGACCTGATCGATCCCGCCGACCGGGGCTATCGCCTGCTGCGCCGTTTTCTGCGCAGCCCCTTCCTGCGGCTCCTGGCCGCCAACCTGCCGCCGGACTGGGCCTGGGCCATCGCCCGCTGGGCCGGGAATCTCAGCCGCCGCTCCCGGCCCTCCTCCCCGCGCCGCGAAGCGCCAATGCCCCTGCTTGAAGAGCACGCGCGCCGCCAGTTCGCGAGCGGTTGCCAAGCGGTCGTCACCAGCCACTTTCACGCCCCCGCGTGCCGCGATTTCGACGGCAACGTCATGATTGCCCTCGGCGACTGGATCGACCAGTATTCCTATGCGGTCTTCGCGGACGGCGAATTCTCCCTCGCCGAATTTTCCTCGGAATCCTGAACCTTCCCCTCCCCCCGCCGCTCCTGCAATCGCCCCACCAGCGTCCGCAGGGTCAGACCGGCCAGGGCCTCGCGCGCGGCTCCGTCGATGGTTTCCTCAATTTCCCGCACCAGTTCCCGCTCCGGCGTCTTGCGCAAGCGGGTATAGCGGGCGCCGTCCGCCTTCAGCCCCTGCAACAGCCCATGCACCGTCAGGGTATCGAGGGCGCACCCCGGCTGGTAGGACGGGCCGCCGGCCTTGCCGTCGCGCACCTCGCTGAGAAAACCGAGACGGGTCAAGTGAACGAGAATGTCCTGGGCCAGACGCGGGGGCAGATTGATGTGAGCGGCGATTCGGGCGAGATCCCAAGGCTTTTCACCGCGATAGAAGTTTTCGGCGATGACCAGCATGGCGGTCAGGGAAACCAGCTCGCGGCTGGCGAAATTGACTTCGGGGCCGCGGATATCGCTGGAAGCCCGGCGCAGATTCTGCCAGGCGTAACTGACTTCAACGCCGAGCAGCACGATCAGCCAGCTCACATAAAGCCAGACCATGAAGATCGGCAACGCCGCCATGGTGCCGTAGATGGCGTTGTAGCGCCCGACTCCGACCTGGAAATGAACGTAGCCCCACTGGGCCAGCTGCCAGAGGGTGCCGCCGAGAATCCCGCCGACCAGGGCCGCCGAAGTATTGACCCGGGTATTGGGCATGAAAATATAGAGAACGGTAAAGGTGATCCACATGCCGACATAAGGGATCGACTTGAACAGCAGGGGGACCAGCGGCCCCAGGCAGCTGTTCTCGCGCAGGTGGGCGATGAGATCGTTGCTGGCCAGGGAGGACGTCATGGAGATGGCCGCCAGCACGAAAATCGGGCCGATGGTGACGACGGAAAAATAATCGGAAAAACGCCGCAGCATGGGCCGGGTTTCGTCGACCCCCCAGATGTAATTAAAACTCTTTTCGATATTGGAGAGGAGCGTGAGCACCGTCAATACCAGGGCGGCGAGACCCACCACTCCGAGCCGGGCGACGTTGGTGTTATCGATGTAATGGAGGATCTGGGCGACGACATCCTCGGTCCCCGGCGCGAGGTTGTTGAGGATGAGCGGTTCGAGGGTGTTCTGCACGCCGAAGCCCTTGAGCACCGCGAACATCAGGGCTAAGAGCGGGACGATGGACAAGAGGGTGGCAAAGGTCAGGGCCGAGGCGCGCAGCATGCAGTGGTCGGCGAAAAAACCCTGAAGGGCGGCGATCACCACCCGCGCTTGACGCAGCAGAAAGGCGCGGGGGCGGGAGAGGCTCTCCGCCTCCATGCGCCAGAGATCCTCTTCCAGAAAGGTCCGGACCCGTTTCCGACCCTCAACGATCAGCGACATGCAACCTCCATGGCAAAAAGCGGCCTTTTTCAGTCTCATTCATTTTGTCAACGAATACGACTTAAACACCCGAGGAATAACAGTAATTCATAACTCTTCCAGCAAAGCCCGAGCGATACTGAGACGCTCCTCGGCGCGGTCTTCGTCCCCGCCCGACTCCTTGACAAAGAGACGGTTGACCGCCGCCAGGGTGGCGTTCAGGGTTTCCAGATCGATAATCGCCGAGGCGGGGAGGCTCTCCATCCCCTGAAAATTCAACGGGCAGTAGTCGATGAAACGCTCGCCGTCGCGGCGGCCGAGCAGGGGCAGGCCGTGGGTGCGACAGATAAGCGGTCGTGCTGAATAGAGCAGGCAAGCGCCGTCCTTGAGCAGCGGGCAGGGGCCGTCCTTCGTTGCCGCACGGGCGCGTTCGCGAATCTCCGCCGCCAGTGGCGCCGGGGCTTGAGTCAGCGCCGCCGCCAGCGCCGCCGCTTCGGCCGGAAAAAGGGACAGGTGCCGACAACAGCCGTCGCAACCGCGGTGACAAACGATCCCCTCGCGAAAGTCCCCTTCGATACGGGCACAAAGCTCATCCACCCGCGCCACCAGCTGCCGATAATTCTTCAGCTTTTCCATCCCTTCCGCCTTCCGCCTTCCGCCTGAACTTCAATCCAACGCCTCAATGGCATAAGCCCCGCAGCTCGCCAGATCGGACTCACCGGCGCAGGGAAGCTGCCCGGCCAGTTCGCGCAGGGCGCTGCGCAAGCCCTCCTCATAGACGGGATGATAGAAGGGCATGCGCAGCAGCTCTCCAACCTTCAGCCCCCGCTCGATGGCCAGGGCCAAAAGATGCACCAGGTGCTCGGCGGCGGGAACGCACATCTCGGCGCCGAGGAGCCGTCCGTTCTTTTTGTCGGCATAGATATGCAGCACCCCCTTGTTCTTCTCCGCCGTGCGCGCCCGCCCGTGCCGGACGAAAGAAACCTTGCCGGAAACGACGGCCTCGGGGTCGAGCTCGCTCCAGCGTTTTCCCGCCACCGCGACTTCGGGATCGGAGAAGACCACGGCCAACGGCGTGCGCCGCTGGAAACAGTGGATCGATTCCGCCACGGCGTTGAGGCCGGCGATATGCCCCTCGTCCGCCGCCTCGTGCAAGAGCGCCGCCTGGCCGTTGGCGTCCCCGGCGAGGAAGATGGGGAGATCGGCAACCTGCAGGCTCGTGGGATTGACCTGCGGCAGGCCGCGCTTGTCCAGGGGGATGCCGAGGGTCTCCAGCCCCAGGCCGTCGACATTGGGGCGCCGCCCCATGGCGACCAGCACCCGGTCGACCACTACCTTCGCCGCGCCGGCGGCGACTTCGATACCGCCTTCGACCCGGCGCAGCTCGGCCCCCGCGCCGGTGTGGATGGCGAACTCTTTTTCCAGCAGTTTGACCAGGGCCGCGTTCACTTCCTCGTCGCCGAGCCCCGCCAGGCGCGGGCTCAGATCAAAGGCGGTCACATCGATGCCGAGGCGGGCGAGGGCCTGGGCCATCTCCACACCGATGGCGCCGAGGCCGATGACCGCCATGCGCCCCGGCAGATCGGCCTGTTCGAAGAGGTTGTCGGTGGTGAGAATCCGGTCGCCGAAAGCACGCCAGGCTTCGGGGACGACGGGGCGGCTGCCGGGGGCGAGAACGATGCGCTTGGCCTGGAAACGGCGGCCGTCGGCCTCGACGGTGTGCGCGTTTAGGAGCCGGGCACGACCGGCCAGATTGCGCTCGCCGAGATCCTCGGTGGCCTTGAGCACGCCGCCGACGAATTTATCCCGCAGGCTCCGCACCCGGCGCAGCACCGCCGGAATGTCAATAGTCAGGGACTCGCCGCCGGAGATGCCGAAAGCGGGAAAATCCTTGCGCCGGGCAAAGGCGTTGGCCGCTTCGATCAGGGCCTTCGACGGCATGCAGCCAACCCGGGCGCAGGTCGTGCCGTAAGGGCCGTCGTTGATCAGCAAAAAACTGTCGGTGCGTTTGCGCACCTCGCGCAGGGCCGCCAGCCCGGCGGAACCGGCGCCGACGATGATCACGTCGAAAGTTTGTTCCATGGTCTCCTCCAGAGAAAAGCAGGGGATGAAAACAACAGCGGTCTTTCGTCCTCAGGAAGCAAAAGCCCCGCGAATGCCGTCGAGCACGTACTGCACAGCGAGAAAGGCCAGCACCAGCCCCATCAGCCGGGTGACGATGGCCGCGCCCAGAGCGCCGATGAAACGCAACAGGTCATCAGCGCGCAGCAGCAACAGGGCGGTGACGACGAATACGAGGGCGCTCGCCGCCAAAAGGGCGAGATAATCGCTCGCCGAATGGATGTGCTCAACGAAGATCAGCCCGGTGGCAATCGCCCCCGGGCCGGCGAGCAGGGGGAAAGCCAAAGGGGTGATGGAAATATCCGCCTTGGCCTCGGCGAGTTGCTCTTCCCGTCGACTGGTGCCGGTGCCGGTGGGGCGGCCATAAAGCATCTCCAGGGATATCCCGAAGAGCAAAAGCCCGCCGCAGATGCGCACCGCCGCCGTTTCGATGGCGAAATAGTCCATCAGCCAGCGCCCGCCAAGGAGAAAAAAAACGAGGATGGCGAAGGCCGCCAGACAACCGCGAACGGCCATGGCCCGCCGCTGGGCGCGGGTGTTGTCCGGGGTGATGGCGAGAAAGACCGGCACCCCGGCGATGGGGTCGACGATGATGAAGAGTTGCAGGGCAAAGGCCGCAAAGAGAGTGAAAGACGAATCCATAGACCGCTCCCCGACCCTAAGGTTTTTTGCGCTCCACTTTCCGCACCGGCAGGCCCAGGCTTTCGGGGGGAGCGTCGAATTCGGCGGGATTACCCACCAGCACCAGCTGCTGCCGGTCGGGATTCAGATAACGCCGGGCAACCCGCTGGACGTCCTCGATGGTCACCGCGGCGATCTTGTCGCGATAGGTCTGCAGATAGTCCGGCGCATAGTCGTAATAATCGAGGCGCATCTGCTGGTTCAGCACCTGATGGCTGTTGCTGAAGGCGAAGACGAAGGAGTTGATCAGGCTTTCCTGGGCCAAGCGCAGCTCCTCTTCCGACACCGGATTTTCCCGCAGACCGTTCATAATGTCGCGCATCAGGGCGACGACTTCGGCGGCGGCGCCGTTCTTGGTTTCGCAGCCGGCGACAAAGGGTCCGGGCAGGCGCCGGCCGACGTCGTAGTAGGAATAGACCGAATAGGCCAGCCCCCGGTTGGAACGGACCTCGCGCATCAGCCGGGAATTGAAACCGCCGCCGCCGAGGATGAAGTTCATCACCCGCACCGCCGGAAGATCGGGGCTGTCCTTGTCGATGGCGACCTCGCCGAAGAGGATGGTACTTTGCGGAATCTCCTTTTCGGCCAGCCACAACGCCGGAGTCTCGGCCGACACCAGCGGCGGCACCGGCGCCTTGCTCCCCTCCCCGCTCGTCCGGTCGGCGAAAATTTCCGTCATCAGCCGCGTCACCTCCGCCCGATCGAAGTCGCCGCTGATGCCGATCCAGAGCGGCGCTTCGGCCAGGTCGCGACGATGGCGCTCGACCAGATCCTCGCGGCGGATCGATTCCAGTCCGGGAACGCTCGGTGAGCGCCCCAGGGGATGTTCGCCGTAAAGGGCGCGCATCAGCTCCCGCAAAGCGAGGGAGCCGGGGTCGTCGTCCTGGCGGCGCACCAGCTCGATGGCCTGGCGGCGCGCCAGTTCCAGCCGCCCGGCGTCGAATTTAGGCTGATAGAGGACGGCGTGAAGCATCTCCAGACCGGCGCGCAAATCGTCCCGGCGCAGCGAGAGGGCCAGCTGCGTGGTGTAGGTGTCGGCGGCCACGGAAAAGTCGGCGGCCATGCGCTCCAGTTCGTGATCGAAGGCCTCCGGGGTGAAGCGCCCCGCCCCGCCGGTGCGCAACAGCGCCGCCAGCAGATCGGTCAGACCGGTCTGCTCCGGCGGATCGGCGATCCTCCCGGAACCGGCCGTGACGCTGATCTCCACCAGGGGCAGTTCATGATCCTCGTGCAGATAGAGGCGGATGCCGTTGTCCAGGGTCACCGCCTCGATGCGCGGCACCGCGAATTCCAGGGGGGCGAAGCTGAGCTGATCGGGACGGGCCGGGGCTTGGGCAGCGCACCCCGCGAGCAGGAGCAGAAAGGCCGGCAGCAGCCAACGAAAGATGCGGATCATGGCTGCCCCCCTTCCTTGTTCAACACGGCGACGGTGCGGTTGGCCGGGGCAAAGTAACGCTTGGCCGTGGCCATGATTTCCTCGGCGCCGATGCTCGCCACCTGTTCGTCATAATCGACCAGGTAGCGCCAGTCGCCGGCAATGGTCTGGTAGTAGGTCAGCATGCGGGCCAGCCCGGAATTGGTCTTGAGATAGCGCAGGCGGTCGGTGGCCAGCCGGTTGCGGGAACGGGTCAGTTCCTCCTCGCTCACCGGCTCGCTCGCCAAGCGGTCGAGTTCGGCGTAGATCGCCTCCTCCACTTCCGCCGTCGTGTGCGGGTGGCGGGGGGTGGCGGAAATCACGAAAAGATTGGGATAACGGGAACCGGGAGCGGCCGAGGTGGAGATATCGGCGGCCAGCTGCTTTTCCACCACCAGGCTTTGATAGAGGCGCGAAGTGCGCCCCTGACCGAGAATCAGGTCGATGAGGTCAAAGACGTAGTCCTCCCGCTCGGGCAGGGTCGGCTTGTGATAGCCCGCCAAGAGTGACGGCTCGGCGTCGAAAACCACCGACACCCGCTTCTCCCCCCGCTGCGGCGGCTCCACCGCCGTCACCGGCGGCACCGGCATCCCCGGCGGAATGTCGCCGAAGTAGCGCTCGATCATGGCCGCCACGGCGTCGAAATCAAGATCGCCGACCAGCGCCATGACGGTGTTTGCCGGCGCGTAGTAACGCTGCAGAAAATCGCGGGTTTCCGAAAGGGTGAGGTTTTCGATGTCCGAATGCCAGCCGATGATCGGGTTGCGGTAGGGATGGACGGTGAAGGCCGTCGAAAGCAGGTGTTCGTAAAGCATTCCCCGAGGGTCGCTGTCGTAGGAACGGCGCCGCTCTTCCTGAATGACCTCGCGCTCGGTGAAAAACTCGCGCAGCACCGCGTTCTTCATCCGGTCGGCCTCGATAGCGGCCCAGAGTTCCAGCTTGTTGGCGGGGAGGGAGACGAGATAGGTGGTGAGATCCTTGCCGGTGAAGGCATTGTAGCCGACGCCGCCGTTTTCGGCGTAGATGCGGGAAAACTCGTCCTTGACCACGAAGGTCTTGTGCCGCTCCTGCAGCTCAGCCAGACGGCGGCGCAAGCCATCCAGCTCCTCGGGATCGGCATCCTTGCGCCCCTTCAGGGCGTCGAGCCGGACGCCCACTTCCTCGATCTCGTCCAGCAGGGGTTTTTCCCGGGCGTAATCGCTCGTCCCCAGGGTGGTCGTCCCCTTGAAAAGCATGTGTTCGAGCAAATGGGCGACACCGCGGGTTTCGCTCGTTTCGTGCACCGAACCGACGCCGAGGGTGATGTAGGCGGTAAAGGTCGGCGCGTCGGCGCGCTCGACCAGAAGCAGCTTGAGGCCGTTGGCGAAGGTGTGTTCACGGACCTTTTCGGCCAGGGTATCGGCCCCGGCCAGGGTCGTCAGCGACAGCAGAAAAAGGGTGAGAAGGGTCGCCGGACCCCGCAGCAGACAGTGTTTCAACAGCATGGGACTCCTTGTATTGAGTTGGTTTGACATCTTCCGGCAGTTCCGCCGGGCCGCCGACAGAATAGCCGACCACCGCTTTTTGCGAAACCCCAAATTAATCGAAAGAAGGGGTCGGGGAATAAACGGGGAGAGGGAACAGGCGGGGGAGGAGGGAACGGACGGAGGAATTTCAGTTGGAATCGCCGCCGTCACACTGGGCCTTTTCCAGCAGCAGGGGAAACTGTTCGCTGAAGGAAGAATTGGCGACTTTCATGAAATTCTTGAGGGCGGTCAACTCCAGGTGCATCCGTTCCACTTCCCGGCGCAACTCGTCGAGTTCCCGCGCGAAGGAAGCGGAACCGGAGAGGGCCCCGGCCACGGGGATGTGCAGGGAATCTTGGCGCAGGTTGTCGTTCATTTTCCAGCCTTCCCGGCCATCCAAAGGAAACTGCTCGACGGCCATGCCTGCCCGGATATCGGCGGCTTTATTTTAAAAGTTTACCCGCCACCCCCTGTCTGTCAAGAAATGCCACATGGCAACAAAGCTGTCGACAAAGTTCCCGTTGAAGATTATTTTAACGTCCGAGTCACATTCCCCCGTGGTCGGCAGTTGCCCGACCCGCCCCCGATGCAATGGAGCCCCCCATGAGCAAAAAACGTCTTGCAGTATTGACCAGCGGCGGCGACAGCCCCGGCATGAACGCCACCGTGCGCGCCGTGGTGCGCGCCTGTCTCGCCGCCGGCGTGGAGATCGTCGGTTTCCAGAAAGGCTACACCGGCCTCATCGACCGCCTGTACGAAATTCTCACGACCCGTTCGGTGAGCAACATTCTCCAGCGCGGCGGCACCTTTTTGCAGAGCGCCCGCTGCAAGCAGATGATGGAAGAGGCGGGACAGCGTCTGGCCGCCGACAATCTCAAGGGGCTGGGGGTCGACGGGCTGGTGGTCATCGGCGGCGACGGCAGCCTGCGCGGCGCCCGCTCCCTGCAACGCCAGGGCATCCGGGTCATCGGCATCCCCGCTTCCATCGACAACGACATCCCCTTTACCGACATGTCCCTGGGGGCCGACACCGCCCTCAACAACATCATTCACGCCGTCGACTGCCTCAAGGACACCGCCTCTTCCCACGACCGCACCTTTGTCGTCGAAACCATGGGGCGCAACTGCGGCTACCTGGCGGTCATGTCGGCCATCGCCAGCGGCGCCGAATACGCCCTGATTCCCGAGGCCCCCTACGATATCGACGACATCTGCAAATGCCTGCGCCGCCGCTATGAGGAAGGGCGCAGCAATTCCATTATCATGGTCGCCGAGGGGGCCGGTAAGGCCCAACAGATCGCCGACCAGATCAAGGACAAGATCGGCTTCGAAACCCGGGTCATGATCCTCGGCCACTACCAGCGCGGCGGTTCCCCCACCTCCTTCGACCGCACCCTCGCCGCCCGCTTCGGAGTGGCGGCGGTGGAGGCCCTGCTCGCCGGCGACGGCGGCAAGATGGTCGGCCTTTCCTATTCCGCCATCAAACTGACCGACATCGAAGAGGTGCTCGCCAAAGGCCGGCGCGGAATCGACCCGGTCATCCTCAAGCTCGCCGTCACCTTGGGCGTCTGAAAATAAGGCGCGCCGGAAATTTTCGGCGCGTCTCCCCCCCTCCTCCTCCTGCCTGCCCCCCCGAAAAATCCACGCCCGGCCTTGCACTTCGGGAATAATTAACTATCGTTTAGAATAATCGCTTACCATGTTGGTTATATTCACATTCATTATGTCGGCAAGGAGAAAAGGCATGACCCGTTTGAAAGGGATCGAGGGGATCGGCGAAGAATTCGCCACGCGGCTCAAAACCATCGGCATCCATTCGGTGCAGACGTTACTGGACCGGGGGGGCACCCCCGAAAAGCGCAAGGAACTCTCCAAGGCCAGCGGCATCGCCGAAGCGCTGCTCTTGCGCTGGCTCAACAACGCCGACCTTTTCCGCATCCGCGGCATCGGCGAGGAATACGCCGACCTGCTCGAAAAGGCCGGAGTCGACACCGTTCCCGAGCTGGCGCAACGCAGCCCGGAAAACCTCCATCGCATGCTCATCGAAGCCAACGACAAGCGCCCCCGGGTGCGCCAGCTCCCCTCGGTCAACCAGGTCAAGAACTGGATCGATCAGGCCAAACAGCTCCCCCGCATCATCCATTACTGAAACCCGACGGCACAATATCAGCCAAAAAGGCCCGGCAACATCGAGATTGTAAATTGAACTGTGTATCTGCTCCATGAGAGAGTGGGGCGACCCCACGGGAGGAGCAGAGACGATGACGATCAAACCGGAGCAATTGGATGCCCTTTTGGGCGACTGTAAAACCCCAGCCGATGTGGACAAGCTT
>JAVFAR010000054.1:0-18623 GCA_034002365.1 Trichloromonas sp.
GGGTCTTGATCGCCGGCAGATGACCTTCGGAGCGTTGAATGTTCTGCTCTTCCTGCTCCAGGGCCAACTGCAAGGTTCTGCGTTCATCCCGAAGTTTCTCGAGCTCGGACGTAAGGCATTCGACCATCGCCTGGATGCGGTCCGTTTCCGAGCCCAAGGAGGCCTGCTCCTTTTCCAGAGCTTCTCGGCCCTGGCGAACGTTTTTCAGATCCTGGTCGATGGCTTGCAATTCTTTGAGCAGTTTGATCTTGTCTTGCACCGTGCATCCTCCCCTATGCCCGCTGGGGGCTTTTGCGCTGTCTATGAAAAAAGGGAATCAGATCTTCTGAAACGGATCCTCTTCCCCTTCGGCTGTATCGATAACGAGATTCAGGCGCCGCTCCCGCGCTGCCTGTTGCAGGCGCTCGGCCAGGGCGTCGACCATCAGCCGCTCGGTGGCGAAGTGTCCGGCGTCGATGAGGGCCAGGCCGAGACTTTCGGCGTTGCGGGCCTCGTGGTATTTGATGTCGCCGGTCACCAGGACATCGGCCCCCTGACGCGCCGCTTCGTGAATGAGTGAAGCGCCGCTGCCGCCGCAGACCGCCACTTTGGAAATAGCAGCGGCCGGGTCACCGACCAAGCGCGGCGCCCGGCTACGAAGTTCCTGCTTGACTTGGGCGGCGAAGTCGGCGAGCGGGACGGGCGCGGTCAGTCGGCCGACACGCCCCAGGCCGATTCCCGGCCGGCTGTTGGCCAAGGGGATGAGGTCAAAGGCGACTTCTTCGTAGGGATGGGCCTTGCGCATCTTCTCCAGCACTTTGGCGGTCAGTTCCCGGGGCAGAACAGTCTCCAGGCGCACTTCTCGAACGGCTTCGGTCTCTCCCGGCCGGCCGATAAAGGGGTCACTCTCGTCCCCGGGCCGGAAGGTGCCGGTGCCGGTCACGCGGAAAGCGCAGCGGTCATAGCCGCCGATATGCCCGGCTCCGGCCCGGTGCAGGGCCTCGGCGACCCGATCCTCGTAGCCGGCGGGAACGAAAACGACCAGCTTGAGCAGATCCCCGGAGGCGCCCGTTTCCAGGGGCTGGGTCGCGAGAAGACCGAGGCGTGCCGCCAGCCAGTCGTTCAACCCGTCCCGGGCGCGGTCGAGGTTGGTGTGGGCGCAGAGGACGGCGATCCCCTCGCGGACTGCCCGAAAGAGAATCCGCCCGGTTTCGTCCTGGGGGGTCAGGCGCTTGAGGGGACGGAAAATCAGCGGATGGTGGCAGAGCAGGGCTTGCGCGCCGCGACGCCGGGCTTCGTCGAGGGTGGCTTCGGAGGGGTCGAGAGCGACCAGAATCCGCTCCACCGGCATCCCCGGATCCCCGACCTGTAACCCGACGTTATCCCAGTCCTCGGCCAGAAACGGAGGGTAGAGCTTATGCAGGAGACCGGTCAGGTCCTGAAGTCGAAAGGTGGGTTGCTGAGTCATAAATGTGTCGGAAAAAAAAGAGTGCAACCTGGGTATCGTTGCACTCTTCGCGTTCAATATTGAGGATATGGATATGTGAATATGAGTAGTCGACTCATCGTTTCCCTTGCAGTGGTGGGCCCACCAGGATTCGAACCTGGGACCAACCGGTTATGAGCCGGTGGCTCTGCCAACTGAGCTATAGGCCCAAAAAAC
Organism: Trichloromonas sp.; assembly: GCA_034002365.1. Taxonomy (GTDB): domain Bacteria; phylum Desulfobacterota; class Desulfuromonadia; order Desulfuromonadales; family Trichloromonadaceae; genus Trichloromonas. The sequence continues at coordinate 1,643 of JAVFAR010000054.1, forward strand.
GAAAATCCAGTCTAAGCTCAGGGTGCCCTTCCGTCAAGAAAAAAATCAGGTTTCGACGAAGCTCTTGAGGCGCTTGGCCCGGCTCGGATGCCGCAGTTTGCGCAGGGCCTTGGCTTCGATCTGACGGATCCGCTCGCGGGTGACAGCGAAATCCTGGCCGACCTCTTCGAGGGTATGGTCCGATTTTTCGCCGATACCGAAGCGCATGCGCAATACTTTTTCCTCGCGCGGGGTGAGAGTCGACAAGACGCGGGCGGTCTGGTCGGAAAGATTCCCCTTGATCACCGCTTCAAGGGGGGAAACCACCCCCTTGTCCTCGATGAAATCCCCCAGCGAGGAGTCTTCTTCCTCGCCGATGGGGGTTTCCAGGGAGATCGGTTCCTTGGCGATCTTCAGCACCCGGCGCACCTTTTCCAGGGGCAGCTCCATGCGCTCGGCGATCTCCTCGGGGGTCGGCTCGCGGCCGATTTCCTGGACCAGCTGGCGGCTGGTGCGGATCAGCTTGTTGATGGTCTCGATCATGTGCACCGGAATCCGGATGGTGCGCGCCTGGTCGGCGATGGCCCGGGTGATGGCCTGACGGATCCACCAGGTGGCGTAGGTGGAGAACTTGTAGCCGCGCTGGTACTCGAACTTGTCCACCGCTTTCATCAGGCCGATATTCCCCTCCTGGATCAGGTCGAGGAACTGCAGGCCGCGGTTGGTGTACTTCTTGGCGATGGAGACGACCAGGCGCAGGTTGGCTTCGACCAGTTCGGTCTTCGCCGATTTGGCGCGCCATTCCCCCTTGTGGACTTCCTTGAGGGATTCGAGCAGTTCCTCGGGGGCGAACCCCGATTCTTCCTCGACCCGCTTGAACTTGCGCTGGGCGCTTTTCAGGCGCTTCTCGATCACCAGCAGGGTCTCCATGGGAACGGCCAGTTCCTCCGACACCTTGCCGGCTTCCTCCTCGCTCTTGCGCATGCGCCGCAGCTGGCGTTTGATCTCCTTGTGCGGGTGATTCAGCTCCTTTTCGCAGGCGCCGACCTCGGCCATCCCCTTTTTGACCTGATCGGCCAGTTCCTTGAGGCGGTCGACGATTTTGGCGACCTGGAAATCCTTCAGGCGGATCTGCCGCAGGAGCTCGGTCGTTTCGACCTTGATCTCCTTGCATTCCTTGTCGAGGGCCTTCTTCTCTTCCTTGGAGATTTCCCCGGCCATTTGCTCCTTGACCGCCATGAAGCGCAGGTCCAGTTCGCGGATCTGGCCGATCAGGCCGATCAGGCGCTGGCGCTGGTTTTCTTCCGCCTCGCTGCCTTCTTCCTCCTCGTAATCCTTGGTGATTTCAGCGACGCTGATCTGTCCCCGCTCGAGGCGCTCGCCGAGGGTGATGACTTCCTTGAAGGCGATCGGGGTCTTCATGATGACCCGGGCCACCAGCGCGTCCCCTTCCTCGATCCGCTTGGCGATTTCCACCTCACCCTCCCGGGTGAGGAGAGAAACCTGCCCCATTTCACGCAGATACATGCGCACCGGATCGCTGGTCCGGCCGAGAGTGCCGGCCTCGAATTCCTCTTCCTCCCCCTCCTCTTCCTCGTCGATGTCGCCATCGAAGGACGCGCCTTTGCGCAGGGAGATCTTCTGCTCGGTGTCGACGACTTCGATATCCATGTCGCCGAACATGCTCATGACATCGTCGAGCTGGTCGGAAGAGACCATGTCCGCCGGCAGGGCGTCGTTGACCTCGTCGTAGGTGAGAAAGCCCTTTTCCTTGCCCAGATCGATCAATTGCTGTACTTCTTCAACCCTGGTTTTTTTCGACATGCGTTGTCTTCCCCTCTGGGTTCATGGCTGAACCGGTGGAATCTTTGGGTAATTTCAAAGGTTATTTTTTTAATTCGCGGCTGAGGCGCAGGCGTTCGGCCTGGCAGGCGGCGGCGCGTTCCGTATCCCCCTGCTCCTCGGCTCGGCGGATCTCGTCGTCAAGTTCCCGAATGCGTCGTTTCAGCGTTTCCTGGCGGACCGTTCGGCGACAATCCTGGAGGATACGCCCCTGTTCATCGGCGAAGGCTTTTTCGTCCTTGACAAGAATACCCGATAGAATCGCTTTCTGCTCTTCGCCGAGGCGTTCAAAAATGAGCGATTCGGTCAAATTTTCTTCTTCCTGGCCACGGGCAAGGATTTCTTCGGCAATTTTTTGCCGGTCGGGATCGAGAAAGAGTTCACCGACCCCTTTGCCGGCGACCTCCGCGCGGGCGCCGGCGTCATTCAGCAGCAACCGCAGCAGCCAATCCTGCGCCTTGATTTCCCGGGATGGACCGGTCGCGACCCGGCGCGGCGGCGTAGCGGGTGGCCGGGGCGCGGGGGGCGCAACGGGAGCGCTCGGCGCGACCGGCAGGGAGAGTTTTTTTTCAAGCAAATTCTGGGCCAGGCCGGTGCGCTGCGCCAGATTCCGCAGATAAAGACCGCGCTCAATCTCGCTCGGCACCAGCTTGAGCCGCGCCAGGAATTCCTCGGTGGCTCGCGCCTGCCCTTCGATGCCGTCCCCCTGCTCGTCGAGTAACGCGTCGAGATAGACTTCCAGCACCGGCCGCGCCTGGCTGAGCCGCTCGCCGAAGGCTTCGGGGCCGGCCTTGCGCAGGAAGGAGTCGGGATCCTCACCGGCATCGAGAGGCACCACCGCCACGGAAAGGCCGAGGGGGAGCAGTACCTCCATGGCACGGAAGGTCGCCTTGCGCCCGGCACGGTCCTGGTCGAAGAGCAGCAGCACCTTCTTGGCGTAACGTTGCAGCAGTCGGCCGTGCTCTTCGGTGAGGGCCGTGCCGCAGGTCGCCGCCGCGTTGGCGAAGCCGGCCCGGTGCAGGGCGAGATGGTCGAAGTAACCCTCGACCACGATCGCCGTGTCGTTCTTGCGCATCGCCTCGCGCCCCTGGGCCAGGCCGTAAAGCATCCGCCCTTTGTGGTAGAGGGGGGATTCGGGCGAATTCAGATACTTGGGCAGGCGGTCGTCGAGGACCCGGCCGCCGAAGGCCGCGACCTTGCCGCCGAGGCCGATGATCGGAAAGAGCAGGCGGTTGCGGAAGAGATCGTAATCCCCCCGGCCTTCCTTACCCGGCCGGATCAGTCCCAGTTCCCGCGCCTCCTTGGCGTCGAAACCCTTGCGCGTCAGATGTTCGGCCAGGCCGTCCCAGCGTTCCGGGGCGAAACCGAGGCGGAAGGCCCGGGCCGTCTCGCCGTCATAACCGCGCTGGCGCAGATACTGGCGCCCCGGCGCCCCTTCCGGTCCGTCGAGCAGGATCTGGTGATAATAGTCGCAGGCGACCTCGTTGATCCGCGCCAGCCGTTCCCGTTCCTCGCGGCGCCGGAGTTCAGCCGGACTGACGGTTTCTTCCTCGATGCGGATGCCGACCCGCTCGCCGAGTTTGCGCACCACCTCGGGGAAGGCCAGCCCTTCCATGCGCATGAGAAAGGAAAAGACATCGCCGCCCACGCCGCACCCGAAGCAGTGAAAGATCTGCTTGGCGCTGTTGACGTTGAAGGACGGGGTCTTTTCCCCGTGAAAGGGGCAGAGGCCGAGGTGGTTGTGTCCGGAGCGCTTGAGCGCGACATAAGCGGAAACGACCTCGACAATGTCGGCGCGCTCGCGGATTTCGCGGATGGTCCCTTCGGCGATCTGTCCCGTCATCCGCTCCTCAGTTCGACGATGGTCACATTGTCCCCACCCTGGGCGAGATCGGCGGCGTGAAAGGCCTGGACCTCCCGGTGGCCGCCGAGAAAGTCCCGCACCGCCCGACGCAGGATGCCTTCGCCGCTGCCGTGTACGACCTCGACCTGCCGCTGGTGATGGAGCAGGGCGTCGTCAAGAAAGCGGTCCAGCAAAAGCAGGGCATCCTCGACCCGCTTGCCGACCAGCGGCAACCGGGGGGAAAACCCTTCCCGCTCGATGCGGCCGCGGATCTTTCCTTCCCCTCGCCGGGCGAAACGCCGGGGGCTGAAGCTTTCGAGCTGGGCCAGGGGCAGGCGCAGCTTCTTCCCCTGAATGGAGAGTTCGACGGTTTCGCCGTCGCGGCGCAGCACTTCCCCTTCGGCGTTCAGGGCGGGGATGCGCAGCAACTCCCCGACTTGCACCTCACGGGGGGCTTGGCCCCGGCGTGCCGGTTCCGGGCGCAGCTCGGTCAGCCCTTCGCGCACCTGGCGCAGTTCGGCGGTCAGCCGTGCCTGGCCGCGGGCATCAATGGCGGCGGACCCGGCCTCGCGCAGCACTTCCTTGAGTTTCTGCTGCGCCTCCCGCACCAGTTGCTCGCCGCGCCGGGTCGCCTGATCGAGAAGCTTGCGCTTCTGCTCTTCCAGTTCGTGCAGCAGCTTCCGGCGTTTTTCCCGTTCCTGTTCGGCCCGGCGTTTGAGCGTCGCCGCCTCCGCCAGTTCCCGGTCGAGATCCTTGCGCTGCCGGTTCAGTTCTTCGAGCAGTTCCAGCCCCTCCCGTTCCCCCTGGCCGAGATAGGTCCCGGCACGCTCCAGCACCTCCTCGGGGATGCCCAGCCGGCGGGCGATCGTGAAGGCGTTGCTGGCGCCGGGGATGCCGTAATACAGCCGGTAGGTCGGCGCCAGAGTCCGGAGGTCGAACTCGACGGCGGCGTTCTCCACCCCCTGCCGCAGGTGGGCGTAGCCCTTGACCAGATTCAGGTGCGTGGTCACCACCGTCCGCGCCCCGCGCCGGCGCAGGCTGTCGAGGATCGCCATGGCCAGCGCCCCGCCTTCGGCGGGGTCGGTGCCGGTGCCGACCTCATCCATTAGCACCAGGGAGTTACCGTCGGCCTCTTCGAGAATGCGGCCGATGCGGCGCAGGTGCCCGGAGAAGGTCGAAAGGTTTTCCTCGATGCTCTGTTCGTCGCCGATGTCGGCGAAGACCCGGTCGAAGAGCCCGATGCGGCTGTCGGGATGACAGGGAATCGGCAGCCCCGAGCGGACCATCAGGGCGAGCAGGCCGATCGTTTTCAGCGCCACCGTCTTGCCGCCGGTGTTGGGGCCGCTGAGGACCAGGGTGTCCGCCGCTTCGCCGAGGAGCAGGTCGACTGCCGTCACCGGCTGTTCGCGCTTGCGCCCGTCGGGATGAAAGAGCAGCAGCGGATGCCGGGCTTGACGCAGTTCCAACAGGGGCGTCGCCGCCAGGCGCGGCGCCACGGCGTCGCTGGCGCGGGCGAAGAGCCCGGCGGCCGAGCGCAGATCGAAGTGGGCGAGGAGTTCCTGATTGCGCGCCAGGCACTCCGCTTGTCGCCGAACCTGATCCGAGAGGCGGCGGAGGATGCGCTCCTCCTCGCGCTTCTCCTCCCGCGCCAGGCTGTGCAGCTCGTTGTTCCACTCCAGTACCGCCACCGGCTCGACGAAGAGGGTCTGGCCGCTGGCCGACTCGTCGTGGATGAAGCCCTTGACCTGGCCGCGATGATCGGCCCGCACCGGCAGCACGTAGCGGCCGTTGCGTTCGGTGATCAGGCGCTCCTGAAAGGCTCCGGCCAGCTTCTCCGAAGCGAGCAGGTCTTCCAGTAGCCGTTTGATGCGCCCGCGCAGCTGGCGGAGCTGCTGGCGCAGATCGCCGAGTTCGAAGGAGGCGCCGTCGAGGATTTCCCCTCGCGGGCCGATGCTCTGGCGGATTTCCCGCTGAAGTTCCCGCTGGGGGTCGAGTTGGGCGGCCCGCTCGGCGAGAAGGGGCGCCCGCTCCCGATTGCCGAAATAGTTGCGGGTGTCGCGGGCCGCTTCGATGCTGGAGAGGACATCGAGCAGCACTTCCGGAAGCAGGAAGGTGCCTTCGGCGTGCAGTTGGCGCAAGGCGCCGCGCAGGTCGCGGCAGCCGCTCAGGGGCGGGCGCCCCTGGGCGGCGAGGAACGCCGTCATCTCCGTGACTTCGGCTAGGGCCGTCGCCACCTCGGCCCGCTCCGCCAGGGGGGCCAGGGCGAGGACGCGATCCTTGCCCGGCGCGCTCAGGGTGAACCCGGCCAGCAACTGGGCGATTTTATCGTATTCAAGAACCCGCAGGCTCGCTTCAGTCATGCGCTTGCCGGCATCCCTCTCAGATTTTGGTCTTTTCCTTCGGCGCAGTGGGCGGGCCCTGGTGCGTGTCCAGGGCCTTGACGCTCCCCTGGAAGACCGTCCGGCCGAGCTGGACGAAGGGCGGGGCCAGTTCGGAATGCTCCAGCAGGCGCCCCATGGGACCGGGGAGCTGGATCAGGGAAACGCCGAAAAGGACCACCGCCAGCAGCAGTCCCCCCTGGGCCAGTCCGAAAATCCCCCCGGCAACGCGATTGAAGCCGCCGAGGAAAAGAAGCTTGACCATCTTTGACAGCAGATAGCCGAGGACCGCGAAAACCAGAGCCGTCGCCAGAAAGACCAGGAGAAAGGCGGCGATGTTGCAGGCCGGCAGGGGCAATTTGAAGGATTGGGCGAGGCTTTCGGCCATCGGCGCGTAAAAGCGAAAAGCCAGAAAAGCCCCGAGCAGCAGGCCTATAAGGGAACAGAGCTCCTTGAGCAGGCCGCGCAACAGACCCTTGAGCAGAAAACCGCCGAGGATCCCGAGAATCGCGATGTCGATGCCGTTCATGCCGCCGTCCGTCAGGCCAGCCGGGCCTTGACCAGTTCGCTCACCATGCGGCCGTCGGCGCGGCCGACGGTCTTGGCGCTGACGATCTTCATCACCTTGCCCATGTCCCGGGCCGAGGCCGCGCCGGTTTCCGCCACCGCTGCCTCGATGATCGCCTTGATTTCCCCTTCGTCGAGCTGGCTGGGGAGAAACTCCTGGATCACCGCCAGTTCCTGCTCCTCCTTCTCGGCCAGATCAGCCCGGTTGCTGTCCCGGTAGACCTGGGCCGATTCCCGGCGCTGCTTGACCAGGGTCGAGAGCACCCCGATCACCGCCTGATCGTCGAACTCCTGCCGTGCCTCGATTTCCTTGTTCTTGATCGCGGTCTTGACCAGGCGAATGGCGTTGAGCCGCAGGGAATCCTTGGCCCTCATGGCCTCTTTCATGGCGGTGTTCAATTGTTCTTGCAGACTCATGGTCGGTTCCTTTTACATGCGAAAAGTGCTTTTAAAATCGTCTCTCGCCCGTTCGCTCCGCTCACTAGAGCACGCAGAGCGCACAGAGGAAGGAAAAACAAAAGCCTTGGTCTTTCTCTGTGGCCTCTGCGAGCTCTAGCGACTGTAAGGAGCGGGCGAGAGATGCTTTTACGATTATTTGTCCCGGCTTTCCTTCTCCTCGATGCCGCTCATGCCGAAGCGGCGGCGCAGCTCGGCGTAGACCCGCTCCGGCGGCAGGTCGTAATAGCCGAGGAGGATCAGGGTATGGAAGAAGAGGTCGGCGGCTTCGTAAACTACTTCCTCGGGATTGCCTCCCTTGCCGGCGACGGCGGTCTCGGTGGCTTCCTCGCCGATCTTGCCGAGAATCTTGTCCAGGCCCTTGGCATAAAGGGAGGCGACGTAAGATTTTTCCGTCGGATTCTGGCGGCGTTCCTGAATCACGTGATAAACCGCGTCGAGGATATCCTGACGGCCGTAGATGGCCGCCGCGTCGACCTGTTTCTCGCCGACGGTGCGGGCACCGCCTTCGTCCCAGACCCGGTAAAAGCAGGAGTGGTGGCCGGTGTGACAGGCGGCCCCTTCCTGCTCGACGGTGAGCAGCAGGCAGTCGCCATCGCAGTCGAAGCGGATTTCCCGCACCGTCTGCACATGCCCGGAACTCTCCCCCTTCATCCACAGCTTGCGCCGCGAGCGGGAATAGTAGTGGACCTTGCCGGTCTGGACCGTCAGATCGACCGCCTCGGCATTCATGTAGGCCAGCATCAGCACCTCACCGGTCGCGGCGTCGCGGGTGATGGCGGGGAGCATCCCCTGGGCGTCGAATTTGAGTTGGGCGGAAAGGGACATGGCAATTCCTTAAACCAATCTCGCGCCCGATCGCTTTGCTCACTTGAGCAGGCAGAGGACGCGGAGAAAAAACAAAAACAAGTCTGGCTCTCTCTGTGTGCTCTGCGTGCTCTAGCGACTGCAAGGAGTGGGCGAGAAATGATTTTGGTTATAAACGCACCGGCACGCCGTGCTGGCGCAGATACTCCTTGCACTCGCCGATGCTGTGTTCGCGGAAATGGAAGATGCTGGCGGCCAGGGCCGCGCTCGCCCCGCCTTCGACCAGCCCTTCGCGGATGTGTTCGAGGTTGCCGACGCCGCCCGAGGCGATCACCGGGATTTTCACCCGGTCGCTGACGGCGCGGGTCAGGGGGATGTCGTAGCCGTCCTTGGTGCCGTCCTTGTCCATGGAGGTGAGCAGGATCTCGCCGGCGCCGAAATTTTCCATGCGCGCCGCCCATTCGAGCACGTCGATGCCGGTGCCGTTGCGGCCGCCGTGGGTGTAGACCTCCCAGCGGGCCGGGTCGGCGCCGGGCATCCGGCGGGCGTCGATGGCGACGACAATGCACTGGGAACCGAAGCGTTCGGCGGCTTCACGGACGAACTCGGGGCGATGCACGGCGGCGGTGTTGATCGACACTTTGTCGGCCCCGGCGTTGAGCAGATTGCGGATATCGGCGATCTCCCGCACTCCGCCGCCGACAGTGAGGGGCATGAAGACCCGCTCGGCGGTCCGCGCCACCACGTCGAGGATAATGCCGCGCTTGTCGCTCGATGCGGTGATGTCGAGAAAGGTCAGCTCGTCGGCGCCCTGCGCGTCATAGGCCTCGGCGGCTTCCACCGGATCGCCGGCGTCGCGCAGCTCGACGAACTGTACGCCCTTGACCACACGGCCGTCCTTGACGTCGAGACAGGGGATGATGCGTTTGCTCAGCATGATGTCATTTGATCCAAGGTAAGAACGCCGTCCCCGGTTTACAAGGGCGGACGATTATTTGTTGCGCTTGGTCAGCGTCGTAATCGCTTCTCGTGGGTTTCGGGATTGCGCCGGCAATCGAGAACGGCGTAGATCGAAACGATTTCATTGTCGAGGCGGTAGTAGATCGCGTAAGGAAACCGTCGGGCCAGCAGCCGATGATAACCACTCCAAACCTGGGGATGAACGCCGGCGTACAGCCGCAACGAGTCGATGTCGGAAAAAAGCGCGTCGAGGAAATAACTTCCCAGCCCCTCTCCCTGAGCTTCGTAGAAACGATATCCGCGTTCCAGGTCGCGCCGGGCAGCGGCGGCGATCCGCAGTTTCATTTTTTTATCGCCGCGCGGATCGCGTCCTTGGCCTCCTCCCAATCGCCGAACCCTTCAACTTCGGACTGAATTTCAGCCTCGCGCACCATGAGTACTTCACGGTGCCATTCCGGGACCGCGACCGTCGGTGCGTTGCGACTAAGATCTTCCCACAGCGCTTCCATCGCGGCCAATTTCTCCGCCGTATTCATCCGATCCAAAGGCAATTGTACGCTCATGGTCGACTCCCTTGGTGGTACTGCTTAGCCCCGCTTGGTCAGCGCCACCGCCGCCCGCAGGTCGAGGGCGCCGCTGTAGATGGCTTTGCCGGTGATGACGCCGACCACGCCGGAAGCCTCGATGGCCATCAGGTTTTCGATATCCTTGAGACTGGAGACGCCGCCGGAGGCGATGACTGGGATGCGGATCGACTCGGCCAGGGCGCGGGTCGCTTCCAGGTTCGGCCCCTGCATCATGCCGTCGCGGGCGATATCGGTGTAGATGATCGCCTCGACCCCGAACCCTTCCATCTCCTTGGCCATATCCGTCGCTTTCTTCTCGGTGACGTCGGCCCAGCCGCGCACCGCGACGAAGCCGTTGCTGGCATCGATGCCGACGACGATCCGACCGGGGAAGAGGCGGCAGGCTTCTTGGACCAGTTCCGGTTTTTCCTTGGCGATGGTGCCGAGGATGACCCGGCCGATACCGAGCTGGAGGTAGGCCTCGATGGTGGCCAGGTCGCGCACCCCGCCGCCGAGTTCGGTGGGGATGTCGATAGTCTGGACGATGTCCTCGATCGCCGCCTTATTGCGCGGCACCCCGGCGAAGGCACCGTCGAGATCGACGATATGCAGCAGTTCGCCCCCCTGCTCCTGCCAGATTCTGGCCTGGGCGGCGGGACTGTTGCTGTAGATGGTATCCTTTTCCATCAGCCCCTGCTCCAGACGAACGCAGCGGCCTTCCTTCAGATCGATGGCGGGTATGACGAGCATGCGAATTTATCCTTTTAAAATCTATTAGAAGTGTCTCTCGCCCGCTCCTTGCAGTCGCTAGAGCACGCAGAGCACACAGAGAAAACCAGGATTTTATTGTTTTTTCTCCGAGTCCTGCGTGCTCAAGTGAGCGGAGCGAACGGGCGCGAGGCCGATTTTACATCTCCCCGAAATTGCGCAGAATCCGCAGGCCGACCTGCTGGCTCTTCTCGGGGTGGAACTGGGTGGCCATGACGTTGTCCCGGCGGATCGCCGAGCAGAATTCGATGCCGTAGCCGGTGACGGCGGCGACCACGGCCGGGTCGTCGGGGATCACGTAATAACTGTGGACGAAATAGACCGAAGTGCCGTCGGCGATGCCCCGGAACAGGGGAACCTCGGGTTTCGGCCGAATCTGGTTCCAGCCCATGTGCGGCACCTTCAGTTCCTCCCCGGCCACGCGCAGGTCGCCGGGGAAACGGACCACCTTGCCGGGGATGATCCCCAGCCCTTGATGGCGGCCGAATTCCTCGCTCTCGCTAAAGAGCAGCTGCAGCCCGAGGCAGATGCCGAGAAAGGGGCGGCCGCTTTCCACATGGCGCCGGATCGGTTCGATGAAGCCGCCCTCGCGGAGGTTGTCCATGCAGTCCTTGAAGGCGCCGACGCCGGGCAGGACCAGTTTTTCGGCCTTGTGCAGTTCGGCGGGGTCGGCGGTGACGCGCGCATCGAAGCCAACCTTCTCGAAGCCTTTCTGAACGCTGCGCAGGTTGCCCATGCCGTAGTCGATGATGGCGATCATGCTATTCGAGCTTCCCCTTGGTGGAGAGCACTCCCTGGATGCGGGGATCGAAACCGGCCGCTTCGTCGAGGGCGCGGCCGAAGGCCTTGAAAATCCCCTCGATGATGTGGTGCAGATTGTCGCCGTAGGCCAGGTTGACATGGACGTTGGCGCCGGCGTGGTTGCAGAAGGCGACGAAGAACTCCTCGACCAGTTCGGTGTCGAAATTGCCGACCTTGACCTTGGGCATGTCGACGTTGAAGACCAGAAAGGGCCGTCCGGAAAAGTCGATGATCACCGAGGCCAGGGCTTCGTGCATGGGCATGGTCCCCCGGCCGAAGCGGCGGATCCCGGCCTTGTCGCCGAGGGCCTGTTTGAAGGCCTCGCCGAGGCAGATGCCGAGATCTTCGACGGTGTGGTGGGCGTCAATTTCGATATCGCCCTGGGCCGCGACGGTCAGATCGAAAAAGCCGTGGCGGGCGAGCAGGGTCAGCATGTGATCGATAAAAGGCACGGGGGTGGCGATGCTCGATTCCCCCCGGCCGTCCAGTTCGAGGGTCAGCTGGATCTGGGTTTCCCTGGTCCGGCGGTCGATGGTGGCGCTGCGGGACATGCGAACCTCCTTCTACGGGTCTCCCCCTTTTACCAAGGGGAGTTGAAAGCCTATCTCTCCAGGCGCAAGGAGACCGAACGGGCGTGGGCCTGCAGGCCTTCGAGTTCGGCAATGTGAACGATCTCCCGGCCGAGCCGCGCAAGTCCCCCCTGGGAGAAGGAGACGATGCTCGATTTCTTGACGAAATCGTCCAGCGACAACGGTGAGAAGAAACGCGCCGTGCCGCCGGTCGGCAGGGTGTGATTGGGGCCGGCCAGGTAGTCGCCGGCCGCCTCCGGGGTGTGGTGCCCCATGAAGATCGCCCCGGCATGGCGGATGCGCGGCAGGATCTCGAAGGGGTTGTCCACCGCCAGTTCCAGGTGCTCGGGGGCGATGCGGTTGGAAAAGTCGATGGCCTCGTCGAGATTCTGCGCCAGGATGATCGCCCCGTAGCGGTCGATGGACTGACGGGCGATGCTTTCCCGCGACAGCTGCCGCAGCTGCTTTTCGACCTCTTCGGCCACTTTTTTGGCGAAGTCTTCGTCGGTGGTGATGAGGATCGACGAAGCCAGCTCGTCGTGCTCGGCCTGGCCGAGGAGGTCGGCGGCGAGATGGGCGGGAACGCCGCTGCCGTCGTTGATGATCAGGATTTCGCTCGGTCCGGCGATCATGTCGATATCGACCTTGCCGAAGACCAGCTGCTTGGCGGTGGCGACATAGATGTTGCCCGGCCCGGTGATCTTGTCGACTTTGGGGATGCTTTCTGTGCCGTAGGCCAAGGCCGCGACCGCCTGGGCGCCGCCGACCTTGAAAACGCGGTCGACCCCGGCGATGCGCGCCGCCGCCAGCACATGGGGATTAACCTCGCCGCCGGGCATCGGCACGACCATGATGACCTCGGCCACGCCGGCGACCTTGGCCGGGATGGCGTTCATCAGCACCGACGACGGATAGGCGGCCTTGCCGCCGGGCACGTAGATGCCGACCTTATCCAGCGGCCGGACCATCTGTCCGAGCAGCACGTCGGCCTCGTCGGTGGAAAGCCAGGTCTCGGTCTTCTGTTTGCGATGGAATGCGGCGATGCGCTGGGCCGCCAGTTCCAGGGCGGCGCGGGACTCGGCGGAGATCGCCGCCAGGGCCCGGTCGATCTCTTCGGAACGGACTTCCACCGTCGCGGCGGTCAGCTCCAACCGGTCGAAGCGGGCGGTATAGTCGAAAACCGCTTGGTCGCCACAGGCGCGCACCTCGGCGATGATTGACCGCACCGTCTCGACCACGCCGGCCGGCGCCGTCTCCCCCCGTTCCTCGATCTTGCGAAAGGCGTCGGCAAAGCCGGGATCGGAAAAACGCAATGTCTGAATCATGGGTGAAATCCAGGTGAAAGGAAAAAGGCTTAAGACTGAAGGCTTAAAGGCTGAAGTCGAACCGTTTTATTTCGACAGGCGCACTTCGTCGCCGATGATCTGTTCCAGATCTTCGATGATTTTGGTGATGCGCTGATGCTTGGTCTTGAGGCTGGCCCGGTTGACGATCAGGCGGGTGGTGATTTCGGCGATGGTCTCGACCTCGGCCATGCCGTTTTCCCGCAGAGTGACGCCGGTGGAGACGAGATCGACGATGCGCTCGGAAAGTCCGACCAGGGGCGCCAGTTCGATGGAGCCGTAGAGTTTGATGAGCTCGACCTGAATCCCCTTGGCGGCGAAATAGCGCTCGGTGACATTGGGATACTTGGTCGCCACCCGGATGTTCGACCAGTTGGCCGGGTCGTCCTCCTGGCGCAACGCCTTCGGCTCGGCGACCACCATTCGGCAGTAGCCGAATTTGAGGTCGAGGGGCTCGTAAAGATCCTTCCCCTGTTCCATCAGCGTATCCTTGCCGACCACGCCGATGTCGGCGCAGCCGTATTCCACGTAGGTCGGCACGTCGGTGGCCCGCACCGCCATGAAGCGGAATTTGCTCTCCGGATTCTCGAAAACGAGTTTGCGGCTCTCCTTCTCCATCTCCGGGCAGGTGATGCCGATCCGGGCGAAGAGCTCCATCGAATCCTGCATGATCCGCCCCTTGGGCAGGGCGAAGGTAATGTAATCGCTCATGTTTAAACCTCGTGACTAGTGACTGGTGATTAGTGATCAGCTTTGAACCAATCACCAATCACTAATTACTGTTTTTGCCGTCTTACTCCTTGCCCCGCTCGATATCCGCGCCCAGCCCTTTGAGCTTTTCTTCGATGCGTTCGTAGCCCCGGTCGAGGTGGTAGATGCGGGAAATTTCCGTGGTGTTGTCGGCGGCCAGAGCGGCCAGCACCAGCGAGGCGCTGGCGCGCAGATCGGTGGCCATGACCGGCGCGCCGGAGAGGCGGCGGACCCCCTTGACCGTCGCCGTATTTCCCTCGATGAGGATATCGGCGCCGAAACGGAGCAGTTCGGCCACATGCATGAAGCGGTTCTCGAAGATGTTTTCGCTGATGACGCTGGCCCCGTCGGCCAGGCACATCAGGGCCATGAACTGGGCCTGCATGTCGGTGGGAAAACCGGGGTAGGGGCGGGTCTTGATGTTGACCGGCCGGATCCGCTCCGGGGCGCGCACCTGCACCGCGTTGTCGCGGCTAACGACTTCGACGCCGGCGTCCCGCAGTTTGAAGGCCAGGGCGTCCAGATGTTCCAGGCGCATGTCGCGGATGCGCACGTCTCCACCGGTAATCGCCGCGGCGATCATGAAGGTCCCGGCCTCGATGCGATCCGGCATGACCCGGTGATTCATCGGCGCGAGCTGCTCGACGCCGAGAATGCGGATCGTATCGGTCCCCGCTCCCTCGATCCTGGCGCCCATGCCGTTGAGCACTTCCGCCAGTTCGGCGATCTCCGGCTCGCGGGCGGCGTTCTCCAGAACGGTTTCTCCCTTGGCCAGAGCGGCGGTCATCAGCAGATGCTCGGTGCCGCCGACCGTGGAAAGGTCGAAATGGATGCGCGCTCCCCGCAGGCTCTTGGCCTCGGCCTCGACATAGCCGTGGGAGAGGCGGATCTCCGCCCCCATCGCCGCCAACCCCTTGAGGTGCTGGTCGATGGGCCGGGCGCCGATGGCGCAGCCGCCGGGGAGGGAAACCCGCGAGCGGCCGAAGCGGGCCAGCAGGGGGCCGAGAACCAGGACCGAGGCGCGCATCGTCTTGACCAGATCATAAGTCGCCTCGACCTGGTCGATGCCGGTGGCATCGACGTGCACCGTACCGCTGTGCCCCTCCACCTTGGCGCCCAGGGTTTCCAGCAGGCGAATGCTGGTGTTGATGTCGCGCAGCGCCGGAACGTTGCGGATTTCATGCCGCCCGGGGGCGAGGATGGTCGTAAAGAGGATCGGCAGCGCGGCGTTTTTCGAGCCGCTTACCGCCACCTCGCCGTTCAGTCTGCGTCCCCCCCTGATGATCAGTTTGTCCAAGATAAATCCCTTTTTATTGATTTGACGTAGGGGAAAGGCTTGTCTTGCCCTGGGCGACGCGGGCGTCTCTCCTACGATTTCCGTCCGCCAACCACCCGGGGCACCCCGGCGTAATCGTCGCGCAGATAACAGTCGTCCAGTCCCGCTTCGGCAAAAAGCCGGAGCACCGCCTCGGCCTGGCCGATACCGACCTCGACCAGCAGCCAGCCGCCGGGGTTGAGGAGGTGCGCGGCGGAAGCGGCCAACGCCCGGTAGGCGGCCAGGCCGTCGGCATCGCCGCCGCGCAGGGCGAGATGGGGTTCGTGATCCCGCACTTCGGGCATCAGTTCGTCCATATCCGCCGGCGGAATGTAAGGCGGATTGGCGACGACCAGATCGTAAGGGCCGCCCTCCAACTGGTAGAGATCGGCCTGGCGAAAGCGCATGCGCCCGGTCAGCCCGTTCCGGCCGGCGTTTTCCTCGGCCAGGGCCAGGGCCGCCGGGGAGATATCCACCGCTTCGACCTGGGCATCATGCCGTTCATGGGCCAGGGCCAGGGCGATGGCGCCGCTGCCGGTGCCGACGTCGAGGATGCCGGCGGTCCCCGTCACTTTCTTTAATGCCTCTTCCACCAGCACTTCGGTGTCGGCCCGGGGAATGAGCACCTCGGGTGTGACCCGCAGGGACAGGGACCAGAACTCGGTCTCGCCGAGAATGTACTGAAGCGGCTCCCGTTGGGCACGCCGCCCCACCCGTTGCCGGTACGCCGCCAGTTCGTCGGCGGAAAGGGGGCGGTCGAAATGGAGATAGAGCCCGACCCGGTCAAGCCCGAGGGTGTCGGCGAGGAGCACCTCGGCGTCGAGACGGCCGCCGTCGATCCCCTTTTCCCGGAAGTAGTCGGCGGTCCAGCGCAGAACCTTGAGCACCGTCCAGGTTTCGGCCAAAGCTTAGTTCTCCCGTCCGCTCATGGCTTCCGCCTGGCTGTGGGTGGTCAGGGCGTCGATGACTTCGTCCAGATCCCCCTGCATGATGGCGTCGAGTTTGTAGAGGGTCAGGCCGATGCGGTGGTCGGTGCAGCGCCCCTGGGGAAAATTATAGGTACGGATGCGCTCGCTGCGGTCGCCGCTGCCGACCTGGCTCTTGCGGTCGGCGGCCTGGGCGGCCTGCTGTTCGGCGACCCGGGCATCGAGAATTTTCGACTGCAAGACCTTCATTGCCTTGGCCTTGTTCTTGTGCTGGGACTTTTCGTCCTGGCAGGAGACGACCACGCCCGTCGGCAGGTGGGTGATGCGCACCGCCGATTCCGTCTTGTTGACGTGCTGCCCCCCGGCGCCGGAGGCGCGGTAGACGTCGATGCGCAGATCGGTGGGGTTGATGTCGACGTCAACGTCGTCGGCCTCGGGCAGCACCGCGACGGTGCAGGCCGAGGTGTGAATCCGTCCTTGCGCCTCGGTTTCGGGGACCCGTTGCACCCGATGGGTGCCGCTCTCGAACTTGAGCCGCGAGTAGACCTTCTCGCCGCTGATCAGGGCGATGATTTCCTTGACCCCCCCGGCTTCCGATTCGGTGGAGCTCATGATCTCCACTTTCCAGCGCCGCCCTTCGGCATAGCGGGAATACATGCGGAAGAGGTCGCCGGCGAAGAGGGCCGCTTCGTCGCCGCCGGTACCGGCCCGGACTTCGAGGATGATATTCCTGCCGTCGTTGGGATCCTTGGGCAGCAGCAGAACCTTGAGCTGTTGGGCCAGATCCTCTTTGCGCGCTTCGAGGTCGGGGAGTTCGGCCTTGGCCATGGCGCGCAGTTCCTCGTCATTCTCCCTGAGGAGTTCGCGGTTGCCTTCGATATCCTCGCAGACCTTGCGGTATTGACCGTAGGCTTCGACCACCTCGGCAAGTTCGGCGTGCTCCTTGGTCAGAGCCCGGAACTTCTCCTGGTTGGCCATCAGCGCGGGGTCGGACATCAACCCTTCGATCTCACGAAACCGGTCAACGACTTCTTCGAGTTTGGTAAACATAGACGATTACTATTCCGGTAGGGGTAGATTCACAACTCGCCCTGGGCGCGGCAAGCTGCGC
>JAVFAR010000055.1:0-16746 GCA_034002365.1 Trichloromonas sp.
GATTTTCTCTTGCATGACTTCATCCTCCCGATGATTGGCAACGATGGCGGAAAGTGTATCATTAATCCCACCGGGAGAAAGCCGACGCACCGATTCCGGTGAAAGAAAAATCGGCAGCCGCCCGTAAATGAAGGGCTTGCCACGCCGGTTCTTGTCCGGTAAAGTCGGTTTCCCATAAAAATCCAGAGACAAAACGAGGAGATCCATGCATCCCAACGATTTGCTGACCCTGCTTCAGGCCATCCGCGACGGCGGGCTTTCCGTCGAGGCGGGAATGGAACGGCTGCGCGCCCTCCCCTTCGAGGATGTGGGCGTGGCGATGATCGACCACCACCGGGAACTGCGTCAGGGGACGCCGGAAGTGATTTTCGGCGAGGGCAAGAGCGCCTCCCAGATTTTCACCATCGTCGAGAAGATGGCGGAAAAAGGGAGCAATGTTCTCGTCACCCGTCTTGCCCCGGAGAAGGCCGAGCCGCTGCTGGCGCGCTTTCCCGACGCGACCTACGACGCCGACGCCCGCGCCTTCTGCCTGACGCAACGGCCGGTGGAGATCGCCACCCGCGGCCCGGTGCTGGTGGTCTGCGCCGGAACCTCCGATCTCCCCGTCGCCCGGGAAGCCGCCGTCACCGCCCGCATGCTCGGCAATCCGGTGGAGGAGCTGGCCGACGTCGGCGTTGCCGGCATTCACCGCCTCTTCGCCCGCGCCGATAAACTCCGCGAGGCGGCGGTGGTCATCGTCGTCGCCGGCATGGAAGGGGCGCTCCCCTCGGTGATCGGCGGCCTGGTTGCCGCGCCGGTCATCGCCGTGCCGACCTCGGTCGGTTACGGCGCGGCTTTCGGCGGCATCGCCGCCCTGCTCGGCATGCTCAACTCCTGTGCCGGCGGCGTTACCGTCGTCAACATCGACAACGGCTTCGGCGCCGCCTACGCCGCCTCCCGCATCAACCGGATCAGTCCATGAAGACCCTCTATCTCGATCCCATTTCCGGCATCTCCGGCGACATGATGCTCGGCCTGCTGGTCGACCTCGGCGTCGAATTGGGTGCCATCGAATCCGAACTGCAAAAGCTGCCGGTTTCCGGTTACGCCCTGGAAGCGCGCCGCGAGGCACGGCGGGGGATCACCGGCTGCCGGGTCGAAGTCGCCGTCGACGAGCACCATCACCACCGGACCTGGGCCGGGATCGACCGCATGCTGGCCGACTCCGCCCTGCCC
Organism: Trichloromonas sp.; assembly: GCA_034002365.1. Taxonomy (GTDB): domain Bacteria; phylum Desulfobacterota; class Desulfuromonadia; order Desulfuromonadales; family Trichloromonadaceae; genus Trichloromonas. The sequence goes on from JAVFAR010000055.1 coordinate 1,216, forward strand.
GAGGCGGCCCGGGAACTGGCGCGGCGCATCTTCCGCCGGGTCGGGGAAGCGGAGGCCAAGGTCCACGGCGTGCCGCTGGAGACGGTGCATTTCCACGAGGTCGGCGCCGTCGATTCCATTGTCGACATCGCCGGCGCCGCCGTCGGCCTGACCCTCCTTGGGGTCGAGCGCGTCGTCTGCGGACCGCTGCCCCTGTCCCACGGCACCGTGCTCTGCGCCCACGGCGCCATCCCCCTGCCGGCCCCGGCGACCCTGGAAATCCTTAAAGGCTTGCCGGTGATCGACGGGCAATGCGGCAAGGAACTGGTCACCCCCACCGGTGCCGCCATCGCCGCCGAAATCGCCGTGTTCGAGCCGCTGCCGGCCATGACCCTGGAGGCCGTCGGCTATGGCGTCGGCGGCCGCGACCTGCCCGACCGCCCCAACCTGCTGCGGGGACTGCTCGGCGAAACGACGGAAAACGGCGAAATCGACCGGGTCTCCGTCCTCGAAACCCACCTCGACGACACCACGCCGGAAACCCTCGGTTTTCTCATGGAACGGCTGCTCGCCGCCGGCGCCTTCGATGTCGGCTACAGTCCCTTGCAGATGAAAAAGAACCGTCCCGGGCTGCGCGTCACCGTCGTCGCCCCGCCCCCCCTGGCGGAGCGTCTCGCCCGCTTGCTGCTGCGGGAGAGCAGCGCCATCGGCGTGCGCCGTTATGAAACGGAACGCCTCAAGCTGCGCCGCGAAAGCGCCACCGTCGCCACCGAACTCGGCGAAGCGGCGGTCAAACTCATCTACGAAGGCGAAAAGCTGTTGCGCGTCAGCGCCGAATACGCCAGCTGCCGCGCCCTCGCCGAAGCCTCGGGCCGCCCCCTGCCGGAAGTCTACCGGCTGGTGGAGCGGGCAGCCGAAACGGTCTTTGCGCAGAACCCCAATCACCAATCACCAATCACTGATCTCAGGCCCTCATGAACCGTTTCATCCTCTTCCTCTCCAGCAACGCCGGCCTCGGCTATGCGCCGGTGGCGTCGGGCACTTTCGGCACCCTCGCCGGGATTCCCGTCTTTTATCTGCTGAGCGGCTTCCCGCCGCTGCTCTATCTGCTGACCTGGCTGGCCCTGCTCTTTCTCTCCTTCTGGGCGGCGGGGGCGGCGGGTAAAATCTACGGGGTGGTGGACGACGGGCGCATCGTTATCGACGAACTGGTGGGCTATCTGGTGACGGTGGCGTTCCTCCCGTTTACCTGGAGCACGGCGCTCCTCGGCTTTTTCCTCTTTCGCGTCTTCGACATCCTCAAGCCGCCGCCGGCCTCGTGGTTCGATCAAACGCTGAAGAACGGCTACGGCGTGGTGCTGGACGACGTGGTGGCGGGGCTCTATGGCGCCGTCGCCCTGCGTCTGCTCTTGCCGCCGTTGACCGCATTGTGGGGAGGCTGAGATGGAAGTGAATGTTTCGATATTGACCATCGGCGACGAACTGCTCAACGGCGAAATGTCCGACACCAACACCGCCGCCATCGCCCGCCGCCTCGCCGCCCATGGCTACCGGGTGCGGGAATCCCTTTGCGTGCGGGATGAAATGGACGATATCGTCGCCGCCCTGCAACTGATGGCCGACCGGCGGGCGGTACTGATCGTCACCGGCGGACTCGGGCCGACGGCGGACGATCTCACCGCCGAGGCGGCGGCCACGGCTTTTGCTCGTCCCCTGGCGGAGAACCCAGCGGCGCTGGAGGAGATCCGCGCCTATTTCCTGCGCCACAATCTGACCATGCATCCGCGCAACGACAAGCAGGCACGGCTGCCCGCCGGGGTCGAACTCCTCACCAACCGCCTGGGTACCGCCCCCGGCTTCCGCCTCGATACCGGCCACTGCGACTGTTACTTCCTCCCCGGCGTGCCGACGGAGATGATCGCCATGCTCGATGAGGCGGTTCTGCCGCGTCTGGAGCGGGCGCACGGCGAAGGGTCGCCGACCCGGGAACGGATTCTGAAGGTTTTCGGCCTTTCCGAACCGAAGTGCGAGGCGCTGCTTGCCGCCGCCGGGCTGCCGGAGAAGGTGCAAACGGCCTTCGGGGTTGACTTTCCTTTCGTCCATGTCAAGCTTAGAGCTTCGGGTCCGGAAGCCGAATCGCTGCTTGATCGGGCTGAGCCTTTGGCCCGCCGAACCCTGGGAGATTTCGTCGTCGCGACAAATGACGGTTCCCTGGCGCACACCGTGGCGGGCCTGCTGACGGCACAAGGCAAAACCCTGGCCCTGGCCGAATCCTGCACCGGCGGCTGGATCGCCAAGCAGCTCACCGACCTGCCGGGAGCCTCGGCCTTTCTCGAACGGGGCGCGGTGACTTACGCCAACAGCGCCAAAAGTGACTGGCTGAAGGTGCCCGAAAGCCTGCTCGAAACCCGGGGCGCGGTCAGCGCCGAGTGCGCGCGGGCGATGGCGCAAGGGATTCGCGAAGCGGCAAAGGTCGACGTCGCCCTGTCGGTGACCGGTATCGCCGGGCCGGACGGCGGCACCCCGGACAAACCGGTCGGCACGGTCTTTATCGGCCTGGCAACCGCGGCGGGGGAAGAGGTCAAGGGCTACCGCTTTTCCGGGGACCGGGAGACCGTCCGCCGGCTGAGCGCCTGCATGGCCCTCGACCGGCTGCGCCGGCATCTGAAGAAGAAGTGAAGAAGTAATCCTCTTATCCCTACGCAATTCACCGCCATGAGCAACAACCGCTCCGCTCAAAGAAACGAATCGTCGATGCCGCGCAAGGACTGGATCACCCCAAAATACCTGGGCGTCACCGCGGGCGTGCTCAGCGCCCTGGTTTTGAGCCTTCTCCTGGGACGGGCGTTTCTCGACCGGAGTTTCGCCGAGAGCGGCTTAGTGCTCTTGACCGGCCTGGCCTTACTCGCTCCCGGTCCCTACCTGGTTCGCCGCCACGGACTCCCCTGGCGGGAGCGCCGTCGGCTCGAAACGGAAAACACCGCCCTGCGCCAAGCCGCCGAAGAGGCCCAACAGCGCTTTCAGCAGCTTTTCGACAATGCCGGCGACGCCATCTTCTTCATCCATCCCGAAACCGGCGCCTTCCTCGACATCAACCGCCGGGGGGCACAACTCCTCGGCTACCCCGGTCAATCCATCACCGACCTGCCCCTGGGAGAACTCTTTCCCGGCAGGCAGCGCCGCCGCTATCTGCGCCTGGTCAAAAAGGTCCTGCGCGACGGTTACGGCGAAGTGCCCGATCTGCTCATCCGCCGCCGGGACGGCCGGCTCATGCACGGCGAACTTCATGCCCGTCTCGGCGATCTCGGCAAACGCAAGGTGGTCCACTGCGTGCTGCGGGATGTGAGCGAGATGCACCGTATCGAGGCCGAGCTGCGCCAGAAAAATCGTGACCTCGCCCTGGTCAACGACATCGCCCACCAGGCCGCCGGCAGCCGGGACGCCGAACGCATGCTCGATGCCGCTCTCGGCCGGGTTCTGGAAACCTTTTCCGCCGACGGCGGCGGCATTTTCCTGCTGCGCCATCAGGGGCGCGAACTGCACCTGCTGGTGCATCGGGGAATCGAGGAACCGGCTCTTTCCGACATGGGGCGCATGGTGGTGGGACAGGGACTGGCGGGACGGGTGGCCGCCAGCGGCATGCCCCGTTCCTCCCCGGACCTGCGGCGCGACAGCCGGGTCAATCTGGAATCGGTGCGGCAAGCGGGCTGGCGCGGCTATCAGGCGGTACCCCTGGTTTCCGACCAGCGCACCGTCGGCGTCCTCTTCTTCTTCACCCTTGAAAAACGCATCTTCCGCCGGGAAGAGGTCAGGTTGCTGCTCGCCATCGGCAAACAGCTGGGGGGAGCGGTGGACAGCGTCGAGCTTTACGATGCCCTGCAGTGGCAGCACCGGCTGACCGAAGCGAGCAACCGCGAGCTGGAGCAGTCCCGCCTGCGCCTGCGGGACAGCCTGCGCCGGATGGAGCTGGCCAACCGGGCGCTGGAGCAGACCGAACGCCTGAAGAGCAATTTCATCACCCTCGCCTCCCACGAACTGCGCACCCCTCTGACCTACATCCTTTCCGGCTCCGAGCTCCTCGCCGGCACCTTGCGTGGGCGCCTGACCGGCGAGGAGCAGAACGTGTTGCGGGCCATCCATCAGGGCGGGCAACGGCTCCACGAAATCGTCCAGGATCTGCTGGACATGGCCCGCATCGAAGCCAACGCCTGCCCGATCACCCGGGGGAAGGTCCATCTGCCGACCCTGCTGACGGAAGTCGAGCAGGAATTCCAGACCCTTTTCCGGCAACGGGATCTCAGCTTTCGCATCATCCCCCTGCCGACCGAGGAAATTCACGGTGATGCCCGGCAACTGGGTAAAACTTTCCATCGCCTGGTGGAAAATGCCGTCAAGTTTACCCCCGAGGGGGGTGCCATCGAAATCAGCGGAAGCCTCCTGCGCGATCGGGAACTGCGCCTACGGGAGGCGCAGCTGCGGAACTTTTCCACCGCCTTCTTCACCCGGCCCATGTCCCCGCGCTTTTTGCAGCTCAGCTTCCGCGACACCGGCGTCGGCATCGACCCGGCGGAACAGGTGCGGATTTTCGACAAGTTCTATGAAATTGGCCCTCCCGACGGTCATTTCACCTCCCGGACCTCCTTCGGCGGCAAGGGGGTCGGCCTCGGGCTTTCCCTGGTCAAAGGGGTAGTCGAGGCCCACGGCGGCATGGCCTGGGTCGAAAGTCCCGGCACCGGTGAAGCCCAACGCGGAAGCGCCTTCCACCTGCTCCTTCCCCTCGACCCTTTGCCCATGGAGGGTTCCCTTGAAGAGTCTCCGGGCCTTTCTGGCCATTCCCCTGCCTGAGGATCTGCGCCGCCGAGCCGAACACCTGCAAAAAGAGCTCTCCTCCAGCCTCCCCGATGTCCGTTGGGTCCGGCCCGAAAGCCTGCATCTCACCCTCCGCTTCCTCCCCGACCTGCCGGAAGAAACAGTTGAAAAAATAGGGCAAATCATGCTATCGGTAGGAGCCTTGCTTGCCCCTTTCCGTATCGACGTCAGCACTTTGGGAACCTTTCCCGGCCCTACCCGGGCCCGGGTTTTGTGGCTCGGCATCGACGGGGGAACGGCCCTGGGGGAACTCTTCCAGACCCTGGAGGAACGCCTCGCGGCGATCGGCCTTCCTCGGGAAACCCAGCCCTTCACTCCGCATCTGACCCTGGGCCGCCGGCGTCAACCGGTGACCGTTCCCCAGAACCTCCGGCAGCGCTGCGCGGCGTTGACCCTCGGCGGCTTCCAGGCCGACCGGATAATCCTTTTCGAAAGCCGCCTGGCGGCGAGCGGCGCCATCCATCTCCCCCGGCGCGTCGCGATGCTCGGGTCCACTCCGGCGGCGGCTTCCTGACAACCTGACCCCAACCCCATTCGGGAGGATAAAGACCATGGCGGAGAACAACCGCGATCGGGCCATTGACTTGGCCATCAGCCAGATAGAAAAACAGTTCGGCAAGGGGAGCATCATGCGCCTCGGCACGGACCTGGCGTTGCCGGGTGTGCAGGCCATCTCCACCGGCGCTCTCGGGCTGGATATCGCCCTCGGCGTCGGCGGCGTGCCCCGCGGCCGGATCATCGAAATCTTCGGCCCCGAATCCTCGGGCAAGACCACCCTCGCCCTGCACATCGCCGCCGAAGCGCAGAAGGTCGGCGGCATGGCGGCTTTCATCGACGCCGAGCACGCCCTCGACATCGGCTATGCCCGCAAACTCGGGGTGAAGACCGACGACCTGCTCGTCTCCCAGCCCGATACCGGCGAACAGGCTCTGGAGATCACCGAAACCCTGGTGCGCAGCGGCGCCATCGACGTGCTCGTGGTCGACTCGGTGGCGGCCCTGGTGCCCAAGGCCGAGATCGAAGGGGAGATGGGAGATTCGCACATGGGTCTGCAGGCGCGGCTCATGTCCCAGGCGCTGCGCAAGCTCACCGCCACCATCAGCAAATCCCACTGCTGCGTGATCTTCATCAACCAGATCCGTATGAAGATCGGCGTCATGTTCGGCAATCCGGAGACGACTACCGGCGGCAACGCCCTCAAGTTCTATGCCTCGGTGCGCATGGATATCCGCCGCATCGCCTCGCTGAAGAACGGCCAGGACGTGATCGGCAACCGCACCCGGGTCAAGGTGGTGAAGAACAAGGTCGCCCCCCCCTTCAAGGAGGCGGAGTTCGACATCATGTACAACCAGGGAATTTCCCGGGAGGGGGACATTGTCGACCTCGGCGCCGAATGCGGTGTTATCGACAAGAGCGGCGCCTGGTTTTCCTACGGCAGCGAGCGCATCGGCCAGGGGCGGGAGAACGCCAAGCAGTTCCTGCGCGAGCATCCGGAAACAGCCCGGGAAATCGAGCAGAAGATTCTGGTTCACTACGGCCTGAGCCCGGAAGCCCCCCCCTGCGGAGGAGAGTTAAGCCATGGAACTGCATGAAATCCTCGGCGTCGCCTTGAAGGCACGGGCCTCGGACGTCCACCTGAAAGTTGGCCTGCCGCCGACCTACCGCATCGACGGCAGCCTGCGCCCCCATCCCAAGGCGGCGCGGTTGACCCCCGATGAAATGCGCAAGATGGCCATGTCGATCATGAACGAACGCCAGCGCCAGCGTTTCGAGGAATTTCATGAAGTCGATCTCGCCTACGGCGTCCCCGGGCTCGGCCGCTTCCGCGTCAACGTCTTCTCCCAGCGCGGTTCCATTTCCATGGTTCTGCGCTTTATCCCCTTTGAAATCAAGACCCTGGAAGAGTTGACCCTGCCGCCGGTGCTGAAGAAGATCGCCTCGGAAACCCGCGGCCTGATCCTCGTCACCGGCGCCACCGGTTCGGGCAAGTCGACGACCCTGGCGGGGATGATCGACTACATCAACAGCAACCGCACCGCCCACATCGTCACCATCGAAGACCCCATCGAATACCTGCACAAGGACAAAAGCAGCATCATCAACCAGCGCGAGGTCGGCTTCGACACCACCGGCTTTCAGGTCGCCCTGAAGAGCGCCCTGCGTCAGGACCCCGACGTCATCCTGGTCGGCGAGATGCGCGACCACGAAACCATCGAAACCGCCCTCACCGCCGCCGAGACCGGGCATCTGGTGCTCTCGACCCTGCACACCATCGACGCCAGCGAAACCATCAACCGGATCATTTCCGTCTTCCCCCCCTTTCAGCAGCGCCAGGTGCGCATCCAGCTGGCCGGTGTCGTCAAGGGGATCATCTCCCAGCGCCTCGTTCCCCGCGCCGACGGCAAGGGCCGGGTGCCGGCCATCGAGGTGCTGGTCTCCACCGCCCGCACCCGCGAACTGATCGACGACAAGGAAAAGACCAAACTGCTGCGCGACGCCATCCAGCAGGGCTTCGTCTCCTATGGCATGCAGACCTTCGACCAGTCGCTGATGAGTCTGCTCAAACAGAATCTCATCACCTTCGATGAAGCCTTGCGCCAATGCTCCAACCCCGACGACTTCAAACTCAAATTCTCCGGGATTTCCTCCACGTCGGACCTTTCCTGGGACGACTTCGACAAGGGAGAGAAGGCGGCGCCACCCGAGGACGAAATCCAGATTGAGCGCCACTAGCCCCTGGAACGCGGCCCTGACCCTCCTCGCCCGCCGCGACCGCAGCGAAGGGGAGCTGACCGAGCGGCTGCGGCGCAAAGGTTTTACCGAGGAGGAGATCGCCGCTACCCTGGAACGCTGCCGGGAATACGGCTACCTGGACGACGCCCGCTTCGCCCGCCAACGGGCGCAAAGCCTCGTCGGCAGCGGCCGGGCCGTGGGCGGACGTCTGCGGGCCGAACTCAAGCAGCAGGGGATCGACGAGGAGCTGGCCCGGCAAGCCGCCGATGAAGCGGAAAACAATATCGGCTGCGATCAACTGCTGGCCGAGCTGCTGGAACGGCGCTTCCCCGGCTTTTCCTATGCCGAAGCGGACGACCGCCGGCGCCGCCGCGTCATCCATTATTTTCTCCGCCGGGGTTTCACCTTCGAGCGGATTCTGGCCCACTGCAAAAACTCCGGCACCTGACCCGCCCCGCGCCCGGGATTTCCATCATTCCACAAGGATTTGCTTGGTCTTTTGGCGGCTTGGTGCTAATACTTGAAATCTTCACCCAACCCATTCCCCAACAGCAGAGAGGAAGAGAAGACAGACCATGATTACCGGCAAAGAACTCCGCTCCCGTTTCCTGAGTTTTTTCGAGCAACGCGGCCATACGGTGGTCTCCTCATCGCCGCTCGTTCCCCATAACGACCCGACCCTGCTCTTCACCAATGCCGGCATGAACCAGTTCAAGGACTGCTTCCTCGGCAACGAGAAGCGCGAGTACGTCCGCGCCGCCTCCAGCCAGAAGTGCGTGCGCGCCGGCGGCAAGCATAACGACCTCGAAAATGTCGGCCGCACCGCCCGCCATCACACCTTCTTCGAGATGCTCGGCAACTTCTCCTTCGGGGACTATTTCAAGAAGGAAGCCATCGCCTACGCCTGGGAATTTCTCACCGTCGACCTCAAACTCGACAAGAGCCGCCTTTACGTCACCGTCTTTACCGACGACGACGAGGCCGCCGACATCTGGCACGAGCTGGAAGGCGTCCCCCGCGAACGCATCTACCGCTTCGGCGAAAAAGACAATTTCTGGTCGATGGGGGATACCGGCCCCTGCGGCCCCTGCACCGAGATCTTCTGGGATAACGGCCCCGGGGTCGGCTGCGGCAAACCCGAGTGCGCCGTCGGCTGCGACTGCGACCGCTACATGGAGATCTGGAACAACGTCTTCATGCAGTTCAACCGCGGCGCCGACGGCACCCTGACGCCGCTGCCGAAACCGGCGGTCGATACCGGCATGGGCCTGGAGCGCATCACCACGGTCATGCAGGGGGTCACCTCCAACTACGACACCGACCTGCTGCGCGGCATCATCGCCTATGTCGAAGAGCTCTCGGGCCGGCGCTACGGCGACAACGAGGAGGCCTCCGTCTCGATGCGGGTCATCGCCGACCACAGCCGGGCCACCGCCTTCCTCATCGCCGACGGCGTGCTGCCCTCCAACGAGGGGCGCGGCTACGTACTCCGCCGGATCATGCGCCGGGCCATGCGCCACGCCAAGATGCTCGGCTTCGAGGATCCGGTCCTGTTCAAGACCGCGAATTTCGTCCTCGAAGCCATGGCCGAGGCCTATCCCGAGGAGGCCAAGCGCCGGGATTTCGTCGCCAAGGTGGTGAAAAACGAGGAAGAGCGCTTCATTCAAACCCTCGGCAACGGCCTGCGCATCCTTTCGGAAGAGATCGCCAAGCTCAAGACGGCCGGCCGGACCGTCATCCCCGGCGAAGTGGTTTTCCGCCTCTATGACACCTTCGGCTTCCCCGTCGACCTGACCGCCGACATCGTCGAGAAGGACGGCTACACCCTCGACGAGACGGGCTTCGAGGCCTGCATGGATGCGCAGCGCAAGAAAGCCCGGGAAAACTGGAAGGGCTCCGGCGAGGAAGCCGTGGCGGCGGTCTACCGCAAACTCCTCGAAGAGGGGCGGCAATGCGAATTCACCGGCTACCAGACCACCAGCGGCCTCGGCACGGTCACGGCCATCCTCAAAAACGGCCAACCGGTGGCGCAGGCCGAGTGCGGCGACGAAGTCGAGGTCGTCACCAGCCAGACCCCCTTCTACGGCGAATCGGGCGGCCAGTCCGGTGATCGCGGGCGGATCCTCGCGGCCGACGCCGAACTGGAAGTCGTCGAGACCCGCAAACCGCTGCCGGAGTTGCCGGTGCATCTGGTTAAGGTGAGTAAAGGCGTCCTGCGCACCGGGGATGCCGTCGAACTGCGGGTGGACGAGGAGGCGCGCCGGGCCACCGCCCTTAACCACACCGCCACCCATATTCTGCAAGCTGTACTGACCGAGGTGCTCGGCGACCATGTCAGGCAGGCCGGCTCCCTCGTTACCCCCGACCGCCTGCGTTTCGACTTCACCCACTTCTCGGCCATGACCGCCGACGAACTGCGGCGGGCCGAGATCGAAGTCAACCGGCGCATCCGCGACAACCAGGCGGTCGCTACCGCCGAGATGGAGAACGAGGAAGCCATCGCCGCCGGCGCCACCGCCCTCTTCGGCGAAAAGTACGGCGACCGGGTGCGGGTGGTGAAAGTAGGCGATTTCAGCATGGAACTTTGCGGCGGCACCCATGCCAAAGCCGCCGGCGACATCGGCCTGTTCAAGATCGTCCAGGAAACGGGCATCGCCGCCGGCGTGCGGCGCATCGAGGCGGCCACCGGCGCCCGCGCCCTGGCCCTGGTTCAGGAAGAGGAACAGACCCTGGAACAGCTGGCCGCCTTGCTCAAAAGCGACCGGCCGCTGGTTCAGGCGCGCCTGCAGAAGCTGCTGGAGCGGCAGAAGGAACTGGAGCGGGAAGTCGAGATGCTGCAAGGCCGTCTCAACGCCGGTCAGGCGGCGGAACTGCTCGACCGGGTGCGGGAGATCGACGGCATCAAACTCTTGGCCGTGCCGATTCCCGGCGCCGACGCCAAGGGGCTGCGGGAACTGGCCGACCAGCTGCGCGACCGGCTCGGCTCGGGCGTGGTCATTCTCGGCAGCCAAGCCGACGGCAAGGCCAGCCTGCTGGTGGCCGTCACCAAGGATCTCACCGGCCGCCTGCATGCCGGCAACCTCATTCGCGTGCTGGCCGAACAGGTCGGCGGCAAGGGGGGCGGCCGTCCCGATCTCGCCCAGGCCGGCGGCAACCGTCCGGAACAGCTCGCCCAGACCCTGGACGGCGCGCCGGAGTTGATCCGCGCCGCCCTTAAGGGCCAATAGCCGGCCGACGGAATCATTCATCAGGGAGGAACCCTTGCGAATCAGTCTCAAGAACGAACCGCAGCTGCTGCAGGAGATGGAAGGCCGGACGATTCTCATCGTCGATGACGAGCCGATCATCCGCGATCTCTGCGCCCGGGCGCTCAAGGGCTACCGCATCCTCCAGGCCGAGGACGGCGAACAGGCCCTGCAGATGCTCGAAGGAGAAACCGCCGACGTCATCCTTGCCGATGTCATGATGCCGCGCCTGAACGGTCTCGACCTGCTCAAGACGATCAAGGACAAAACCCCCAATCAGGTCGTGGTGATCATGACCGGCTACGCCGACAAGGACGTCATCCTGCGCGCCCTCAAGTCCGATGCCGACGACTTCATCACCAAACCGATCAACCTGCTGCAGCTCAAGACCACCATCGACCGGGTGCTGGAGAAAAAGGCGCTCAAGGAAGAACTGCTCCACCTCAAGCGCCTGGACAAACTGAAATCGGAGTTCCTCGGCCTGGTTTCCCACAAGCTGAAGACGCCGATCACCGCCATCTCCCTCTTTATCCAGAACCTGGCCCGGGGTTTCGGCGATCCCAGCGATCCCACCTATCAGCAGACCCTGGCCCTGATTCTCGACGAGTCGAAGTATCTCGGCTATCTGATCAAGGATCTGCTCGTCTACAGCGAGGTGATCCTGCGCGAGGGCCCGCCGGAACTGCGCCCCTGCAATCTGCTGGACATCGCCCAGAGCGTGTCCGGCGATCTGCACTACAGCGCCCTGAACAAGGGGGTGACGCTGAACGTTTCGCTGGAGGGTTATTTCCCCGAGATGATGCTCGACCGCAAGCGCATCAGCTTCGCCCTGCGGGCGATTCTGGAAAACGCCGTCAAGTTCACCCCCAAAGGAGGAACGATCTCCCTGACCGGCGACCTGCACGGCAACTCGGCGCGGCTGATCGTCAAGGACAGCGGCCAGGGCATCCCCCAGGACGAACTGCCCAAGGTCTTCGAGAAGTTCTATCAGGTCGATCCGGACCACACCGGACAGGTGCGGGGCTTCGGCCTGGGGCTCTTCTACGCCCGCCAGTTCATTGTCGATCACGATGGCCGCCTGGCCCTCGAAAGCGCGACGGAAGGCGGAACCATCGCCACGCTGGAACTTCCATTGCGTTGATTCCGCTGTGAAAATCCGTACCATGCCGTCCTTCCCCGCCGACGGGGTGAGGGCGGCATTTTCCTTTTTCATGACGCCGGGGCTGTGCTATATTAGCCGCATTTTTCTTTCTCCGAAAAACCCGGCGGAGGGGAGTCCCCATGTTTCACGGCACGACCATTCTCTGCGTCCGCAAAAACGGCGAAATCGCCCTGGCCGGCGACGGCCAGGTAACTTTGGGCAACACCGTCATGAAGCACGGCGCCCGCAAGCTGCGGCGCATGTACGATGACCGGGTGCTGGCCGGTTTCGCCGGCAGCACCGCCGACGCCTTTACCCTGTTTGAGAAGTTCGACGCCAAACTGCAGGAGTATCGCGGCAACCTCCCCCGGGCGGCGGTCGCTCTCGGCAAGGACTGGCGTACCGACCGTATCCTGCGGCGCCTGGAAGCACTTCTGATCGTCGCCAACGCCGAGACGACCCTGATCCTCTCCGGCGCCGGCGACATCATCGAACCGGACGACGGCGTCGCCGCCATCGGCTCCGGCGGCCCCTACGCCCTGGCCGCCGCCCGCGCCCTGCTGGGGCACTCGGAGCTGCCGGCGCGCCAGATCGCCGAACAGTCGCTGCGCATCGCCGCCGGCATCTGTATCTACACCAACGACAGCATCCTCGTGGAGGCCTTGCCGTGACCAACTTCACCCCACGGGAAATCGTTTCCGAACTCGACCGCTACATCGTCGGCCAGAAAGGGGCCAAGCGCGCCGTCGCCGTGGCCCTGCGCAACCGCTGGCGGCGTCAGCAGGTGCCGGCGGAGTTGCGCGAGGAGATCGCGCCGAAAAACATCATCATGATCGGCCCCACCGGGGTCGGCAAGACCGAAATCGCCCGCCGTCTGGCCAAACTCGCCCAGGCCCCTTTCGTCAAGGTCGAGGCGAGCAAGTTCACCGAGGTCGGTTACGTCGGCCGCGACGTCGAGAGCATGGTTCGCGACTTGGTGGAACTGGCGATCATCATGATCAAGCAGGAAGAAGCGCAGTCGGTGCGCCTGAAGGCCGAGGATCAGGCCGAGGAGCGGCTGCTCGATCTGCTGTTGCCCGGCGAAGCCCGGACCGCCGAGGCCGGCGGCGAAAGCGGAACCCGCGACAAGCTGCGCAAGCTGCTGCGCATGGGGGAGTTCAACGAGCGCTTTGTCGAGATCGAAACCCAGGAAATCAAGATGCCGATGATGGAAGTCCTTACCCCGCCGGGCGCGGAGGGGATGGGCTTCAACATGAAAGAGATGTTCGGCAACCTCTTCCCGAAAAAGACCAAGCGGCGCCGCATCAAGGTCGCCGAGGCGCGGGAGATCCTCATCACCGAGGAAGCGGAAAAACTGGTCGACATGGACAAGGTACATGCCCTGGCCAAGGAGCGTACCGAGCAAACCGGCATCATCTTCATCGACGAGATCGACAAGATCGCCAGCCGCGAGGGAGGGCACGGCCCCGAGGTCTCCCGCGAGGGGGTGCAGCGCGATATCCTGCCCATCGTCGAGGGGAGCACGGTCAACACCAAGTACGGCCCGGTCAAGACCGATCATGTGCTGTTCATCGCCGCCGGCGCCTTTCATGTGTCCAAGCCCTCGGATCTGATTCCCGAACTGCAGGGGCGTTTTCCCATCCGGGTCGAGCTGGAGAGCCTCGGCGAGGAGGAGTTTGTGCGCATTCTCACCGAGCCGAAAAACGCCCTGATCCGCCAGTACGCCGCCCTCATGCACACCGAGGGGATCGAGCTCGAGTTCACCGAAGACGGCGTCCACGAAATTGCCCGTACCGCCGCGACCGTCAACGAGCGCACCGAAAACATCGGCGCTCGGCGCCTGCACACCATCCTGGAAAAGCTGCTGGAGGATCTCTCCTTCGACGCCCCGGAACGCCGCGACAAGCGCGTCGTCATCGACGCCGCCTACATCCGCGAACGCCTCGCCGACATCGTCAAGGACGAGGACCTGTCGCGCTACATTTTATAATGCATCGCAATACGGCGTAGGGGCGAGGCGCTGCCTCGCCCAGGGCGACCCGCAGGTCGCCCCTTGTACATCCCATTCAAGGAAATATCCATGCAAGATCTGATCAATAAAGCCAATGTCCTGATGGAGGCGCTGCCGTACCTCAAGCGCTTCGCCGGCACCACCATCGTCATCAAATACGGCGGGCACGCCATGGCCGACGAGAAACTGAAAGAATCCTTCGCCCGGGACGTGGTGCTGCTCAAATACATCGGTCTCAATCCGGTCATCGTCCACGGCGGCGGGCCGCAGATCAACGAGACGCTGAAAAAATACGGGATCGTCTCCGAATTTGTGCGCGGCATGCGCGTCACCGACGCCGCCACCATGGGCGTGGTCGAGATGGTTCTGGTCGGCCAGGTCAACAAGGAGGTGGTCGGCCTCATCAACCAGCACGGCGGCCGCGCCGTCGGCCTCTCCGGCAAGGACGGCGAACTGCTGCTGGCCGAAAAGATGCTGCAGGAAGTGCGGCAGGAGGACGGCTCCGTCGAACGGGTCGATATCGGTTTTGTCGGCGATGTGATCCATGTCAACCAGGCGCTGATCGACACCCTGGAGCAGGGCAAGTTCATCCCCGTCATCGCCCCGGTCGGGGTCGGCGCCGGCGGCGAGAGCTACAACATCAACGCCGATGTCGTCGCGGGCCGGGTCGCCGCCGCCCTGAAAGCGGAAAAACTGATCCTGCTCACCGACGTGCGGGGGGTCAAGGACAAGCAGGGACAACTGCTCACCGGCATCTCGGTGGCTGAAATGCGCCGCCTGATCAGCGACGAGTCGATTGTCGGCGGCATGATCCCCAAGGTCGAATGCTGCGCCGACGCCCTCGCCGGCGGGGTCAAAAAAGCCCACATCATCGACGGCCGCGTCGAGCACGCCGTGCTGCTGGAAATCTTCACCGACAAAGGGGTGGGGACGGAGATCGTTCAATAGGCAACATGAGATGACACGAGAAGAGAAAATTGCCTATTGGCTGAAATCGGCGGCAACGGACTGGACCGTCGCCGAACACCTGTTTGAAAAGCGGGATTACAGCTACGCGCTTTTTTTCGGCCATCTCCATCTCGAAAAACTGCTTAAGGCCGTTTTTGTCTGCCGTTACGACGAAGCGCCACCGTTTACCCATCGTCTTCCTTTTCTTGCCGAACGAGCAGGATTGATTTTAACGGAAGAGCGGCTGGACCTTCTGGAGACGGTCACGGATTTCAATCTGGAGGCGCGCTATCCGGACGAAAAGTTTTCGTTCCAGCAGAAATGCACCACCGAATTTACCGCTCAATACCTTGACAAAATTAAGGAAATGGCGTCATGGCTCAGGCAACAGCTGCCATAATCGAAACAGTCCGGCGTTACGTTCGGGCGCTGGAGGCGCAAGGCATTCACGTCGATGACGCCATTCTGTTCGGTTCTTTCGCCAAGGGGACGGCCAAGGACGAGAGCGATATCGATGTCGCGTTGATCTCCAGTGCCTTCAGCGGCGACCGTTTCGACGACCGCCGCCGTATCGTGCCGTTGCGCCGGGCCATCGACGGACGTCT
>JAVFAR010000055.1:16846-18480 GCA_034002365.1 Trichloromonas sp.
TCATGAACACTGAACAATGGATCGCCCGGAGCGATAAGGTCATCATGAAAACCTACGGCCGCTACCCCATCGTCCCGGTACGGGGCCGGGGTTGCGAGTTGTGGGATGTGGACGGTAAGCGCTATCTCGACTTTCTCGCCGGGGTGGCGGTCAACAATCTCGGCCACTGTCATCCCAAGGTGGTCAGGGCCATCCAGGAGCAGGCGGCGACCCTGATTCACTGTTCCAATTACTATCAGATTCCCCAGCAGATCGAACTGGCCGAACTGCTCTGCGCCCACTCCTTCGCCGACCAGGCTTTCTTCTGCAACAGCGGCGCCGAAGCGAACGAAGCGGCGATCAAGCTGGCCCGCAAGTACAGCCGGGAGAAATACGGACCGGAGCGCTACCAGATCATCACCGCCGCCGAATCCTTCCACGGCCGGACCATGGCCACCGTCTCCGCCACCGGCCAAGAGAAGGTGCAGCGCTTCTTCGATCCCCTGTTGCACGGCTTTCATCACGTGCCCTTCAACGACATCGCCGCCCTCGAAGCGGCCATCGTTCCGCAGACCTGCGCGGTGATGCTGGAGCCGATCCAGGGGGAAGGCGGCATCAAGGTGCCCAGCGCCGCCTACATGCAGGCGGTGCGGGAACTCTGCGACCGCCACGAGCTGCTGCTGATCTTCGACGAGGTCCAGACCGGCCTGGGGCGCACCGGCAAACTCTTCGCCCACGAGCATTTCGGCATCGCCCCGGATATCATGACGTTGGCCAAGGCCCTGGCCGGCGGCGCGCCCATCGGCGCCATGCTCGCCCGCGCCGAGATCGCCGAAGCATTCAGCCCCGGCACCCACGGTTCGACCTTCGGCGGCAACCCGCTGATGACCGCCGCCGCCCTCGCCGCGATGAAGACCCTGCTCGGCGACGGGATTCTGGAGAATGCCGTGAAGATGGGCGCCTATCTCACCGGCGAACTGAAGACGCTGCAAAGCCGTTACAAAATCGTCGAGGACGTGCGCGGCATCGGCCTGATGATCGGCATGGGCCTCACCATCCCCGGCGGCGGCATCGTCAAGAAGGGGCACGAACGAGGGCTGCTGCTCAATGTCACCCACGACACGGTGCTGCGCTTCGTTCCGCCCCTGATCGTGACCAAGGCGGAAATCGACGAGATGATCGCCATTCTCGACGGCATTCTCAAAGAACTATGAAATCAGGAAAAAGGGGAAAGGAAAAAGGATAGAGGGTAAATAATCCCTTTTTTCTTTGGCCTCGATCCTCGTTCCTGTTTTTCCGGAGGAAAAACAATGCCCAAAGACTTTCTCGCGCTGGCCGACTGGAGCCGCGACGAGCTGGATAAAATTTTCGCCCTGACCCGCGACCTCAAGGCCAAACAGAAGCGTGGCGAGGAACATCATCTGCTCAAGGGCAAGACCCTGGCGATGATTTTCGAAAAGAGTTCGACCCGCACCCGTATTTCTTTTGAAGTGGGGATGTTTCAGCTTGGCGGCCACGCCCTTTTTCTCTCCTCGGGCAACACCCAGATGGGGCGGGGCGAACCGGTACAGGATAGTGCACGCGTTATGGCCCGTTACTGCGACGGTGTCATGATTCGCACCTTTTCCCAGCAACTGGTCGAGGATTTCGCCCGC
>JAVFAR010000056.1:0-18437 GCA_034002365.1 Trichloromonas sp.
TGGCGGAACGCTACGACCGCACCGGCCTGCCGGGGCTGACCGCGCTGATCTCCGAGCGCATGGCCCGGGAGCCGAGCGGCCCGGTGATGTATCTGCTCGCCGACCGCCGCCTGCATCCGCTCCTCGGGAATCTGAGCCGCTGGCCGCTGGGGGAGGAACCCCGGACCGGCTGGCTGAGTTTCCGTTTGGAAGAGGACCGGGGCGCCGCCAAGAAGGGGCACGCGGCCCGGTCCCGGCTGTTCAAGCTGGAAGGGGGGTTGAACCTGCTGGTCGGGCGGGATGTGCACGAGCTGGAGAAGATCCAGCAATTGATCGTCTCGACCCTGGCCTGGGGGCTGGCCCTCACCGCCGTTCTCGCCCTGGTCGGCGGCGCCCTGCTCAGCCGGGGCTTTCTGCGCCGGGTCGAGAGCATCAACGACACCTGCCGGGAGATCATCACCGGCGATCTTTCCCGGCGGATTTCCGTAAGCGGCGCCCAGGACGATTTCGATCAACTGGCGGGCAATCTCAATGAGATGCTCGACCGGATCGAGGCCCTGATGGCCGGGGTACGTCAGGTTTCCGACAACATCGCCCACGATCTGCGCACCCCCCTGGCGCGATTGCGCAATCTGCTGGAGACGCTGCGCGGCCAGGCCCAAGAGGAGCACAATCGCGAGCTGCTCGAGCGGGCGGTGGCCGAAGCCGACGGCCTGCTGACCACGTTCAAGGCGCTTCTGCGCATCGGCCAGGTCGAATCGGGGAGCCGCCGCGCCGGTTTCCAGGAGGTCGATCCAGCCGAGCTGCTGCGGGACGTCATTGAATTCTACGAGCCCCTGGCCGACGAGAAGGAGCAGCATATCGAGAGCCATCTGCTTTCCGCTCCGAATCTGCGCGGCGACCGCGATCTGCTCTTTCAGGCCTTCGCCAACCTGCTTGACAACGCCATCAAGTACACTCCGCCCCAGGGGCGTATCTGGGTGGCCCTGGCCGGGACACGGGTGATCGTGGCCGATAACGGGCCGGGCATTCCGCCGGAAGCCCGGGAGAAGGTCTTGCAGCGCTTTTATCGCCTGGAGGAAAGCCGCTCCACCCCCGGCAACGGCCTCGGCCTGGCGCTGGTGGCGGCGGTGGCGCAACTGCACAACGCCCGCATCCGGTTCGAAGACAACGGGCCGGGGCTGCGGGTGATTCTCAATTTTCCGGAAACGAGCGGATAGCCGCACATTCAACCACGCATCATGGAGGAACCCATGAAACCTCGTCCGACACCTTTCATCATCCTGCTCCTGTCCCTGCTGCTGAGCCTGCCCTTTTCCGGCCTGGCGGCGGCTCCCCTCGATTTCGTCGTGCTCGCCAAGGAACTGAAACCGGCGGTGGTCAACATCAGCACCGCGCAAAAGGCCAGGCAGCCGCGGCGGCCGATACCGCCGCGCAGCCCGTTCAATCCGTATAACGACTTTTTCGATGATTTCTTCAACCGCTTCTTCGAGGGGATGCCCCAGGGGCCGAGCCAGAAACAGGCCCTCGGTTCGGGCTTCATCATTTCCAAGGACGGCTACATCATGACCAACGACCATGTCGTTAACGGTGCCGACACGGTGACGGTCAAGCTCGCCGACGGCCGCACCTTCGACGCGACCATCAAGGGGCAGGATGAAAAGCTCGACCTGGCGCTGCTCAAGATCGAGACCAAGGAAGCCCTGCCGGTCGCGGCGCTGGGGGACAGCGACAAGCTGGAGGTCGGCGAGTGGGTGATGGCCATCGGCAACCCCTTCGGCCTGGAGCAGACGGTGACCGCCGGCATCGTCTCGGCCAAGGGGCGGGTGATCGGTGCCGGGCCTTACGACGACTTCATTCAGACCGACGCCTCGATCAATCCGGGTAACTCGGGTGGCCCGCTCTTCAACACCGACGGCCAGGTGGTCGGCATCAACACCGCGATCATCGCCGGCGGCCAGGGGATCGGTTTCGCCACCCCGGTCAACGCCGCCAAGGACATCCTCGACCAGCTCAAGGAAACCGGTCATGTCACCCGGGGCTGGCTGGGCGTCAGCGTGCAGCCGATGACCGAAGAACTGGCCGACTCCTTCGGTCTCAAGGAGGCCAAGGGGGCGCTCGTCGCCGAAGTCACCGCCGATTCGCCGGCTGGGCGGGCCGGGGTCAAGCGCGGCGACATCATCGTCCGCTACGATGGCTCGGAAGTGAGCGAGACCAAGGATCTGCCCCGGCTGGTGGCGGCGACGCCGGTGAACAAAACCGTCGATCTCGTCATTCTCCGTGACGGCAAGGAGAAAACCCTCAAGGTCAAGATCGCCAAGCTGGAGGATGGTCAAAGCGCGGCGGTTGGGGGCGAGGAAGGCGGCGAGCCGGGACAGCTCGGTCTGTCCCTCTCCAATATTTCCCCGGAACTGGCGGCGCGTCTCGGCCTTCAGGGGACCGACGGGGTGCTGATCAGCGCCATCGATCCCAACAGCTCGGCGGCGGTCAGCCAATTGCGGAGGGGTGACGTGATCCTCGAAGTCAACGGCAAGGCGACCCCGAACGTGGCGGCCTTCAAGTCCGCGGTGGGCAAGGTAAAGAAGGGGGAGACGCTGCGCCTGCTGGTGAAGCGCGGTGAGTCGGTGCTTTATACCACACTGAAGGCGGATTGATGAGCGCAGGGATGGAACCGTCCGCCCGGCGGATCTGCACCCATCCCTTGATGCACTCGCAAAAAGTCGAACAGAACAAAAAATGGCCGGTTTTCAAGGCCGCCAAACACAATTCGCAGAAGCGAGTTCGTTGATTCAGAGCGAAATATGACGGTCTATTTTCCGCCAGATCGATCAACCCTGACTTTTTGCGAGGGCATCACTTTTGGTACAAGTCAAGGCCGGGGAGATTGTCCGAAGTTTCACGGCCCGGTTGCCGGCAGCGTTCGGGAGCTCTGAAGACAGCAGTCCGGTTCCGGTCACCCGGATCGAGGTGGCCGGCAACATGGATGAGGGCTACCGGTTTTCCGTAGGGTCAGTGGGGACGAACTGAAGCGGCTTGATTGATGGAGAACAGAGCGAGGCGGCCCCACTAGGGGCCGCCTCGCTGCTTTTCAGGGAGGGGAATTCTAGAAGCGGCTGCGCAGGGCGAGGCGGAAGACGACGTCCGAGGCGGTTTCGGTGGCGATGTCTTCGCTGACACCGATTTCCAGGGCGGTCTTCTCGCCGAGGGCGAGGTCGCCGCCGACGGTGAGGATGGCGGCGGGGTCGCCGAGTTCCTTGAGATCGCTGTCGTAGAGGGGGGTGTGGCCGTCGAGCTGGAGCTTGAGGACGATCCACGACCAGGGGCGCCAGCCGCCGCCGAGCATGGCGAAGCCGACCAGGTTGCGCTGCTGTTCTTCGACGACGTCGCCGTCGGTCATGCCCATGAGGCCGAAGCTGCCGAAGAGGGCGACGGCGGAGCTTTCCCGCAGCCAAGTACGGTTGCCGGAAAGCCAGACGGAGAGGTCGGTGCTGCCGCTGCCGAGCAGATCGTCGCTGTCGCCGGTGGGGAGCTTGAGGGCGGCGTGCAGGGCGGTACCCCAGGGATCTCCACCTTCGGAGCGGGCGAGCTGCCAGGCGGCATTGAGGCGGATGTCGCCGAGCCCCTGGGCGTGGTCGTCGACCAGGACTTCCTGTTTGCCGTTGCGGATGTAGCTGTAGCGCAGACGGTCGCGGGGCGCCTTGTCGCGCCCGTTCTGGGGGAGGCCGAAGGTGTCGTGCCAGCCTTCGATGAAGCTGTCGAGAAAGCCCCCCCGGTGCATCAGGTAGGGGAGATCGAGGCCGACTTCAAGGCGCGGCGTCAGCCCTCGGCGCAGGTTGAGGTTGAAGCGGTAGGTTTCGCCGTCGAAGAAGGCGCTCTCGGAGCCGCTGCTGTTATGGGTGTAGTTCTGCGCCGTATCCAAGGCGAGCTCGGCGGCGTGTTCGCCGGGGGGAAGGACCAGGGCATGGCCGGGAGTCGGCAGGCCGAAGATCTGGGTCATGGGGGCGCGGTTGCCGGTCTGGAAAGGGCTGATGGCGAGTTCGGCGCCCGAGGCGGAACCGGCCAGGAGGATCAACGACAGGGCCAGCCAGGGCAGGATGCGGCAAGCGATCATGATTCGATACCTTTGTCTTGGGGTGGACGGGGATGAAGGGGACGGGCTGAAGAGTACCGAAGCCAGTTTTAACGCAGCCATTTCGTGCTGTCAAAACAAAATGGGTCAGGCCGGGCCGCCGTTTAATCGTTGCATGGCGCACCCGCTCACGTTAATCTCTCAAGGATTCTGTCACTCTTAAAGCGAGGAGTTTTCCATGCGAGCGTTTCGGTTTGGGCTTGTGGCCCTGGTGATCGGTTTAACCGGCTGTGCCTCCTGGCATGCCCGGGTGCGTCCCGGTTTCGACTGGAGCACGGTTTCGACGGTGTCGTTGCGGGGGCCGGAGGATGCCTACTCCGATCTGGTCGCGACGGCGCAGGAGGAATTAGAAGGGATGGGCTACCGGGTATTGCCCGCCCAATCCCCTGAAGCGCAGGTGGAGGTTCGGCTCTCCGTGGTCGAGGCCCTGGATATCGATGAGTCCGGCAAGACCTTCATGCGCCCGAAGAGTCTGCATACCCGCTTCTACAAATCGGCGGATCAGGCCCTGGTCGCCGAATCGAGCTATTACCTGGGACCGTCGGAAAGCCCGCGCCAGGGGGTGAAGGCGCTGTTTGCCGGAGTGCAAAAAAAACAGGCCCAGGCGGCCGCCGCGCCGGCCCCGGCGGTGACGGCAAGGCCGGTTGTCGCACCGCCTGCGTCGAAACCCGCCGTGCTGGAGCCCGTTACGGCAGAGGCCGCCCCGGCGCCGTCCGCCGCCGCTGAAACCGTCATCGTCCCCCCGGCGCAAGCCGCCGCGCCTGTTGTCGCGCCCTCGGTGCCGGCGGATTCGGCTCCCGCTCCGGAAACGGCGGCGGCTCCGCAGGGGAGCGATCTCCGTCAGCCGCCGGCGGCCGCCACAGCTCCTGCTCCCGTTGCCCGGCCGGAAGTCGCGGCCGAAACGACAGCGGATGACGATTGGGACAAGCCTCGGGACGAAATCCCCGCTCCCGGCGAACCTTCCCCCTGGGTGCCGCGTTTTCAGTCCTGGGGGCTTTCGGATTGGGGCAAAACCCGGGAACTTGAATGATGAATGTTGGCGGTGCCGGAGGATGGGAATGATGCGGATTTTCTGTAAACTGATGCTTTTTCTGACGCTGTGCTGGGTCACTTCGGCATCGGCCGCGACCGTTGCCGGCAAGGTGACGACGGACGGCGGCAAAACCCCGACGGCGGGGGTGCGGGTGCTGGCCTATCCGCTGGGAGCGGTCTCCCTTGGCGGGGAGGCGCCGCACCGTTCGGCGGCGACCGGAAAAGATGGTCTTTTCTCCCTGGAACTGCCCGCCGGGCAATATTTCTTTCTCGCCCGGGGGGGCGGCTTCTTCGCCTATTACGGCCGCAATCCGGTGGCGGTGCCGGAGGCGGGGCTTGCCGGGATGAATCTGGCGCTGGTCGCGGAAGATCCGGCCTTGATCGAGCAAAAAACAGAAATTTCCACCGGTGTGACGGGACGCGCCCTGGTCGGGGAGAAACCCCTGGCCGACGCCATTGTCTATGTCTATACCGATCTCAATGACCAGCTCAAAGGCATGGGCCTGGGGATGTCGGCGCCGACGGACGAAAAAGGGCGCTTCGAGGTGCCCCTCGCCCCCGGCACCTACTATCTGCTGGCGCGGAAACGGCAGGCGGGGGGCTTCGCCGGGCCGCTGCGGGCCGGGGATTTCATCGGCTACTATCCCGGCAACCCGGTGACCGTCGGCCCGGATCGGGTGGTGCAACTGACCTTGCCGATGCTGGAAGTGCCGGAGAAAGTCGAGCGCTTGGCCGATTCCCTCTTCGGCCAGACCAGCATCCACGGGCGCATCGTCGATGGCGAGGGGAAGCCGGTGGCGGGGGCGCGGGCGATTCTCTACAGCGACCCGACCATGCTCAACCGCCCCCTCTACGTCAGCCGGCCGAGCGACGCCGACGGCCGTTTCGTCCTCTCCTTCGCCGAAGGGGGCACTTATTTTCTGGCGGCTCGCGACACCCTCGGCGGCACCCCCCAGCCGGGAGAGCGCTACGGCCGTTTCGCCGGCTCCGGGGATGGTTCGATCCAGGTAGTAACCGGCCAGGACAAATCCGGAGTGGAGATCGTGGTGGAGGAAATGTGGTAAGAGCGTCGACCGCCCGGGAGATCTCCGGCTCATGATCTGGCGTCTTCTCGCCTCGCCGCGGCTGACCGTGCCGCTGCTCCTGGGCCTGGCCCTGGCGGCGGTCTTCGGCACCTTCGCCCCTCTGGAGGAGGGGCGCTACGAGATCTTTTATCAGCGACCCTGGTTCCGCCTGCTCCTCGGCCTGCTCGCCCTGAATCTGAGCGTCTGCACGGTGCGCGACCTGCGGCGCCGGCACCGTCTGCTCGCGGGGCCGAGCTTTCCTTTAAAAGGCGCCGAGGTCGACCCTGACTGGCGGCCCTTGCCCGAGGAACTGGATCGGGACCGGGCCGTCGCCGGTTTGGCCGCGTGCGGCTATCGGGTCGCCGCCCATCCCCGGGGGCTTCTCGCCCAGCAGGGCGTCGCCGGGCGCTGGGGGGCGCCGCTGGTGCATCTCTCCCTGCTTTTGATCATGGCCGGGGCGCTCCTCGGCGGCGCCGGCTTCGTCGGCACCCGTCAGCTTTATGTGGGGCACGAGGCGACGGACTATTTCGACTGGGCGGCCCAGGCCGATCGCCCCCTGGGTTTCACCCTGCGTCTCGATCATTTCGAGCCGGTCTACTATCCCATCGAACTGCGCCTCGCCGTGGCCGAGGCCGACGGCAGCCGCCCGCCGCTGCTGCTGACCACCCGCGAAGGGGAGACGGTCGAGCTCCCCCGCCCGGGCCTGACGGCGCGGGTGGAGAAATTCCTCCCCTTCGAACGGGTGCTCTCTCTGCAGCTTTACCGCGACGGCCTCCCTCTCGGCCGTTACCGGGCGCTCCCCGCGGGGGGCAAGGAAACGAGCCCGGCCGCTTTCGGCCTGACCCTTCACCCCGACGCCTTCCGGGATCCGGTGCTGAAGCAGCTGCACAGCGAGGTGTCGATTCTGGAGGAGGGGCAGGTGGTGAAGCAGGGGGTTATCAAGGTCAACCGGCCGCTGGTCCATCGCGGCGTGACCATCTACCAGACCGCTCATGCCCGGGACCAGTTCGGTTTCTGGTATGCCGGTTTCCAGCTCAGCCGCGACCCCGGCGAACCGCTGGTCTGGATCGGTTGCGTCCTCTTGATTCTCGGTCTGCTCACGGCCTTTTTCCGGCGGTGGCGGGTGCTGCTTCTCGCCTGGCCGGAAGGTCGGGGCGTGTTCAAGCCGCTGCGGGGCTTTTCCGGCGAAGCCGGTCGAGCCGACCTCCACGCCCTGCCGCACGCGCTCGCTCCGTCTCTTCCCGCCGATGACGGCGCCCCCGCCGACCGGCATGATCCTTGACGGTTCGGGAGGGGGCGTGGTAGATTACGCCACTTTTTTCTCATTTATCCCCGTCGGAAGTTCCGGCGGCGGATACGCGGAGCCCCGATGTACTTCCCTTCCCCCGAGCAGTTCGCCGCGCTGGCCACGCAGGGCAACCTGATTCCCATCTACCGGGAAATCCTGGCCGACATGGAAACCCCCGTTTCCGCCTTCAAGAAGATCGACGACGGCCAGACCTCTTTTCTGCTGGAAAGTATCGAAGGGGGAGAGAAGTGGGCGCGCTACTCCTTTCTCGGCAGCGGTCCGGGGCGGGTCTTTCGCAGCCGGGGGAAGCGTTACGAAGTGCTGGAGGACGGACGCGTCCTCCAGGAGGGGGAGTGCGCCGATCCCCTGGTTGAGCTCAAGGCCTTTCTCGCCCCCTACCGGCCGGTGCCCATCGACGGACTGCCGCGCTTTTTCGGCGGCGCCGTCGGCTATCTCGGCTACGATATGGTGCGTTTTGTCGAGGAGCTCCCCGACGCCAACCCCGCCCGCATCGGCGCTTTCGATTCCTGTTTCCTGCTCACGGAAAAGCTGCTGATCTTCGATAACATGCGCCAGAAGATCAAGGTGGTGTGCAATGTCCACCTCGCTCCCGGCGCCGACCCCGCCGAGGCCTACCGGCAGGGAACCGCCCGGATCGATGAACTGATCGAGCAGTTGCGGGCGCCCCTGCCCCGTCATGCCCCGGAGGTTTCGAGCGAGACGCCGGCCATGGAGTCGGATTACACCCGCGAGGGCTTCATGGCGGCGGTGGAGCGCTGCAAGGAATATATCCGCGCCGGCGACATCATCCAGGTGGTGCTGTCCCAGCGTTTCTCCGGTCCCCTGGGCGCGACCGACCCCTTCGACATCTACCGCGCCCTGCGCACCATCAATCCTTCCCCCTATATGTTCTTCCTGCGCTTCGGCGAGACCCTGGTGGTCGGCGCCTCCCCCGAGGTGCTGGTACGCAAGGAGGGAGAACAAGTCGAGGTGCGCCCCATCGCCGGCACCCGCCCCCGGGGAGCGGCGGCGGAGGCGGATCTGGCGCTGGAGCAAGAATTGCTGGACGATCCCAAGGAGCGGGCCGAGCACATCATGCTGGTCGATCTCGGCCGCAACGATCTCGGCCGGGTCTGCCGTACCGGTTCGGTGGAGGTCAGCGAACTGATGGTCATCGAACGCTATTCCCACGTCATGCACATCGTCTCCAACGTGCGCGGCCATCTGCTCGAAGGGCGCGATGCTTTCGACGTCTTCCGCGCCACCTTTCCCGCCGGCACCCTCTCCGGCGCGCCGAAGATCCGGGCCATGGAGATCATCGACGAACTGGAACCCTGCCGCCGCGAGGTCTACGGCGGCGCCGTCGGCTACTTCTCCTTTTCCGGCAACATGGACATGGCCATCGCCATTCGTACCCTGGTCATCCGCGACGGCCGCATCCATCTCCAGGCCGGCGCCGGTATCGTCGCCGACTCGGACCCGGCCGCCGAGTACCAGGAGACCGTCAACAAGGCGCAAGGCGCCATGTCCGCCATCACCATGGCGCGAAAGGGGCTGAACTGACATGCTCCTGATGATCGACAACTATGACTCCTTCACCTACAACATCGTCCAGTATTTCCGGGAACTCGGCGCCGAGGTGGAGGTGCATCGCAACGACAAGATCACCGTCGGCGAGATCGCCCGCAAGGCGCCCCGGCGGCTGGTGGTCTCCCCCGGTCCCTGCTCGCCGCTGGAGGCGGGCATCTCCGTTGAAGCCATCCGGCGGTTGGCGGGGCGGATCCCCATCCTCGGCGTCTGTCTCGGCCATCAGTCCATCGGCCAGGCCTTCGGCGGGAAAATCGTCCGCGCCGCCTCCCTCATGCACGGCAAGACCAGCCCGATCCATCACGACAACAGTGGTGTTTTCGCCGGGCTTTCCAACCCCTTCGACGCCACCCGCTACCATTCGCTGATCGTTGAGCGCGAGACGCTCCCCGACTGCCTGCGGGTGACGGCCTGGACGGCACAGGGGGAGATCATGGGGATGGAGCACCGCGAACTGCCGGTCTGGGGGGTGCAGTTTCATCCCGAGTCGATTCTGACCCTGGAAGGGAAGAAGCTGCTCGGCAATTTTCTGAAGTTGAGCTGAAGGAATCGTGAGGACAGGATGATTAAAGCCGCGATCGCCAAGGTGGTGGAACGGAAAGATCTCACGGAATCGGAGATGATCGCCGTGATGGATCAGGTCATGGGCGGCGAGGCGACGCCGGCCCAGATCGCCGCCTTCATCACCGCGCTGCGCATGAAGGGGGAAACGGTGGATGAAATCACCGGCGCCGCCCGGGTCATGCGCGACCGGGCCACCCCGATCCGCGTTGGCAAGGTACTGGACATCGACCGCGAGGACATCAACCTCGACCAGGAGACGATCCTCGACGTGGTCGGCACCGGCGGCGACGGCACCAACACCTTCAACATCTCGACGACCGTCTCCTTCGTCGTCGCCGCCTGCGGGGTGAAGGTCGCCAAGCACGGCAACCGCTCGGTCTCCTCTCTCTGCGGCAGCGCCGACGTGCTGGAAAAGCTCGGGGTGAACCTGGACGTGACACCGGAGAAGGTCGAGGAGTGCATCCGCGAACTCGGCATCGGTTTTCTCTTCGCGCCGGCCCTGCACGGGGCGATGAAGTACGCTATCGGCCCGCGCAAGGAGGTCGGCATCCGCACCATCTTCAACATCCTCGGGCCGCTGACCAACCCCGCCGGGGCCGACTGTCAGGTGCTCGGCGTCTATCAGGAATCCCTGGTCGAACCCCTTGCCCAGGTGCTGGCCCGGCTCGGCTGCCGCCGGGGCTTTGTCGTCTACGGCATGGACGGCATGGACGAGATCACCCTGACCGGGCCGACCCGGGTCGCGGAGATCCGCGGCGGCGAGGTCAAGGTTTTCACCATCGAGCCGGAGGATTTCGGTCTTTCCCGCTGTCCGATGAGCGCCCTGCAGGGGGGCAACGCCGTCGGCAATGCCGAAATCGTGCGCAGGGTGCTTCACGGCGAAACCGGCCCCCGCCGGGATGTGGTGCTGCTTAACGCGGCCTTCGCCCTGGTCGCCGCCGGCGCCGCCGAAGATATTTTCGCCGGTCTGGAGCTGGCCCGCGCCGCCATCGACGAAGGGCGGGCGCTGGCCAAAGTCGACGCGTTGGCGGGGATGACGAACGCATAAATCGGGCGCCGCAAAAGGCCCCTACGGAAATCTATCGATGAAC
The DNA here is from genome assembly GCA_034002365.1 of Trichloromonas sp. Lineage (GTDB taxonomy): Bacteria > Desulfobacterota > Desulfuromonadia > Desulfuromonadales > Trichloromonadaceae > Trichloromonas. The sequence continues at coordinate 10,735 of JAVFAR010000056.1, forward strand.
GATACCCCCGACATTCTGAAGAAGATCGTCGCGCACAAGCGCGAGGAGGTGGCCGCCGCCAAGGCCAAATTTCCCATGGAGCGGCTGCGGCAGCGTCTGGAACTGGTCGAGGACCAGCCCCGGGGCTTTGCCCGCGCCCTGCGGATCATGCACGAGGCGGGGGGGACGGCGGTCATCGCCGAGGTGAAGAAGGGCTCCCCTTCCAAGGGGGTGATCCGCGCCGACTTCGATCCCATCGCCATCGCCGAGACCTACCAGGCGCACGGGGCCACCGGCCTTTCCGTGCTCACCGACGAAAAGTTCTTTCTCGGCCATCTGAACTATCTCGGCCTGATCCGCGAACAGGTTTCCCTGCCGCTCTTGCGCAAGGATTTCATCTGCGATCCCTATCAGATTGTCGAGGCCCGCGCTTTCGGCGCCGACGCGGTGCTGCTCATCGCGGCGATGCTCGATTCGATCCAGCTGCGGGATTTTATCGCCTGCGCCCGGGATCTGCGCCTCGACGTGCTCCTCGAAGTCCACGATGAGGCGGAACTGGAGCTGGCGCTGCGAACGGACTGCGAGCTGATTGGGATCAACAACCGCAGCCTGCGCACCTTCGTCACCGATCTCGGCGTCACCGAACGCCTGCGGCCGCTGGTTCCGGCGGAGCGGTTGGTCGTCGCCGAAAGCGGCATCAACGGCCGCGCCGACGTCGAACGTCTGCTCAAGGCCGGCGCCGGCGCTTTTCTCGTCGGCGAGGCGCTGATGCGCGAGGACGACATCGGCGCGAAGCTGGAAGAACTGATAGGCTAAACCATCCGCGGGGATACACCCATCGACCGCCCGGGGGGACGCATGCGTCCCCCCGGCGGAAAATTCAAGGAGAGCGTGATGCAGAACAAGATCCTGTTGCCGGAAGACCGCATCCCCAAATACTGGTACAATGTCATCCCCGACATGCCGGGCCCGCTGGCGCCGGTCATTCATCCCGGGACGATGCAGCCGGTCAAGCCGGAGGATCTGCTGCCGATCTTCCCCATGCCCCTGATCGAGCAGGAAGTTTCCCAGCAGCGCTGGATCGAGATTCCCGAGCCGGTGCGGGAGATCTTCCGGATCTGGCGCCCCTCCCCCCTCTTTCGCGCCCACCGGCTGGAGAAAGCCCTCGGCACCCCGGCGAAGATCTATTACAAGTACGAAGGGGGCTCCCCGGCCGGTTCGCACAAGCCGAACAGCGCCGTGCCCCAGGCCTATTTCAACAAGATCTCCGGGACCAAGCGCATCGCCACCGAGACCGGCGCCGGGCAGTGGGGATCCTCCATCGCCCTGGCCTGCCAGATGTTTGGTCTGGAGTGCACCGTCTACATGGTCAAGGTTTCCTTCGCGCAGAAACCTTACCGCAAGAGCATGATGCAGCTCTGGGGGGCGAACGTCATCCCCTCGCCGTCGGATCAGACCAACGCCGGCCGCGCCATGCTCGCCAAGGACCCCGGGAATGGCGGTTCCCTCGGCCTGGCCATCAGCGAAGCGGTGGAGGATGCTCTTTCCCGCGAGGATACCCGCTACGCCCTGGGGAGCGTGCTCAATCACGTCTGCCTGCACCAGACGATCATCGGCCTTGAGGCCAAGGAACAGATGGCCATCGCCGGGGATTATCCCGATGTCGTCATCGGCTGCCACGGCGGCGGTTCCAACTTCGCCGGGATCGGCTTCCCCTTCGTCGCCGACAAGGCCAACGGCAAGCAGGTGCGGGTGCTGGCGGTGGAGCCGGCGAGCTGCCCGACCCTGACCCGGGGCGTCTACGCCTTCGATTACGGCGACACCGCCAAGATGGCGCCGGTGGCGAAGATGTACACCCTCGGCCACGACTTCATGCCGCCGGGCATCCACGCCGGCGGGCTGCGCTACCACGGCGCCTCCCCCCTGGTTTCCCAATTGCTCGCCGCTGGGGTGATCGAGGCCAGGGCGGTGCATCAGCTCGCCTGCTTCGACGCGGCGGTCCTCTTCTCGCGGACCGAGGGGATTATCCCCGCTCCCGAGTCGAGTCACGCCATCCGCGGCGCCGTCGACGAGGCGCTGCAGGCCAAGGAAGAGGGGAAGGAAAAGACCATCCTCTTCAACCTCTCCGGGCACGGCCATGTCGACATGACCGCTTACGACGACTACTTCGCCGGCAAGCTCACCGACTACGAATATCCGGCCGAGGCGATCCGGGAGTCCCTTTCCCATCTGCCGAAGGTGGATTGAGTTTTCGATCAACGCCCCGGGGTGACGGATGATCAGGATCAAGATCTGCGGCATCACCCGTATCGACGACGCCCTGCAGGCCTGTGCCTGCGGGGCGGACGCGCTGGGACTGGTTTTCTACGAAAAAAGTCCCCGGTGTGTCACCAGGGAACAGGCCCGGGCGATTGTCGCCGCGTTGCCGCCTTTCGTGACCACGGTCGGGCTCTTTGTCAACGAACCCCCGGAAAGTATCCGCGAGACGGTCGACTTCTGCGGGCTGGATGTCATTCAGGTGCACGGCGACGAGGGGCCGGAGGCGTGCCGCTTCCCCCCCCATCGGGTGCTCAAGGCGTTGCGGGTTCGGGGGGAGGAAAGCCTGGCCGGAGTCGAGCGCTTCGCCGTTTCGGCGCTGTTGCTCGATGCCTGGCATCCGGACAGCTACGGCGGCACCGGCCAGCTCGGCGATTGGAAACTGGCGGCGCGTCTCGCCGCCGAACGGCCGGTCATTCTCGCTGGCGGACTCAATCCGGAGAACGTCGCCGAGGCGATCCGCCGGGTGCGTCCCTACGGCGTCGACGTCTCCAGCGGTGTCGAAAGCTCCCCGGGGCGCAAGGACCCGGCGCGGGTCGCGGCATTCATCCGGAATGCACGCGCCGCTCTTTAACGAAAGGAACCCATGAAATTCACCGAACTGAATCTGCCCGAAGCGGTCCTCAAAGGGGTCGCCGAGGTCGGCTTCACCGAACTCACGCCGGTGCAGGAAGAAACCATCCCCATCGCCCTCTCCGGCAAGGACGTGGCGGCCCAGGCCCAGACCGGCACCGGCAAAACCGCCGCTTTCCTCGTCTCCCTTTTTACCCGGCTGCTGACCAGCGGCAAGCGCACCAGCAACAACCCCCGCGCCCTGATCATGGCGCCGACCCGCGAACTGGTGGTGCAGATCGTCGAGGACGCCAAGGGGCTCGGTGCCCACTGCCCGATCAAGGTGCAGGCGATCTTCGGCGGCATGGACTACGACAAGCAGCGTCAGGCCCTCAGGGACGGTGTCGACATCATTGTCGCCACGCCGGGACGGCTGATTGACTACGCCAAGCAGCGGGTCTTTACCTTCGACCGTATCGAGGCGCTGGTGATCGACGAAGCCGACCGCTTGTTCGACATGGGCTTCATCAAGGACCTGCGCTATATCCTGCGCAAGCTTCCCGGTTTCGAACATCGCCAGACCATGCTCTTTTCCGCCACCCTGTCCCCACGGGTGCGCGAGCTGGCCTACGAGTTCATGGATCTGGCGGAACGGGTCGAAATCCTGCCCGAACAGGTCACCGCCGAACGGGTCGAGCAGGTGCTTTATCATGCCTCCCGTCGGGAAAAGTTCCCGCTGCTGATGGGGTTGCTCAAGAAGGAGCCGGCGGCCGAACGGGTTCTGGTTTTCGTCAATACCAAACGGGAAGCCGAGTATCTCACCGAGCGCCTCAAGGCCAACGAGCTGAAAGCGGCGGTGATCTCCGGGGATATCCCGCAGAACAAGCGGATGCGCATCCTCGCCGATTTCAGGGAGGGCAAGCTGACCTTTCTGGTGGCGACCGACGTCGCTTCCCGGGGGATCCATATCGATGCCGTAAGCCATGTCATCAACTACGACCTGCCCCAGGATCCGGAGGATTACGTCCATCGCATCGGCCGCACCGCCCGGGCCGGCGCTCTCGGCAAGGCGATCAGTTTTGCCGACGAGGATCTGGTTTTCCATCTGCCCGACATCGAGGAATATATCGGCCGCAAGATTCCCAGCCGGTTTCCCGAGGAGGATGATTTCTTCTGGGACTACAAACGCGGCGCGCCCCGTAAAAAAGCCCCCCCGGCCCATGCCAAGCCGGCGGCCGCCGCCACGAAGGCGAAGAAACCCCGGCGCCGGGGCAAGCCCAGATCCCCCGGCAAGCCGTCGGCCTGAACCGGAAAGGGGGGGGCATGGATAAGGCTTTTGCCGAGCGGGTGGCGAGCTGTCGCCGCTGCCCGCGCCTCGTCGACTATTTGGGGGTTCTGCCGCCGAAAGGGGGGCGTAGCCGGGAGGAATACTGGAACCGGCCGGTGCCCGGCTTCGGCGATCCCCAGGCGCGGGTGCTGCTGGTCGGGCTGGCTCCCGGCGCCCACGGCGCCAATCGTACCGGACGTCCCTTCACCGGCGACGGCGCCGGGGATTTCATGTATCCCCTGCTGCACCAAGCCGGTTTCGCCAGCCGCCCGGAGGTTTCCGGCTTCGGCGACGGGCTGCGCCTGACCGGTCTCTACATCAGCAACGCGGTCAAATGCGCGCCGCCGGAAAACAGGCCGCTGCCCGTCGAGTTTGACCAGTGCCGCCCCTTCCTGGCGGCGGAGCTGGCCGCTTTGCCCCGGCTCAAGGTGGTTCTGGCCCTTGGTCAGGGAGCTTTTGTCAGCTGCCTGCGGCTTTTCAAGGAAGAAGGGCTGGTCGATCGCCTCTCCGGCTTTCCCTTTGGCCACGGCGCCGCCTATCCCCTGAGCAACGGACTGACCCTGGTCGCCAGTTACCATACCAGCCGTTACAATGTGCAGACCGGGCGGATCGATGCTCCCATGTTTCTTGATTTGCTGGCTCAGGTTCGCGAGCTTGCCGTCCGAGAAAACGGTTGAAATGGAGCAGGGCTTGGATTAATGTAGGAAATTCGTTCCGGCCCAAGGGGCGGCCGACGCCTGCCTCGCCGCAGGCGAATGCGCGGAAACGGCATTTTACGCCGCTTCCAAACCGGTCGACGAGGTCACGCCGAAACTAAATCATCACGAGGTAGACATATGTCCTGGTTCAAGCGCTCCAAGGCGCCCATCGCCGAAGTGGAATCGAAAAAAGTCCAGATGCCCGAAGGGGTCTGGACCAAATGCAAGAACTGCAGCGAGATCATCTACACCAAGGAAGTCGAGCGCAACCTTAACGTCTGTCCCAAGTGTGACTACCACTTTCGCATCTCCGCCCGGGAACGGATCAGTCTTGTGATCGACCAGGGATCCTTTGCCGAGATGGATGCCGCCATGGAGTCTGTGGACTTTCTCGATTTCAAGGATTCCAAGCGCTATAAGGACCGGATTCGCGCCGCCGTCAAGAAGAGCAGCGGCGATGCGGTGATCTGCGGCAAGGGGACGATCGAGGGTCTGCCGGTGGCCATCGCCGTCTTCGACTTCGGTTTCATGGGCGGAAGCATGGGGTCGGTGGTGGGGGAGAAGATCACCCGGGTCATCGAGCTGGGATTGGAAAAACGCTGTCCGGTCCTCGTCTTCTCCTCTTCCGGCGGGGCGCGCATGCAGGAAAGCATCCTCTCCCTCATGCAGATGGCCAAGACCAGCGCCGCCCTGGCCAAGCTGAAAAAGGCCGGACTGCCTTTCATTTCCGTCTTGACCGATCCGACCACCGGCGGCGTGACCGCCAGTTTCGCCATGCTCGGCGACATCAACATGGCCGAGCCCAAGGCGCTGATCGGCTTCGCCGGCCCCCGGGTCATCGAGCAGACCATCCGGCAGACCCTGCCCGAAGGCTTCCAGCGCTCCGAATATCTTCTGGAGCACGGCATGGTCGATATGATCGTCCGTCGCCAGGAAATGAAGCAGCGCCTCTCCCAGATTCTACGGATTTTCACCAAGAGCTGATCCGTGGCCTATCAGGAGAGCCTTGACTACCTCTACGGACTGCAGAAATTTGGGATCAAGCTGGGTTTGGAAAATATCCGCGCCCTGCTCGACCGGCTCGGGCATCCCGAGCGCGCCTACGGCGTCATCCATGTTGCCGGCAGCAACGGCAAAGGTTCGGTCTGCGCCTGCCTGGACCGGATACTGCGGGAAGCGGGGCTGCGGGTCGGGCTCTACACCTCCCCCCATCTCCATTCCTTCACCGAACGCATCCGGGTAAACGGCGTCCCCATCGAGGAAACGCGGGTGGCGGCCTATACCGAAGAGTTGAGGACGGTCGCGGGGGAGATCCCGAGCACGTTCTTCGAGTTCACCACCGCCATGGCCCTGCTCCATTTTCAGCGGGAACGGGTCGATTTCGCGGTGCTGGAGACGGGCATGGGCGGCCGACTCGACGCCACCAATGCCGTTGAGTCCCCCCGGGTGACGGTCATCACCTCGATCTGCCGCGATCATGCCGGGTATCTTGGTGGCGATCTGTCAACCATCGCCGGGGAAAAGGGCGGGATCATCAAGCCCGGCGTCCCCCTGGTGCTGGGGCGTCAGGCTGCCGAGGCCGATCGGGTACTTCGTACTCTGGCCTGGGAACGGCAGGCCCCAATTCGCGATTATGGCAGCGTGCTCGGTCCCGACGGGGATGACGCCCCTTTGTCGTGGCACGGCCGCCATTGGGTGCTGGAGGGCCTGCACTCCGGCCTCCTTGGCGGCCATCAGCGAGAGAACCTGTCCCTGGCCCTGGGCGCGGCCGAGATCCTGGCCGAGCAGGGGGAGCCCCTGACGCCGACGGTCGCACGTGCCGGAATCGCCAAGGCGCGGTGGCCCGGCCGCCTGGAGTGGTGGGGCGGGGCGCGGCGGATTCTGCTCGACGGCGCCCATAACGAGGGGGGGGCGGCGGTGCTTGCCGGCTACCTGCGCCATCTCGCCCCCCGCGCCGTCCGCTGGGTCGTCGGGCTGAAAGGGGACAAGGAGGCCGCCGCGATCCTTTCCCCGCTTTTACCCTGGGTTGCGGAGCTCTATTGCACGGTACCGCCGGTCGAGGAGGCGGTGCCGCCGGAGGTCCTGGCTCAGCTGGGCCGAGAGGCCGGCCGCTCGGCCCGGATTTTTACCTGCTGCGCGGAGGCGTTGGCCGCCGCACTCAAGGAGCAGCGCCCGGGGGAGATCGTTTTGGTCGCCGGTTCCCTCTTTCTGGTGGCGGCCGCCCGGGAATCTCTGGCCGGAGACGGGCCGATGGGGGATCCCCTGTTATGATGATACCTGAACTCACCTGTGGGTTTTTCCCGGTAAAGGATCCTTTGCTGTGATGCGAGTCAGGCTGCTGTTTCTGTTGTTCCTGATCTTTTGCTGGGCGGCGCCGGTTCAGGCGCGTCTTACCTTCGGGGTCGTGCCCAAGGCGACCCATTTTTTCCCTTCCCTGGAGCAGGCCCAGGCTTTGGCCGGCTACCTCGCCCGGCGGCTCGGGGAAGAGGTGGCGGTGCGGGAATTTCAGGAGGTCGACGATCTTCATGAATGGCTGAACCGCTACCGGACCGTGGACATGGCGGCTTTTACCGTCAGCTACGTACGTCGGCAACCGGCGGGAGAATTCGAAGTTCTGGCAACCGTGGTGCCGCTTGCCGCCGCCTCTGGGCAGTCCACCGAGCTGGTGGTTGCCCGCCAAGGGGTTCGGCGGGGTTTGCGTAACCGCCTGGAATTGGCCTTAACGGCGATGGGTGGCGATCCGGAAGGGCGTCAGCTGCTCGCCGCTTCGGGCATCTCCCACCTGGTGGGGGCCAAGGTCTCCCCTCCCGCCGCAGTGGTTGCGGCTTTTC
>JAVFAR010000057.1:0-18369 GCA_034002365.1 Trichloromonas sp.
CCCCACGACAATGATGTTCATCATGGTGAATTCCGTCTATTTTCCGCTATCTATGGCCCTTCCATGGCCTTGAAGCTGTGCAGATCCGAAAGCAGCAGATTGACGCCAAAGAAGGTGAAGAGCAGACACAGGAAACCAAGAATGGCGAAGACCGCCGCCCGCCGCCCGCGCCAGCCGACGGTCAGGCGGCCGTGCAGCAGGGCGGCGTACAAAAACCAGGTGATCAGCGCCCAGGTCTCTTTCGGGTCCCAGCGCCAGTACCCGCCCCAGGCGGAATTGGCCCAGACGGCGCCGGAGATGATCCCCATGGTCATCAGGGGAAAGCCGAAAGAGAGGCACTTGTAGTTGATGCTGTCGAGGACGTCGAGAGAAGGCAATCGATAGTAAAGAGCACTGAACTTTTTACTTTTCAGCATCCGCTCCTGCAGCAGGTACATGACCCCGGCGACGAAGGCCACGGTGAAGACGGCGTTGCCGAGAAAGGCCAACGTCACATGCACCGGGAACCACCAGCTGTCGAGGGCGGGATTGAGCTCTTTCATGCCGGTGGGCGCGGTGGAGCCGATCAGCATGAGAATCACCGCCAGCGGGCAGCTGAAGGCGCCGAGGACGGTCATGCGGTAGCGGATGTCGAAGAGGAGGAAGATGCCGACCAGGGTCCAGGCAAAAAAGGAAAGCGATTCGTGCAGGTTGGCCACCGGGGTGTAGCCTGCCTCAAGATAGCGGGCCAGCAGGGTGGCGCAATGCAGGGCGAAACCGCCGACCAGGATCCAGCGGGCGGCCTTGCCGGTTTTGCCGGCCTTTTCCTTCCGTCGCACCACATCGGCCAGGTAGAGGACAGTCGCCACGGAATAGAAGAGCAGGGTTATTTTGAACAGCAGGATGTTGACACTCATGGCATCCCTTTCGGCAGTTGAATCCCGAGATCGTCGAGGGTGCAGCCCCCCTCCGGCAGGGCGGCGAGGAGGCCGTCGACCCCGGCGGCGTCGCCGGCGGCAACCCGTTCGGCCAATCCGGCGGCCAGAAGTTGGCGCAAAATCTCTTGATTATATTTGGTTTTTTTCAAAGGTGTCAACCGCTTTCGGCGCAGCGCGGCGGCGATGTCGAGGACCGTTGCCCATTCGGGACCGAAGTGCTCGGCCAGCCGATCCCGCAGGAGAACGGCCAGAGCCGGGCTGCGGCCGCCGCCGGCGACGGTGAAGAGCAGATCCTCCCGACGGAGATTGGCGGGCAGGATGAAATCACTGTCGGACCCGTCATCGGCGCGGTTGACGGGAATCCCCCGGCGACGGGCTTCGGCGGCGACGGCGGCGTTCACCGCCGGGTCGGCGGTGGCGGCAAAGGCCAGGAAGGCGCCCTCCAGATCCCCGTCCCGATAGGGGCGGGGGAGGAACTCCAGGGTGTCATCGGTCGGCGGCACGGAAGCGGGATCGGCGTCGATCACCCGTACCCGGGCTCCGGCCCGCGACAGCCCGGCGAGCTTGCGCCGACCGACGGCGCCGCCGCCGACTACGACGCACAGCCGCCCGGTGAGGTCCAGGTGCAGCGGGTAGAACGCGCGCTGGGCGGACTCTGCCGTGTCGGTCGTCATATGCCGAAGAGTTCCCCTTCGACCAGTTCGCACAGCAGCTGCCCCATGAACAGACCCATTTCCAGAAGGCGCGTGGGGGCGGCGGTCTTCAGCGCAAAGAGGAAATCGACCTCTTCTCCCGCCAGGGGCACCCCTTCGGGAACGATCAGCGCCGTCTTGCACTCCAGCTGCCGGGCCAGCGGCAACAGGTCGAGCAGCGCTTCGTCCCGGCTGCTGTCCGCCAGGATCAGCAGCAAATCGTTGCCGTCGGCCAGGGCCCGCAGCTGGCGGGAAAAGTACGCCCGTCCCTGTCCGTCGCGGAGCATGCAGGCGGCCAGGGAAGGATCCCGCCCCAGGGCCAGGGCCGGCAGGGAGGGGCGCTCGAAGCTCAGGCGATAAAGAAAGAGGTCGGCGACCAGTTCGGCCACCGTTCCGAGCGGGCCGGAACCGGCCAGGAGCAGGCGCCCCCCCTGATTGAACCCCGCCACCAGTTCTCCGGCCAGGCGTTCCAGGCCCTCGCCGTGACCGGCGAGGCATTCGCCGAGCAACGCCGTCTGTTCCTTGACCGCCAGATGAATCTTGGACTGCTTCATATGCTCTCCGCCCTGTGAAGTCATCGGCATGATAGGGCCCCCCCAGGCGCCTGTCAAGGTTCGGGGGCCGGGACGAAAACCAAATAATCCCTTGATTTTTTCAAGGCGTGTTCTATCATTGCGAAAGTTGAATCAATCAAATCGCTTCTAAAAACTTCACGGCAAGGAGACTCCAACATGGCCAGCGATAAAGTCGTTCAGCTTTCCGATGACAGCTTCGAAAACGAAGTCCTCAAATCCTCGACTCCGGTTCTGGTCGACTTCTGGGCCACCTGGTGCGCCCCCTGCAAGGCGATCGGTCCGGTCATCGACGGTCTCGCCGGTGAGTACGACGGCAAGGTCAAAATCGCCAAGCTCAACGTCGATGAAAACCCCGCCACCCCCGGGCAGTACGGCGTACGCGGCATTCCCACCCTGATTCTCTTCAAGGACGGCAAGATTGTCGACCAGCTGGTCGGCGCCGCGCCCAAGAGCCAACTCGAAAACCTGATCAAGAAAGCCCTGTAATCCAGGTTTTTCCCCTCTGTGCTTGAGCAAAGGCCCGCTTTCCGGCGGGCCTTTTTGCGTCAGTCGTTAGTGCCGGCCTGTTCTGCGGCGGCGCGAAGGCGGCGAAAGATTTCCCGGTAGGCTTTGCGATCATTGCCGGTATGCACCGCCCGGGCAAGGCGGGCGAGGCCGGCGCGGTCGATACCGGGGAGAAGCCCCTCGGCCTCGACCAGGGCGGCGGCGCTCTGGTCGGGATCGCAGATCCGGTCGCGCAGTTCCTCAAGGAGATGAAACGCCTCTTTGTCCTGCCGATGGACCTGGTCCAGGCCCTCCAGAAACTCTTGAATAGCGGCCGTTTCCTCGTCATGGCGGCGCAGTACTCCGGCCAGATGCTTCATTTGCCGCTTGCGCGCGCCATGGCTTTCCGTTCGCCGCGCCAGCTCGATTTCCTCCCGCACTTCCGCCGGCGCCGGCACCTTGGCCCAGGTCGCCTCCGGCAGTTCGAGAAGTTGGGTGGCGACCGTCTCCACCGCCTTGGCCGCCCGTTTCTTCGCCGAACGGCTTGGGCCGCTCCACTGGGGGATTTCGTGTTCTTCGTCGTGGGACATCAAAATTCCTTCCGGCTGTCGAGCAGCAGGGTAACGGGGCCGTCATTGACCAGATGCACCTGCATCTCGGCCTGAAAAATCCCCGTGGCCACGGTCAGACCGCGCTCGCGCAAGAGCGCGACGAATTGTTGATAGAGGGCATCGGCCGTCTCCGGCGGCGCCGCCCGGGAGAAACCGGGGCGACGACCCTTGCGGCAATCGGCCAGCAGGGTGAACTGGGAAACCGCCAGGGCCTGCCCGCCGACATCCTCCAGCGAAAGATTCATCTTCCCGGCCGCGTCCTCGAAAATCCGCAGCTGCGCCGACTTCTCCGCCAGATAGCGGGCATCCTCGGCGCCATCCCCCTGCTCGACGCCGAGCAGGATCAGCAGTCCCCGGCCGATTTCCCCCACGCTCTGGCCGTCGACCTCGACCCGGGCCGAGGCTACCCGCTGAATCACCGCGCGCATGTCAATCTCCCTGTGCCGGTTGCCGCAACAATGCCAGATTGATCCGGTCCCAGGCGTCGTCTTCCCCTTTGGGGGTTTCGAGGATTTTGGGGATCGCCGTGAAGCGCGTATCCCGCATCAGCGCGGCGAAACCGGCGCGCCCGATGGCCCCCCGGCCGACCTGTTCGTGCCGGGCGAAGGCCCGGTCCAGGCCGCCGGCGATGGACATATGGGCGCCGAGCGGGTGCGGACAGGCGGGCATCAGAACGGGACGGACGGGGCTTGCAGGCCGGCCAGGGCGGCAGGCACCTGGGCCGCGCGGTCGATGCGCGCGTCGACGAAATCCGCCTCCGGACCGGCGCCGACCAGCACGGTCTTCATTCCCAGGGCCTTGGCGGTGCGCAGATTTTCCAGGGAATCCTCGATCATGGTGCAGTCGCGGGCGTCGACCCCCAGTTTCGCGACGACCCGATGGTAGGGGGCGGCGAAGGGCTTGGGCTGGTACCGGGCGACGCGGATGTCGAAGATACTCTCGAACTGGTCGCGCAGACCGAGCCGCGCCAGCACCCGCTCGGCGTGGCCGGTGGAACCGTTGGTGAAGACCGCCTTGCGCTGGGGCAACTGTTGCAGCGCCTGGCGCAGCTCGGCGTCGGGATCGAGCCGGGAGGCGACGTCGACATCATGGACGTAATCGAGGTAATCCTCGGGATCGACCCGGTAGTGGCGCATCAGTCCTTGCAGGGTCACGCCGTACTCGGCCCAGTAGCGGCGGCGCAGGCCGTCGACCTCGGCGGCGGGAATGCCCACGACTTCGCTCATGTAGCGGTTGATGCGCACGTCGATGAGGGAGAAGAGCTCCCGTTCCGGCGGATAGAGGGTATTGTCGAGATCGAACAGGAGCATGGCGTCAGAGTCCCAGCGCCTGGCGAATGCGCCCGGCGGCTTCCCGGTAGTCGCTTGCGTCCAGGGCCTTTTCCGCGTGGGGTTCGCTCCAGATCGGCCGCGGCCAGAGGGGATCGTCGATAAAGCGCGGCACCAGGTGCCAGTGCATGTGCGGGACCATGTTGCCGAGCAGTTCGTAGTTCATCTTGCCCGGCCGATAGACCTCGGCGAGGGCCGCCGCCACCCCGTTGACCTCTTCCATGAGGGCCGCGCGCGCCGCCGGGTCGAGATGAAAGAGCTCGGTCACGTGCTTTTTGGCGAAAACCAGGCAGTAGCCGGGGAAAAACTGGTCGCGGTTGAGCTGCACGTAGCAGTGCTCCAGTTCGGCCACACGCAGTTCCGGTTCGTCCTGCCAGCGGGTACACATGGGGCAATTCATTGGGGGTTGTAGTCTCCCTCGAAAACCTGCACCGCCGGGCCGGTCATGTAGATGTCGCCGGCCTCGGCCCATTCCATCTCCAGATCGCCGCCGCGCAGGTGGTTGACCAGCCGGCGACCGGTGCGGCCGCTGAGCACGCCGGCCACGGTCACCGCCGAGGCGCCGGTGCCGCAGGCCAGGGTCTCGGCGGCGCCCCGTTCCCAGGTGCGCTGACGCACCTCGCCGGAGGAGAGGACCTGGACGAACTCGACGTTGATCCGGCGGGGAAAACGGGGATGGTTCTCGATGGCCGGACCGTAGAGTTCGACGGGAAAGGCGTCGACATCGTCGACAAAGATCACGCAATGGGGATTGCCCATGGAGATGCAGGTGATTTCAAAGGCACGGTCGAGCACATCGAGGGTTTCCGCCACTACCTGTTCGGCTTCCGGCCCGGTCATGGGAATCAGGGAGCGCTTCAGCACCGGTTGCCCCATGTTGACCCGCACCCGCTCGACTTTATCGGCGGCGTTGGTGAAAAGCTGCAACGGTTTGATCCCGGCGCCGGTCTCGACGCGAATGTTTTTGTTCGTCACCAGCCCGTGATCGTAGGCGTACTTGGCCACGCAGCGAATGCCGTTGCCGCACATCTCCGCTTCACTGCCGTCGGCGTTGAACATACGCATGCGCACATCGGCTACCCGCGACGGCAGGATGAGGATCAGGCCGTCGGAACCGATGCCGAACTGGCGGTTGCTGACCGCTTGGGACAGCGCCGCCGGGTCGGCCACCTGCTCCGCGAAGCCGTTGATATAGACGTAGTCGTTGCCGGCACCGTGCATTTTCACGAATCTCATGATGAAAAGGCTCCTTGCCCCGGTTTTGGTTGAGAAAAAGACAGAACTGAATTATAAGCGATGTGCCGGGGGGTCACAAGGACAAAACCCGCCGGCGGGCGGATCGCGCATTTCGTGCTATCCTTAAAAACCCAAGGGAATTCAATATAAAGGAGAAAACCTTATGGCTTTTAATCTTAAGACCAAGGTCTGGCAGACCGGCGCCCTCGACTGGTGGGGGATGATCGGCGGCGGCGACGTCTATCTCGGCAGCCGCGAGTTCCCCCTGCCTCCCGGCGAAGGGGACCGCTGGCAGGTGCTCAAGACCGGCGACATCTTCCAGGTCATCGACGGGGAGATCCGCAAGATCGGGCACGAAGAACCGAAGGTTCCCGAGTGGCTGTGAGCCCTTTGCAAGTGGTCCAGATCGCCGCCGGCGAGATGGCCAACTTTGCCTGCCTGATCTACTGCCCCGCCACCCTCGAGGGGGTGGCGGTCGACCCCTCCTTCGCCCCTGACCGCCTGCTGGAGCAGGCCGGACAGCTTGGCGTCAAGCTGAAACTGCTCATCAACACCCACGGCCACCGGGATCATGTCGCCGGCAACGACAAGGTGCTCTTGGCCACCGGCGTGAAGCTGGCCGGACATCCGCTGGACCTGCCCCGCGCCGACCTGTTCCTCGAAGAGGGGAGCCGGATCGCCCTCGGCGACGGGACAATCGACGTGCTGCATACCCCCGGCCATTCTCCGGGCTCCCTCTGCCTGTACGCGCCGGGACTGGCCGTGACCGGCGACACCCTTTTTGTCACCCGTTGCGGGCGTGCGGACCTCCCCGGAAGCGATGTTCGGCAACTCTATCGAAGCCTGCGCCGCCTCGCGTCCCTCCCCCCGGAAACCCGGGTTTATCCCGGCCACGACTACGGGCCGCGGCCGGTCTCGACCATCGCCTTCGAACTGGAGCACAATCCCTGCCTGCGTTGTTCGGACCTCGATTCCTTCATCCGGCTTCGGCAGGGCTGAAAAAAACGAAGCGCGCCCCACTGGAGCGCGCTTTCACTTTCTTTACATCTTCCCTGCCTTCATCGGGCAATCATTCCCCCGCTTCTGCCTCCGACGCGACCGTCACCACCCGCGTGCCGGCAAAACGGTCGTTCCAGCCCCGCCGCCGTGCCGAGAGAATGCCGAGAAAGCCCAAACCGCCGGCGAGCAGGGCGAAGAGTCCGCCGGTGCTGCGCAAGAAAGCCTGCGGCAGATCGAGGGGTAAGCCGTCTTCCGTCTCGACCCGCAGGCGCAAGAGCATCTTGCCGGGAGTCTGGCCGACGAGAAAGTGGAAGAGGGTGAAATAGCCGAAGCTCAGGGAAAAACACACCAGAAAATAGGGGATGGCCAAGCGCAGCAGGGATTCGAGGGAAGGCAGCAGGCGCCCGGAAGCTCCCGGCGTCAGCGCACGTTCCCCGGCGACCAGAAAGAGCAGGAGGATGCCGCCCAAAAGGAGCAGATCGGCTCCCAGGGCCAAGGCCCGGGGAAGGCCGGCGGCGACTTTCGGCTCGTCCCCCTCGGAGGCGACGACCGCCTCGGGAATGGCCGTGATCGTAACTTCGGCGCTCGTCACGGCCGCGGGCGCCGAATCTTCCGCCGTCCCGGCGGGCGGGGGGGATGCTGGGGAAAGGGTCTGGAGATCGACTTCGGGAACCGGGCTCTCCATGCCCGGCTCCCGCACTTCAAAAGGGTCGCGGGGGGCCTCCTGCCCCTTGGTTTTGACGGTTTCCGCTTCGGGAGGAAGGGGGGGCTCGGCCTCGAAGTCCCAATCGGAAAGACTGTCCATGTCGAGAGGATCGGAGGGATCTTCCGGTTCGACCGCCGCCGCCTGTTCCAGTACCGGCAACTCCGCGTCCCAGGAGAGGTCGAGACCGAAACTATCATCGCCGGCGGCCTCGTCGACAGCCTCATCCCCCCCATCGACGCCGGTTGCTTCATTCACTGTTTCGTCTTCGGCATTCCAATCGAAGGCTTCACCATCGAAGGCGCCCTTGCCGGCGGAAGGCGCGACCTCGTCCGGGAAGGGAGATGCGGCGCCGGCGGGAATCGGCGAGCTCGCGTCGGCGACGGGGGTTTCATCCATGAAGTCAAAACCGAAATCGGTCGCATTCGCGGCTGTCGCGCTTGCGGCCGCCGCTACCGGCGCCGGCGGCTCCGTTTCGAAGGCAAAGTCCCCTCCGGCGACGGCGGGCGCGGCCGCCCCGCTCTGACGCTTGGGGAAAATCAGGCTGCGCAGATTGAACTTGGCCTTGAAGGCGGCGAGATCGTTGCCGCACTTTCGGCAGCGTTCCAGGTACTCGAAGCTGTGATAACCGCATTTCGGACACTTCATAGGGGCTCCTTTCGGCAACCAACGAACCGGCGCTCAGGCCGCCGGCGCGCCCAGATCTCCGTAAATGTACTGCAAGATGCTTGCCACCGCAAACCCCGCCGTTTCACTGCGCAGAATGCGCGGGCCGAGGCGCACCGGCAGAAATCCGCAACCCCGGGCCAGCTCCGCTTCGCGCGGACTGAAACCGCCCTCGGGTCCGACCAGCAAAGCCACCGCCGAGGGCGGGGTCGGCGGCAGAACCTCGGCCAGGGGGCGGCTCTCCTCTTCCCACAACATCAGACGCAGGGGTTCGGCGCAGGATTCCAGCGCCAGGGCAAGGGGCTGGATTTCATCGAGCCGGGGGATGACGGGGCGGCGGCACTGACGGGCGGCTTCGCGGACAATTTTTGTCCAGCGCTGGTGACGTTTTGCCTGACGGCTGTCAACGGGATGACTCACGCCGCGCTCGCTGAGAACGGGGGAAAAGGCGGTGATCCCCAGTTCGGTGCCCTTCTGCAGCACCAGTTCGAGCTTGTCGGCCTTGGGCAGGGATTGGATGAGATGGATGGGCAGGCCGTGCTCGGCCTCGCGCCAGCGCTCCAGCACCCGGATCTGGGCGCCGCGCGGCCCGAAAGCGAACAGCCGGGCCCGGCAGGCCGCGCCCTCGCCGTCGAGCAGCAACAGTTCCTCCCCCGGCGGCAGCCGCAGCACCCGGCCCAGGTGATGGCCGACGTCCTCGGGCAGCAGCCCCTCGTCGCCGGTGATAAGTTCAGGGGGAACAAAAAAACGCTGCATGGGTCTTTCCGGCAACGGCGGCCGACGTTCGGGTGGAAAAACTAGGCGGGTTTCCGGTAACGGAGGCAGACCCACTCGGCTTCGCGGGTAACTTCCGGGCCGTGCAGGGCATAACGGGCAAAGGCCTGGGCGGCCAGGGATTCCTTTTCCCGCAGGATGCCGGAGAGAATCAGGGTGCCGCCGGGGGCCAGCCGCCGGGTCAGTTCATCGCCGAGGCGAATGTTTTCCTCGGCCAGGATATTGGCCAGTATCACGTCGAAATTGCCTTCCAGCGATTCCAGGGACTCGCCGGTGATCTCCACCCGGTCGCCGGCCCCGTTCAGTTCGACATTTTCCCGGGCCACGCGGCAGGACTCCTCCTCGATGTCGCAGCCCAGCACCCGCCGGGCGCCGAGGGCGGCGGCGGCGATGGCGAGGATGCCGCTGCCGGTGCCGACATCGAGCACCCGCGACGGCACGGGAGGGGCGTTAAAGAGACCGGCCAGGGCCTCCAGGCAAAGGCGGGTGGTGCCGTGGGTGCCGGTGCCGAAGGCCATGCCGGGATCGAGTTCGACCACCACCTCGTCGTTGGCCGGGGACCACTCTTCCCAGGTCGGCTTGACGATCAATCGCCGGCCGATGCGCGTCGCGCTGAAGTGCTGCTTCCAGCCCTCCGCCCAGTCCTGCTCCTGGACCGGCCGGCATTGCAGGGTCAGGGGCAGCAGCCCCGGGGCCAGCGGCCCCAGCCATTCGAGCCGCTCCGTCACCTGCGTCCGCAGGGCCGCTTCATCCCCCTCGGAGGGGAAGTAAGCGCTGATGCCGTAGCGCTCCGGCGCGTCGGCGTCGGGATCGGGCGCGACGAAGGTATCCAGCGTCCGCTCCTCCACGGTAATTCCGGCGCAGCCGAGCTCGCCCAGTTCGTTGCACACCAGGTCGAGCCCGCTCGACGGCACATCGATTCGTAATTCGTACCAGGTCGTTTTCATGCGTCCTCTTTAGCAAAGAAGCCGGGGCAAGGCAATAAAATCCTGCCGGATAAACCGTTTGTAGATAATCGCTAATCTTCTGGCGGCCGTCATCCCCGATCAATAGCGCAACAGCGCCCGCGCCTCATGGCCATGCAGGGGACGGGGGGCGAGGTGTTCGGGGAGGGTAAGGAGCTTCGTTTCGGGAGGCGTCGCGAGTTCTTCGTAGAGTTCGGGACTGCGTCCCAGGTAGGTTTTCGACAGGTGCATGGGTAAAAAGGCCCGCGGTCGCAGCTCGGCGAGCAGGAGATTCCAGTCGGCGGTGCAGAGATGGCGCGAGGCGCGGGCCTTGTGGGTTTCCGCCCGCAGAAAGGCGCACTCGCCGACCAGCAGGTCGACCCCGGCCATAAAATGCCGGACCTTCTCCAGATTCTCCGCAGACCAGCCCCAGTCGGTGAGGTAGCCGAGGCTCGGCATTATCGGCGTCGCGCCGATTTGCCGGTAGAAGGCCTCGGCATCGATGATGGTTTCCTCCCGGACACCGCATCCCGTGGCGCGGGCGATTCGTAACGGCCCGGACTCCGGCCAATCCTCGAAAAATCGCCGTTTCAGTTCCGCCAGCCAATCCCCCGCCACCAGGCCGAGCGCCGCCAGCTTGGCCCCATCCAGAGCGAAGATTTTCCGTTCCCAGACGCGAAAGGCGAGGACCGGGATGCCGTGGTCGAGGGTTTCCGCCGCTACTTCCAGATGGTTGTGGCGGTAGATGACCCTTCCCGCGCGGGGTGTCGCGCCCAGTTCGTGACGGCGGAAAGCTTCCGGGCCGGAGAAACGGACGGAGACAAGCTGCTCCGGATGCACTTCATGCACCAGCAGAGTGCACCAGTAGGGTTCGGCCAGATTCCAGTCGTAGCCGGCGAGGCGCGCCGCCGCCCGCTCGGCCATGCCCGGCGGGCCGAAAACTTCGACGGTTCGAGGGCCGGCGTGGACCTGGCGGAGAAAGGCGTCGAAGCCCATGAAGTGGTCCATGTGGGCGTGGCTGACGAAGATCGCCCGCACCGGTTTCATCTCCCGCTTGGCGACCTGATGGAGGGCGCCGCAGTCGAGGAGGATGCTCTGGTGGATGGGGCGGTCGCGGATCACCAGGCAGGGATCGTCGATCAGCCCGGCAAAGAAGGTCGGTTCGAGGAAGCGGAAAAGGCGGGGCATGGCGGTTTCTCCAGGGACTTTTCCTCAAGCATAGCGCATCCGGGGGAGATCGGTCCGGTTTCTCCCCCCATCCCCTGTCGTCAGGGAAAAATCTGTTATTATTTGCCGGACAACGATGTTAATATCCGCATTTACTTTTTAATCCAGCCTGAAGGACGCGGCGCCTTGCCCGCTCGGGCTATCCCTTGACGAACGGAGAACAGCGATGAACAAGGTTCTGATTATCGGCGCCGGCGGCGTCGGCCAGGTCGTTACCCATAAATGCGCCCAGCGGCGGGATATCTTCAGCGAAATCACCCTGGCCTCGCGCACCAAGGCCAAGTGCGACGCCATCGCCGCGCAGATCGCCACGCCCATCGCCACCGCCCAGGTCGACGCCGACAACGTGCCGGAGCTGACGGCGCTGATCAAAAAGGTGCAGCCCAAGCTGGTCATCAACGTCGCCTTGCCCTACCAGGATCTGCACATCATGGATGCCTGCCTGGCGACCGGCGTCGACTACCTCGATACCGCCAACTACGAGCCGCTCGATACCGCCAAGTTCGAGTACTCCTGGCAGTGGGCCTATCAGGACAAATTCAGGCAGGCCGGGCTCATGGCCCTGCTCGGCTCGGGCTTCGATCCCGGCGTCACCAACGTCTACACCGCCCTGGCGGCGAAAAAATATCTCGACGTGATCGAGGAGCTCGACATCATCGACGCCAACGCCGGCAGCCACGGCCAGCCCTTCGCCACCAACTTCAATCCGGAGATCAACATCCGCGAAGTCACCGCTCCCTGCCGCCATTGGGAGAACGGCGAGTTTGTCGAAACGGCGCCGCTCTCCACCAAGCGGGTGTTCGATTTTCCCGACGGCATCGGGCCGATGAATGTCTACCGCCTCTACCACGAAGAGATGGAGTCCATCGTCAAGCACCTCCCGACCATCAAGAAGGCCCAGTTCTGGATGACCTT
Source organism: Trichloromonas sp. (assembly GCA_034002365.1). Taxonomy (GTDB): domain Bacteria; phylum Desulfobacterota; class Desulfuromonadia; order Desulfuromonadales; family Trichloromonadaceae; genus Trichloromonas. The sequence goes on from JAVFAR010000057.1 coordinate 12,071, forward strand.
CTCGGACAATTACCTGAAGCACCTGGAGGTGTTGCAGAATGTCGGCATGACCCGCATTGACGAGGTCGAGTTTCAGGGGCAGAAGATCGTGCCGATCCAGTTCCTGAAGGCGCTGCTCCCCGATCCCGGCAGCCTCGGGCCGCTGACCAAGGGCAAGACCTGCATCGGCGTCATCGCCCGGGGGCTGAAGGACGGTAAGCGCAAGCAGGTCTACATCTACAACATCTGTGACCACGAGGCCTGCTGCCGCGAGGTCAAATCCCAGGCCATCAGCTACACCACCGGCGTGCCGGCGGTGGTCGGCGCCATCATGATGCTTACCGGCCAGTGGCACGCCCCGGGCGTCTGGAACATGGAACAGTTCGATCCGGAGGTGTTTTTGGAGGTGCTGGGGCCGATGGGCCTGCCGACGGTGGTGGTTGACGGCGGCGACTGGCCGGAACTGTAAATAACTAACTATCGAGGAACTCAGTGAGGACGAGGGGCAGACTTTCGGGAGACATCCTTTCCCGTGTCGAAAAGCTGGGCTCCGCATTCGAGCGGGATGACCGGATCGTTTTTGCCTATCTCTTCGGGAGCTTGGCGAAAGGGGCGCCGAAACCCCTTGCCGATGTGGATATTGCCGTCTATCTGGCTTCGGGGGCGGCGGGGGCGGAGGCCAAGGCCGAGCTGTCCGGCATGGTGTCGGATGTTCTCGGGACGGATGCCTTCGATCTGGTTGTGCTGAATAGCGCGCCGTTGAGCCTCGTCGGAAGAATCCTCGGCGCCCGACGCGTCATCGCGGATAAGCAGCCCTATCTCCGTCATGCCTTCGAGTCGCGTATGCTGCGGGAATTTTTCGATTTCAGACGCAAGGAGCAGGACATCCTCTTCAGGAGATTTGCGTAATGGTGGATGTGGCGCTTGTCCTGCGCAAACTGGCGTCTCTGGACGATTACCGGAAGCAGGTTTCCGAGTTTTCCTCGGTGACGGTGGATGATTATCAACGCGACTGGAAGGTCCAGCGCATCGTCGAGCGAACCCTGCAGATGATGATAGAAACCTGCGCCGATATCGCCGGTCATGTCATTTCCGACGGGGCACTGCGGACGCCGGAAACCTATGCCGACACCTTTCGTGTGCTGGGTGAGAACGGCGTCCTGACGGCGGAACAGACCGCCGTGATGGAGAAGATGGCCAAATTCAGGAATGTCGTTGTGCATCAGTATGAAGCCGCCGATGCGGAGATCGTCGTGCTTATCCTGCGGCGGCATCTTGACGATTTTCAGCTTTTTTCCGATGCCGTCGCACGGCATCTCGGCGTAAAGGCAAAGCGATGACCGGTATCGATATCCCCAAAATCCTCGACCTCGCCCCCTCCCCCGCTTACGTGGTCGATCTCGGGCGGCTGCGCCATAACCTCGCCATTCTCGACGAGGTGCAGAAACGCAGCGGGGCGAAGATTCTCATGGCGCTCAAGGCCTTTTCCATGTGGAGCGTCTTTCCCCTCATTCGCGGAACCCTGCAAGGTGTCTGCGCCTCTTCCCCCTGGGAGGCGCGTCTCGGGCGGGAGGAATTCGGCCGCGAGGTGCACAGCTTCGCCGCCGCTTTTAAAGAATCCGACGTCGTGGAACTCCTTTCCATCTCCAACCACCTGGTCTTCAACTCCTTTAACCAGCTGGAACGCTTCCGCCCGCTCTGGGAGAAAGAAAAGGGGCGGGTTTCCATCGGCCTGCGGGTCAATCCCGAGCATTCCGAGGGGCACACCCCCATCTACGATCCCTGCGCCCCCAGGTCGCGCCTCGGCATCCCCCGCCGGGAGTTCGACGGGCGCTCCCTGGAGGGGGTCGAGGGGCTGCATTTCCACACCCTCTGCGAGCAGCTCTTCGAACCCCTGGCGCGGACGGCGAAGGCCTTCGAGGAGAAGTTCGGCGCCTTTCTGCCGGGGATGAAGTGGCTGAACCTCGGCGGCGGCCATCACATCACCCGTGACGGCTACGACCTTGACGGCCTGGCGGAACTGATCACGTATTTCAAGGGGAAGTACGGCCTGGAGGTCTATCTGGAGCCGGGGGAGGCCATCGCCATCGGCACCGGCGTGCTCGTCTCCGAGGTGCTCGATGTGGTGGAGAACGAGATGACGATCGCCATTCTCGACGTCTCCGCCACCTGCCACATGCCCGACGTGCTGGAGATGCCTTACCGTCCCGGCATCACCGGCGCTTTCGATCCCGGCGTCAAGCCCCACAGCTATCGCCTCGGCGGGCCGTCCTGTCTGGCCGGAGACGTGATCGGCGACTGGTCCTTTGACCAGCCCCTGAAGCCCGGCGACCGTCTGGCCTTCGAAGACATGGCTCACTACACCATGGTCAAGACCACCACCTTCAACGGTATCCAGCATCCGGCCATCTGTACCTTCGAGCCGGAAACCGGCGAGCTGCGGATCATCCGTCGCTTCGGCTACGAGGATTTCAGGGCCCGGCTGTCCTGATCGATCCGCTATCCTTTGACAAAAAAGACCCCGCCTCCAGTTGCGAAGCGGGGTCTTTTTTGTTGCGCGATGGGTGAGAGAAATCAGGCTTTGACGTTGATGAGCTTGCCCTTGCCGGTCTGCTCGGCCAAGCTGACCCCCTGGCTTTTTTGCGGGGATTGGGCCTGCTCGATGCCCTGCAAGGATTTCTGCATGACTTCGAGGGCGACCTTCGGTTGTTCGTTGGCCTTTTTCAGGATGGAAAGACCAGCCGTTGCGTTTGCCGCGCCATTCACGTTCATAGTGACCTCCTTCAAGTGCGCGGGCCCTTGCCACGAAAAAACCCGCCTGCGAATCGACGAAGGCGGGTGGAGTGGTGGCCCGTTCGATTCGGTAACCCGGCCATCCGAAACTTTCGGACCCGTGGTTTTGCGTCGCCGGGTTGCCCCGGGTTTGCCCTTTCGTCGATGAATCAACTCTATGGGAGGATGCGGGGCGCTGTCAACGGTCGATTCCGGCCAGCCTGGGAATTTTACGGAGATTCAGGAAGGGCGCGGGGCGTCGGGGCAGCGCGCCGGCCCTTCCCCGGCCGCGGCGCAGCCGCAGCTCTCCCTGCCTCCGCCGCGGGTGCGGCGCGGCTCGCGGCGACCGAGCAGCAGCCCGGCGGCGAGGCCGGCGAAGCTGAGTAAAAAGATGATCAGGCTGAGGATAAAGGTCTTCATGACTACATGCCGAAATCGTCGTAGAGGATGTTTTCCCCCTCCACGCCGAGGCTTTCCAGCATATCCCGGGTGGAAAGGAGGAACATGGGCGGGCCGCAAAGGTAGTATTCGCACTCGTCCGGCGCCGGGTGGTCCTTGAGGTAGTGCTCGTAAAGGACGTTGTGAATGAAACCGGTGGGGCCGTCCCACTGATCCTCGGGCAGGGGTTCGGAGAGGGCCACATGCCAGCTGAAATTGTCGTATTCGGCGGCGAGCTTTTCGAATTCCTCGGCGTAGAAGAGCTCCAGCCGGCTGCGGGCGCCGTACCAGAAGGAGATTTTTCGCGGGCTCTTCAGCCGCAGCAACTGGTCGAAGATATGCGAGCGCAACGGCGCCATCCCGGCGCCGCCGCCGATAAAGATCATCTCCTTGTCCGTGTCCTTGGCGAAGAAGTCGCCGTAGGGGCCGGAGATGGTGACCTGATCCCCCGGTTTGAGGTTGAAGATATAGGAGGACATCTGCCCCGGCGGCACCTCCGGATGGCGCGGCGGCGGGCTGGCGATGCGCACGTTGAGCATGATGATCCCTTTTTCTTCGGGATAATTGGCCATGGAGTAGGCGCGCTGAATCGGCTCCTTGACGGTGGAACGGTACTGCCAGAGGTCGAAGCGGTCCCACTCGGGGCGGAAGCGCTCGTCGATGTCGAAATCGCGGTATTCGAGTTCGTGCGGCGGCGCCTCGATCTGGATATACCCGCCGGCGCGGAAATTCACGTCTTCGCCGGGAGGGAGTTCCAGCACCAGTTCCTTGATGAAGGAGGCGACGTTGCGGTTGGAGCGCACCGTGCACGCCCATTTGCGGATGTCGAAGATCTCCGCCGGGAGGATCAGGCGCAGGTCCTGCCTGACCCCCACCTGGCAGGCGAGGCGCGTTCCTTCCCGGGCGTCGCGGCGGTTGATGTGGCCGGTTTCCGTGGGGAGGATGGCGCCGCCGCCGGCGAGAACCTTGACCCGGCACTGGCCGCAGGTGCCGCCGCCGCCGCAGGCCGAGGGGATGAAGATGCCGTTGGCGCCGAGGGTGGCGAGCAGTTTTCCTCCCGGCTTGACCTTGAGGGATTTGCCCGGATCGTCGTTGATGGTCAGCGTGACCTGGCCGCGCGGGGCGAGAAAGGCCCGCGCCGCCAGAATCAGGGCAACCAGCAGCAGGATGATGCCGGTGAAGAGAGAAACGCCGAGGATGATTTCGGTCATAAAGCCAACGCCTTGGTGCCGGTGGGCGCCGCGCGCCTCACAGTTTGATGCCGGAAAAGGCCATGAAGGCCAGGGACATGAGGCCGGCGACGATGAAGGTGATGCCCAGCCCGCGCAACCCGGCGGGAATCCGGCTGTATTTGAGTTTTTCGCGGATGCCGGCCAGGCCGACGATGGCCAGCGCCCAGCCGCTGCCGCTGCCGAGACCGAAGACCAGGCTTTCGCCGAAGTCGTAGTTGCGCTCGACCATGAAGAGCGAACCGCCGAGGATCATGCAGTTGACGGTAATCAGCGGCAGAAAGATGCCGAGGGCGGCATAGAGCCGGGGCATGTGCTTGTCGAGAAAAAGTTCCAGAATCTGCACGGTGGCGGAGATGACGCCGATGTAGCAGATCAGGCCGAGGAAGGTCAGGTCGACCCCCTCCAATCCGGCCCAGGCCAGCCCCCCCTCGCGCAGCAGGTAACGGTGGATGAGGCTGTTGACCGGCACCGTGATGGTCTGCACGGCGATGACCGCCAGCCCCAGTCCGGCGGCGGTTTCCACCTTCTTCGAGACGGCGAGAAAGGTGCACATGCCGAGAAAGAAGGCGAGAGCCATGTTCTCGATAAAGACCGCACGGATGAAGATATCGAGATAGTTTTCGAGCATGACGTCAATCCTTCTCCGCCTGTTCCGGTTTCCACGTGCGCAGCGCCCAGATCAGCAGGCCGATGATGAAAAAAGCGCTCGGCGGCAGCAGCATCAGCCCGTTGGGGACGTACCAGCCGCCGCTCTGGGCGGTTTTGAGCACGGTCAGGCCGAACCAGGTGCCGACGCCGAAAATCTCCCGCAGGCCGGCGACGACGAGCAGCACCAGGCTGTAGCCGAGGCCGTTGCCGAGGCCGTCGAGAAAGGCGGCGCCGGGAGAATGTTTCATGGCGAAGGCCTCGGCGCGGCCGAGGACGATGCAGTTGGTGATGATCAGGCCGACGAAGACCGAGAGCTTGCGGCTGAGGTCGGGGAGAAAGGCCTGAATCGTCTGGTCGACGATGATGACCAGCGAGGCGATGATGGTCATCTGCACGATGATGCGGATGCTGTCGGGAATCTGCCGGCGAATCAGGCTGATGACGGCGCTCGACAGGGCGACGACGCAGATCACCGCCAGGGACATGACCAGGGCCGTCTCCATCCGGCCGGTGACCGCCAGGGCCGAGCAGATGCCGAGAATCTGCAGGGCGATGGGGTTGTTGTCGAAGAGGGGGCGAAAGAGGGTCTCCTTGAGTTTAGCCATGGGCGCCTCCCTCTTCGGCCAGCCGCCGCAGATAGGGGCCGAATCCGTCCTCGCCGAGCCAGTAGCGCAGCAGGTTCGTTACCCCGCGCGACGTGATGGTGGCGCCGGAAAGGCCGTCGATGCGGTGGCGGGCCAGGGGGTCCGCCGCCTCGACCTTGCCCTTGAGAACTTCGATGACCGGCCGGCCCTGGGCGTCACGCACCTCTTTGCCGGGCCATTGGGCCCGCCAGGCGGGATTGTCCACCTCGCCGCCGAGACCGGGGGTTTCTCCGTGCTCATGGAATCCGAAGCCCTTGACCGTGGTCAGGTCGGGGGCCAGGGCCAGATAGCCGTAGAGGGTCGACCAGAGCCCCTTGCCGTGTACCGGCAGGATCACCTGGCTCAATTCTTCCCCGTCGCGGATGAGATAGACCGGCGCCTGGCGCGCCCGGGTCTTGATCTCGGCCAGATCGAGTTCGGCGGGAATGCGATAATTTCGCTTGGGGTCGGCGGCGGCGCGGCGGGGATTGAAGCTCCAGGGGTCGAGATCCTCCCGGTAGCGCCCGTCTTCCAGTTCCACCAGCTTCACCTCGACCCGGGCATTCCAGACGGCTTCCGGATCGTCGTCGAGCAGGCCGGCGACGGC
>JAVFAR010000058.1:0-18038 GCA_034002365.1 Trichloromonas sp.
TAAAAGTGCCATTAAGACCGCTGCGGGGATATCTACGGCATCTTGCCGAGGCCTTTCGGCCCGACAACAACCGAATCGGTTGGCTCATGCCTCAAGCCGCGTGAGCTTTTTTCGCGAGTGCATCAATCCTTGGCTTCGACTTCTCGAAGAACTCGATAGACGCCATCTGATCTTTGGAGTTGACCGGCTCTGACCAATCTCTGAAGAATAATGTGGACGGTCCTTTGAGGGATTTCTAAGCCGTGGTCTTCCCTTAATTTTTCGGCGACGTTTAAGTCAGTAATTATTTCGAGACCACCGTGCTTCAACACCCTCAGGACAAAAGGCCTGAGGTATTCAAGATAATCTTTTCCTTGACCGATGTTAACTTTCAACATTGCAAGACTGGTCAAAGTTGTTTCAGAATTCATTGCAATACCTCCTAAACATCAAAAAAAGGGGCAGGCTGGTTTTCAACGTTATCCCGGCAACATTCCTTAATCAACCCATTGTTTTCCCACAAAAAAAACCGCCAATCGGCATCGTGCCGACATCGGCGGTTGAATGATTCCCCCTGTTGTCGAATTCCGTTCCCCATCATCTCCCGCTCAATCCATCAAAAAATAAGAACTCGCCAATCTAACGCAGGCGTTTCGCGCCGTCAATCACGGAAACCGCCGCCTGGCGAACGGGCTTCTCTTACTCTTGTCCTCATGCTACAATCCCGCCCCCTTGAAAATCAGGGGCGTTTCCCCCTCCTCTCCCTCAGGGCTGGGGATTATTGAGTTTACGGCTTTCTCAGTGCTCTCCGCGTGCTCAAGTGAGCGCAGCGAACGGACGCGAGGCCGGTTTTCATCTCATCTCCAAAAAAGGAACCACCCATGGCACTGACCCCCCAGCAGCTTTCCCGGGTGCTCGCCACTCTGGTCGAGGAATCCGGTCTTAAATTCTCCCAGGTTGACCATACCGTCGAACTGCTGCGCGAGGGCGCGACCGTCCCCTTTATCGCCCGTTACCGCAAGGAGCGCACCGGCGAGTTGGACGAGGTGCAGATTCGTGCCATCGAGGAGCGCCTCGCCTATTTCGGCGAGTTGGAGGAGCGCAAGGTCACGGTCCTCAAGACCATCGAGGAGTTGGGCAAGCTGACGCCGGAGCTCAAAAGCCGGATCGAGGCGACCCGGCAGAAGACCGAGCTGGAAGATCTCTATCTGCCCTACAAACCGAAGCGCCGCACCAAGGCGACCATCGCCCGCGAGCGGGGGCTGGAGCCGCTGGCCGCGCTGATCGCCGCGCAAGAGCTTCAGACCGGGACGCCGGAGGAGGCCGCCGCGCCCTTCGTCGATCCGGAAAAAGAGGTGCCCGATGCCGCCGCCGCCCTGGCCGGGGCCGGGCATATCCTCGCCGAGGGGCTGAGCGAGGACGCCGACGCCCGCGCGCTGGTGCGTCAGCTGACCTGGGAGCAGGGAATTTTCCGCGCGCTGGTGGCCGCCGAGCACGCCAAAGCGGTGACCAAGTTCGAGATGTACTACGATTATCAGGAGCCGCTGAAAGTCATCCCCTCCCACCGGATGCTGGCCATGCGCCGGGGGGAGAAGGAAGAGGTGCTGCGCCTGTCGATTCTCGCGCCGGAGGCGGAAATCCTGCTGCGGCTCAAGGCGCGGCTGCTGAAAGGGGGGAGCATCTTCCGGCCGCTGTTGGAGGCGGTGGCCGAGGATGCCTACCGGCGGCTGATCGCCCCTTCCATCGAAGTCGAATTGCGGCTGGAGGCGAAGAAGAAGGCGGATGAAGCGGCCATCGAGGTCTTCGCCCAGAACCTCAAGAATCTGCTGCTGCTGCCGCCGGCCGGGGGTAAGCGGGTGCTCGGCGTTGATCCGGGGATGCGCACCGGTTCGAAACTGGCGGCGGTGGACGGCACCGGCAAGTTCCTGGAACACGTCACCATCTACCCCCACACCGGCGAGGCTCGGGTGCCGCAGGCGAAGAAGGATCTGCTGCGGCTGATCCAGATCCACGCCATCGAGATGGTCGCCATCGGCAACGGCACCGGCAGCCGCGAGATGGATCGCTTTATCCGCGACACCTTGAAAGAGGCGGGGCTGCACGTCGCCGTGGTGGTGGTCAACGAAGCCGGGGCCAGCGTCTATTCGGCTTCGGACATCGCCCGCGAGGAGTTTCCCGAGCTCGACCTGACCATTCGCGGCGCCATCTCCATCGCCCGCCGCTTGCAGGATCCCCTGGCCGAGTTGGTCAAGATCGATCCCAAGAGTATCGGCGTCGGCCAGTACCAGCACGACGTCAGCCAGAGCGCCCTGAAAAAGGCCCTCGACGCCACCGTCGAGAGTTGCGTCAACTATGTCGGCGTCGATCTCAACACCGCCTCCTGGGCGCTGCTTGCCTACGTTTCCGGCATCGGCGAGTCGCTGGCCAAGGCCATCGTTCGTTTCCGCGACGAGCAGGGCTCCTTCGCCGACCGCAAGGGGCTGCTCAAGGTGCCGCGCTTCGGCGCCAAAGCCTTCGAGCAGGCCGCCGGCTTCCTGCGCATTCGCGGCGGTACCCATCCCCTCGACAACACCGCCGTCCATCCCGAGAACTACAAGCTGGTCGAAACCATGGCCGCCGACCTCGGCGTCTCCCTGGCCCAACTGGCGAGCGATCCGGCCCTTGCCGGCAAGATCGAGCTCAAGCGCTACGTCAGTGAAACGGTCGGCCTGCCGACCTTGCGGGACATCCTCGAAGAACTCAAGAAGCCCGGCCGCGACCCCCGCGCCGCCTTCGAGGCGGTGGCTTTCCGCGACGACGTGCAGGAGATCTCCGACCTGCAAGAGGGGATGGTGCTGCCGGGGACGATCACCAACGTCGCCGCCTTCGGTGCCTTTGTCGACATCGGCGTCCATCAGGACGGCCTGGTCCACGTCAGCCACCTCTCCGACCGTTTCGTCAAGGATCCCAACGAAGCGGTCAAGGTCGGCGAAGTCGTCCGCGTCAAAGTCCTCGCCGTCGACGTCCCCCGCAAGCGGATTTCCCTGTCGATCAAGGAAGCGCTGGAAGGGACCGGAAAGAATCAAACGCCCAAGCCCGCGGAGAAAAAGAAACCCGCCGCAGCCGATGACCGTAACGCCTGGGAGAAGGCGGGTTTTCGGGTGAAGAAACGATAATTGAGGGATATTTCGTAGGGGCAAGGCGCCGTCTCGTCCAGGGCGACCCATCGGGTCGCCCCTACAGAAATCGGCGGAAAGGCCGATTTTGAAAGGATTTTTCATGACCCGGAAACTGGTGGATCTGCACCTGCACAGCACCTGCTCCGACGGTGTTTTTCCGCCGGGCGAGGTGGCGCGGATGGCGGCGCGGGCGGGGCTGGCGGCGATGGCGCTGGCCGATCACGACAACATCGACGGCATCGACGCGGCGCTGGCGGCCGGGGCCGAGGCGGGAATCGAGGTGCTGTCAGGGGTCGAGCTGTCGGTGGTGTGGGAGTCGATTCAGGATATCCACCTGCTCGGCTACGGTTTCGATCACCGGGACGGCGAACTGCGCGCGGCGCTGCAATCCTTCCGCGAGTTCCGCGAAAACCGCAACGAGCGCATCGTCGAGCGGGTCAACGAGAAGCTTCTTGCCGAGGGGCGTGTGCCCATCGATATCGCGGCGGTGAAGGCCAAAGCCGGAGGGACGCTCGGTCGGCCGCACATCGCCATGGCATTGCTCGACGACGGGCATGTGACGACCAAGGATGACGCCTTCGAGCGCTATCTCGTCCCCTGCAACGTGGAAAAGCGCTACTTTCCCATCGCCGAGGCCATCGATCTCATCCATCGCGCCGGCGGCGTGACGGTGTTGGCCCATCCGCCCTTCATTCCGGTCGACCGCAAGGGATTACTGGCTTTGCTCGACACCTTCGCCGCCCTCGGCCTGGACGGCGCCGAGGCCTACAACACCGGGGCGAGCAACGACGACATCGACTGGTATATCACCCAGACCCGGCGGCGGGGAATGATCGTCACCGGCGGCAGCGATTTTCACGGCATCGAGGGGGGCGAAATCGTCATCGGCGGCGGCCGGGGCAATCTGAAAATCCCCTACGCCTGCGTCGAGGAGATTCGCGCGGCCGTGGAAAAACGCCGCGCCGTCAAGCCCTGATTTGCCCGTCGGCTATGGATTGTGCTATCCTGCCCCGTCTTTAAACTTCAGCCTTCAGTCTTCAACCTTCAGTCTTTTTATGGAGCTTTCATGTCCCAGGTAAAAAACGGCGATACCGTCAAAGTGCATTACACCGGAACCCTCGCGGACGGCACCGTCTTCGATTCTTCCCTTGAGCGCGAGCCGTTGGAATTCACCCTCGGCGAAGGCCAGCTCATCCCCGGTTTCGAGAAGACCGTGGTCGGCATGAGCGCCGGCGAGTCGCGCACCGTGACCATCCCCGCCGAGGAGGCCTACGGCCCCTATCGCGAAGAGATGGTGCTGGAAGTTCCCCGCACCCAGCTGCCGGCCGACATGCAGCCGCAGGTGGGGATGCAGTTGCAGATCGGCGAGGAGCAGGGCGAGGGGATGATCGTGCAGATTTCCCAGGTCACCGACGCCCACATCACCCTCGACGCCAACCATCCCCTGGCCGGCAAGGATCTGACTTTCAATATCCAGTTGCAGTAGGGACGTGAGGGGTGAGGCGTGAGGGGAAACCCTTGAACTGCCCACTCTTTACAATAAATCTAAGACGCGGGGGCGGCCGGATTGGTCGCCCTCGCCATTTTGAACGGAACGCCATGACCAGTCACCGCCATTTTTTCGCTACCGCGCCCAAGGGAATCGAGCCGCTGCTCGCCGACGAACTGCGTGCCCTCGGCGCCTTCGAGGTCCTTGATGCCCGCGCCGGGGTCGCCTTTGCCGGGCCGCTGGAGATCGCCTACCGCGTCTGTCTCTGGTCGCGCCTGGCGAGCCGAGTGCTGCTGCCGCTGGCGACCTTTCCGGCGACCTCGCCGGAAGAGTTGTACGCCGGGGTGCGGGCCATCGACTGGAGCGAGCATCTTTGCGCCGATGGCACCCTGGTGGTCGATGCCAGTGTCTCCGGCTCGAAAATCACCCATTCCCACTACGCCGCCCTCAAGATCAAGGACGCCGTCGTCGATCAGTTTCGCGACCGCACCGGCCAGCGTCCATCGGTCGATGCCGAGCGTCCCGATGTGCGGATCAATCTCTATCTGCTGCGCGATACCGCCACCTTGAGCCTCGATCTTTCCGGCGACAGCCTGCACCGGCGCGGTTATCGCGACGAAGGGGTGCTGGCGCCGCTCAAGGAGAATCTGGCGGCGGCCATCCTGATTCGCGCCGGCTGGCCGGAAATCGCCGCACTGGGCGGGGCGCTGGTCGATCCCATGTGCGGTTCGGGGACGCTGCTGCTGGAAGGGGCGTACATGGCCGGGGACATCGCCCCCGGGCTGCTGCGTCCCCATTACGGTTTCCTGCGCTGGCGTGGGCACGATGCCGCGCTTTGGCAGCAATTGATGGAAGAGGCGCAAGGTCGTCGCGCCGCCGGTCTGGCGCGGATTCCGACCATCGTCGGCTATGACGCCGACCACAAGGCGATCCGCGCCGCCTGGGCCAATATCGACCAGGCCGGGTTGCGCGAGCATATCCATGTCGAGCGGCGCGAAGTGGCGGCCCTGGCCGCGCCCGCCGGAGCCGCCGCCGGGCTGCTGGTGGTCAATCCCCCCTACGGCGAGCGGCTTGGCGAGGTCGAGGCGCTGAAGGAGGTCTATGGCACCCTCGGCGACAAGCTGAAGGAGCAGTTCGTCGGCTGGAAGGCGGCGATCTTCACCGGCAACGTCGAGCTCGGCAAGAAGCTCGGCCTGCGGGCGAAAAAGCTGCACACCCTCTACAACGGCGCCCTTGAGTGCAAGCTGCTGCACATCGACGTGCAGCCGGAGAGCTTTGTCGACCGCCATCGCGCCCCGGCGAAGGCCGCGCTCAGTGAGGGGGCGACCAGTTTCGCCAACCGCCTGCGCAAGAACCTGAAAATTCTCGGCAAATGGGCGTCACAGCAAGGGATTTCCTGCTACCGGCTGTACGACGGCGACATCCCCGAGTACGCCGTGGCGGTCGATCTCTACGACGGCTGGGTGCATGTGCAGGAGTATCAGGCGCCGAAGGAGATCGACGAGCGCAAGGCTGCGCAACGGCTGCGGGAGGTGATGGCGGTGTTGCCCGAGGTGTTGCAGATCGCGCCGGAGCGGATCTTTCTGAAGGTACGCAAGCAGCAGAAGGGGAACGAGCAGTATGGCAAGTTCGGCGAGCAGGGGCAATTCATCGAGGTGCGCGAGGGGGCGGCGCGGCTCCTGGTCAATCTCTCCGACTATCTCGACACCGGCCTGTTTCTCGACCATCGCCCGACCCGGCTTCTGCTCGGCGAACAGGCGGCGGGCAAGCGTTTCCTCAACCTCTTTGCCTACAGCGGCGCGGCATCCGTCCATGCCGCCCTCGGCGGCGCCGCCTCAACCCTCACCGTCGACCTGAGCCAGACCTACCTCGACTGGGCGAAAAAGAATCTTGCCTTGAACGGCTTCTCCGGCGGCAACCACCGCCTGGAGCGGGCCGACTGCCTCGACTGGCTCGGCCGCGCCAAGGGGGAATTCGACCTGATCTTCCTCGACCCGCCGACCTTCTCCAACTCGAAACGCATGGACGGCACCTTCGACGTGCAACGCGACCACGTCGAGCTGCTGCGCAAAACGGCGGCGCTGCTGGCCCAGGACGGCACGCTGATCTTCTCCAACAACAACCGCAAGTTCAAGATGGATGCCGAGTCCCTGCCGGAACTGGCCATCGAGGACATCACCCGCAAAACCATCCCCAAGGATTTCGAACGCAACCCGCGCATTCATAATTGCTGGCGGATTCGCAAGAGGTAGAAAAAAGGTAATGCGTTCTTTTATTTGATGGGGCGATGATTTACTATCGGTAACTGGGTTATGTGTATCCCCCGGCAATTCTCATCTGGTCAAAAGGAGTCACCCATGCCAGCCGATGCCCAGAAAATTCTCCGCGATGCCTTGAACCTTTCGCCGGTGGAGCGCGCGGAATTGGTCGAGAGAATTTTGGCGAGTTTCTCTTTCCCCGAGCGGCAAACTATTGACGCTTTATGGGCGGCGGAGGTCGAGGACCGCATAGACGCATTCGAGGCCGGCGAACTCAAATCGAAACCAGCGGCCGAGGTTTTTGCGCGTTTCCTTTTGGAGCCAGAGGACAGTTTCCCATCCGGTGAACGTTAAAAAATCGCGCACGTCGGCGAAATCAGAAGCACAAATCAAAAAGGGGTCCGCTATTCACTGGCGGACCCCCGTTTTTTTATCCGGCTTCGCTTTGTCTAGTTCAGCTCGATCGGCTCGACGATGATCCGCACATCCTCGATCAAACTGTCCTTTTCGATTTTAAGGGAATGGTCGGCGCTCTCTTCGTACATGCCGAAGCGTTCGCCGGGGGCGGGGGAGTCGCCGTACTCCTCGCGGGCGCCGACGTAGTATATCCCCGGTTCTTTGAGGTTGACGGTGAAGCGGCCGTCGGCGCCGGTGGGGGGGGAGAGGGCCGCCGGCCGCTGGTGGCCGATGACCCGGTCGGTGTAGGCAAAGACGTGTACCCCGGCGGCGGGACGCCCTTCGCCATCGACGACGGTGCCGCGAATGGCCATGCCCGAGGCGCGGACAAAGGTTTCGCTGTCGGCGGCCTCCTGGCTCTTGCGCACGGCATGCAAGGTGACGCGCAGGCTCTGCCCGGCGCGGGCGGCGAGGGGGTTGCCGGGATGGATGGCGAGGGCGTCCCCTTCCCGCACCGGCCCGACCTTGCCCCCCCCTTGCCGCTGGCGGGCGACGAGGAAATAGCCGCTTTCGGGCAGTCCATCGAAGGCAAAGCGGCCGTCGGCGCCGGTGGGCGGGCTGATGCGGTAGCCGTTGCCTTTGAGATCCTCGCTCGCGTCGAGATAGAGATAGACGTAGGCGTCGGCCAGGGGCTTGCCGTCGAGCAGCACCGTCCCCTCGATGGCGGCGCTGTATTCGTCGTCGTAGGGCAGGATCACGACGGGATCGACGGTCACCGCCCTGAGCCCGGCCCAGACCGCTTCGTCGGCGACCGCCACCGGGTTACGGCCGCAGAGGGCGAAGAGGTTGCGTTCCGCGTCCCGGGCGTAAAGGGAATAAAGGCCGGGGGGGAGGTCGAGGCGGTATTTTCCTTCGCCGTCGCTTGGCGCGGAGAGGGCCAGGGGCGCGCCGGAAAAGTCGGCCCCGGCATAGGCGCCGACGCGGATGCCGGGGACCGGTTCGTCACCGCGCACTACCCGCCCCTCGACGGCGGCGGAGGCGACCGCCGGCAAGGCGATCAGCAGGAGGGTCAGGGCGAAGAGGGCGCGACGGATCATGGCTGGGCCTCCGGCAGAGTGTCGGCGACGGCCTGGTCGAGAACCGGTTGGAAGACCACCTGGTCGAGGCGGTAGGCTTCGTCGCCGTAGCCTTCATAGGTGACGGTCGGCTGGTCGAGGCGGTCGTGAAAAAGGTCGAGATTGGCCTCCGCGGAAGCCTGACGCAGGCGTGGCGTATCCTCCCCCCACCAGTTGCCGGCGACTTCGACGCGGTCGCGGAAATCGCTGGGAATCCGCTCGATCAGGGGGTTGCGGCTGTTGAACTGCCGCGCCTTTTCCTGGACGATCTTCTTCGATCCCGAGCGGGCTTCCCAGTCGGCGCTCTGGAAAAAGCCGAGTTTGACCGCCTGGGGATTGCCGAGCAGGTTGTTGTCGCGGAAGAGGGGATAGGAGGAGTGGTCGCAGAAGAGGACGAGATCGTTCTTTTCGAACTGGTTGCGGGTCACTTCCGGGTTGGACTTGCGGTCGTTGAAGAGGGCGGTGCCGTTGTCGCCGAAACGGTTGCGGAAGATTTTCGGCGAGGCGAACTGGTCGTTGCGCACGGCGGTGCCGTTGTCCGTGAAGCGGTTGTGCTCGACGGCGGGATAGGCAAAGGAAAAGTTGATCAGGGCGGTCTCGTTTTTTTCGAAGCGGTTGTGGCGGATCGCCGGGGTATTTTGCGTCTGATTGCAGAAAATGCCGACACCGTTGTCGATAAACTCGTTGCCCTCTACCGGATCGGGGTATTTCTGCACCAGGGCGATGGCCTGCTTGTTTTTCTCGAAGCGGTTGCCGGTGATCGGTCCGCGGCTGCCGTGGGAGGCGGCGATGGCCGATTTTTTGTGCCCCTTGAAGTGGTTGCCGCGCACGGTGGCGATCGACTTCATTTCGTTGTCGATGGCGATGTCGTTATTTTCGAAGCGGCAATCCTCGATCAGGGGGAAGGATTCGCGCAGCAGCTTGACGGCGGTGCCGTTGCCGGTGAAGCGGCAGCCGCGCAGGGCGAACCGGGCGGCGATGCTGCTGACGGCGACGGCGGCGTTATCGATGCGCACCTGTTCGAGGACGCCGCCGTCGGCGGTTTCGAAGAAGGAAATTCCCTCCCAGCCGGCGGGTCCGGAAAAGACGATGGGTTGTTTTTCGGTTCCTCGGGCGTCGAGGGTGCCGTTGACCATGAGGACGGCGTTGGCGCGTTCGGCGCGGATCCGGGTGCCCGGCGCGATCTTCAGGGTCACGCCGGGGGGGATGGTCACCGTTTCGGCGAGGCGGATTTCCCCCGACCAGCGGGGCGCCCCGGAGAGTTTGCCGGAGACGGTCTCGCCGAAGGCGGGCGCGACGACGGCGAGCAGGAGGAGGGTCAGCAGGCTAAGGGTCGGTTTTCCGTGCCACATGAATGGTCACCTCATCGAGAATTTTTTTGCCCTGCAGGGAAACGGCTTTCCCAGCGCCGCCGCCGTGACGGCCGAGCCATTCCCCTTCCGCGGCCGGGCCACCGAGATGCTCCCGGGCCAGCAGATACCAGGGGCCGTCGTCGGGCAGGGGCAGGTCGAAACGGCCGTCGGCCTCGGTCGGGGCGGAGAGTGTGCTGGGGGTGCCGGTCATCGCGGCCTCACGGTAGGCCAGCACCCGCAGTCCGGCGGCCGGTCGGCCCTCGGGGCCGAGCAGTTTCCCGGTGATGCGGCGCGGCTCGTTGTTCTCCCCTTCTTCGAGCATCGACAGCCGGGTGATCGTTTCGATGCGGACCTCCCGCGTTTGTCCGGCTGCGATGCGTACCGGATTGCCGTAGTAATAATTGAAATGATCGCCGATTTCGATGGGGCCGTATTGCCCCCCCTTGGCCCGTTTGCGGGCGAGCAGATAGTAGTCGCCGGGGGGCAGGCGCAGACGGAAATCCCCCTTGGCCACCGGCTGGACGAAATAGGCCGGTCCCTTGAAATCCTTGGAAGGATCTTTGTAGACATAAAGATAGCACTGCTCCAGCGGATCGTCCTGAAAGCTGATTTCCCCGCGGATGCCGCTTGTCTCTCCCTGAATCGGCGCGGCCTCGGCGGGGATGCGGATGAGGTTGAAGCCGACGTTGGTGAAGGCGCCCTCCGCCACCCGCACCGGAGCGCCGCTGTAGTAGCAGAAATGTTTGCCCGGCAGCGGGGCGCCGTCGAAATCGCGGGCGGTCAGGTAATAGTCGCCCGGGGGCAGAAGCAGGCGGTAGGTGCCGTCCTGTTCCGCCGGGGAGGAAACCGCCACCACCTTGCCGGAAGCGATGTCGGGGATGCTGTGATAGGCATGGACGCGTACGCCGGGGACCAGCTCGCCGCGCCAGGCGACGCGCCCTTGCACGCCGCTTTCGGCCAGGGCCGGCAGGGCGGGAAGGCTACCAAAAAAGATGAGGAGCAAGGCGAAAAAGAAGCGATTCATGGCCATAAATCTCCGGTGGCGGCGCGGTCGCGCCAGGGGCTGAAGAGCACCCGGTCGAGGGGGTAGTCCTTGCCCCCGTCGCGGAAGGTCGGGGTGTCGCGGCCGTCGAGAATGAAAGAGGGATTGTCCTTGCCCGCCGCCGTCGCCAGTTCCTCGGTCCCGGCCGTTCCCCACCAGTTGTCCCGGGCGTTGATGGTCCCGTCCGTGGCGGCCGGGGGCCACTGGCGTTCGCCGCCGTCCGGCCGCATCCCTTGGCCGAAGGCTCCCTGGCGGGATTCCCGGGCGCGGGATTCGGCCCCTTTCTCTCTTTCCCAGGCCGAGGACTGGTAGGCAAGCTCCAGCGCCCGTTCGTTGCCGGTGAAATCGTTTCCGGCGATCTTCGGGTAAGAGGAATATTCCGCCAGGACGGCGAGGGTGTTGTCGCCGAAGCGGTTTCCCTCGACCCGCGCGTCGGCGCGGCGGTAAAGATGCAGGGCGATGCCGTTGCCGGTAAAAAGGTTGCCGGTGAGAATTGGACGGGCGGCCTTGTCGACGAGGATGGCGACTTCGTTTTTTTCAAAGCGGTTGCCGGCGATTTCCGGGTCGCTGCCGAGGTTGGCGATCTTCAGCCCGGTCGGCTGACTTTCGAAACGGTTGTCGCGAAAGGTCAGTGGCTTGGCCTGGACGATGTAGGCGCCAAAGAGGCCGTTGCCCGTAAAAAGGTTACCGGTCAACGTCGGCGCGGCGCCGTCCTTGACGATCAGCCCGGCCCGGGAGTTTTCTTCGATGCGGCTGTCGCGGAGGACGGCGGTGCTCTTTTTCCCCAGTTGCGCGCCGATGCGGTTGCCGCGCAGATGCAGCCGCTCCAAGCGCGGCGCGCCGCCGATCGCCTCGACGCCGGTATCGGCGCCGTCGATGAGGCAATCCGTCAGTCGGGTGTCACCGTCGACCCCCTTAAGCACGATCCCTTGCCAGTCCGTGCCGGTGAAACGGGCCTCTTGTGCTACCAGCCGTCCCGCGACTTCCAGGGTGCCGCCGGAAAAGTGCACCGTCGTTCCCGGTTCCACGGTCAGCGCCGCGCCGGGGGCGACCCGCACCGTTTCGCCGAAACGCAACTCCCCCCGCCAGACCGTCGGTTGCTCGATGCTCAGGGCGGCGGCCATTCCCGGCCAGAGCAGGATGAAGATCAGCGCCAGCGGGATCATCACCAGACCTCCCGCACGACGATGGCGCCGAGATCGCGCTCTTGCCCCCGGGCGACGGCGACGGCGTGACGGGGATCGCCGTCGTAGGTGCCGACCCGTTCCCCCGGTTCCAGAGGACCGCCGAGGGCGGCGCGGGCGCCCAGGTAATAGGTGCCGCCGTCCCCGAGATAGAGGACAAACGTGCCGTCGGCGGCGGACGGCGCCGAGCGGTATTTGGGCTTGCCGACCATGCGGCTGTCGAGGTAGGCGAAGACGGAAATCCCCGCCATCGGTCGCCGGTCCGCATCGACGATGCGGCCGCGCAGGAGGGTGTCGGTGGCGGCGAAGGGGCCGGTAGCCCGGCGGGCGGCGTGGCGTTCGCCATCGACCGGGGTCAGGGGCAGGTCGCCGAGGGGGAGGATGATCCCACTCTTTACCTCGACGGGATTGCCGGGATAGACGCCGTTGAGATCCCCGCCCGTCACTTCGCCGATGCGCGAGCCGTCGGCGCGCTGGCGGGCGACGAGGTGATAGCGCCCCGGCGGCAGGTTGAGGGTGAAATTTCCGTCCTCGCCGCTCTGGGCGGCGGCGCCGTAGGAAGGTCCCGTCAGCCCGGCGGCGTTTTCCGTGTAGACATAGACGAAGCCCCGGGGCAGGGGCGCGCCGGCGACGGTCAGGCGGCCGCCGACGCCGGTGTCGTCGGGGCCGGAAAGTTCGCCGTCGCGCCCCATCTCGCGCAGGCTGAAACTCGGTGCCCGGCTCAGACCCCGGGCGACTTCCAGGGGATTGGCCGGGCATTCGCCGAAGAGCATGCGCCGACGGCCGTCGGGGGTTTCCTCCTGCTTCTTGCCGATCAGATAGTAGCGCCCCGGCGGCAGGTCGAGACGATAGCGTCCCTGCTCGTCGCTGGAGACACTGGTGAAGGGCTGGGTCGAGCGATCCTTCTCCGCGCGCAGATAGACCTCGATCGCCGCCCCGGCCAAGGGCTTCTCGGCGAAGAGCACCACCCCTTCCAGCCCCGTCTCCCCGGAAGGGGTACAGGCGGCGATGAAAAGGGTAAGGAAGATGGTGAGATAGAGACTGATTCGCATGTTGAGCCTTAAAGTCGGCCTCGCGCCCGTTCGCTTCGCTCACTAGAGCACGCGGAGAACGCAGAGGAAAATCTTTGGTTTTTCTTCGTGTCCTCTGCGTGCTCCAGCGAATGCAATGAGCGGGCGAGAGGCCGCCCTTCAGGTTTTTCTTTCATGTCCCGGCAGCAACACACACAGCAGCGCCAGGGCATAAACCGCTTCCCCGGCGAGCAGGGTCCAGGTGAAGCCGACGTTCATCGCCAGCACCGTCGCCAGCAGCGCGCCGAGGACGCTGGTGGCGCTGTTGATCCCCCAGCTCCAGGCCACGGTGCTTCCGTCCCGGTGCAGCAGGCGCATGCCCAGGGGCAGGGGCATGCCCAGCAAGAGCCCCAGGGGGGCGAGCAGGGCGACGCTCAGCAGCACCCGTCCGAGCAGGGGCCAGGCCACCCAACCGGCGAGCAGCGGCGGCAAGGCGAAGATGTAGAGGTTGGACAGCAATACCAGTGCCAAGAGGATGCGGATCAGGGCGGATCGTTCCCGGCCGCGCCCGACCCGTTCCGCCAGCAGCGAGCCGAAGCCCGAGAAGATCAGCAGGGCGAAGAGGATCACCGCCAGGGCGTAGATGGGCGGGCCGAAAAGCAGGATGAAGCGGCGCAGCAGGCCGATTTCAATGAGCATGAAGCCGAGACCGAGGCAGGCGAAATAGAGCAGGCGCCGGCCGCTGCCGGCTTCGCGCAGTTCGTCCCGGCGCTTGACGGCCAGGGGGAGGAGCAGGCAGAGGAGAACCAGCGCCGTCACCACCACCAGCAGGTTGCGGATGGTCAGCACCGCCCGGTCCTCGAAATTGCTCTTTTCGGGGAAAGTGAGCAGTCGCAGGAAATCGGCCGGTTTGTACATGTAATAGAAGAAGGGGCGGTCGTCGTCGACGGGCCGGATGTCGAAGGGAAAGTCCCGGTAAAAGTCGGCGCTACCGCCCGAGGCGGCGAGCCGCCCGAAGGCGTCCTCCCCCGGCGGCCGGTCCGGCAGCAGGACGATCTCGAATTCCCGGTCGCGGGCCTCCCGGCGCAAGAGGGCGAGTTCCTCCCCGGTAAAGGGGGTGCGCTTGAGCATGAAGTTGGCCAGCCCCCGTTCCTTGACCACCGCCAGATGCGCCGCCGGGTCGGCCACCCCCTGGCGTTTGAGCAGCTCCAGCCCGAGGGAGACCAGGCGCAGGGTCTCCCGCTCGAAGATGAAGCGGCTGATGGTCAGAATTCCGTCAGGGGTGAGGTGCTCCCAGTAGTCCTCGAAGGCTTCCAGGGTGTAGAGGTTGTTTTCCGCCAGGGTGAAGGCGCCGGCGGCGGGGGCGCTGCGGCCGAAGACGGCGGAGGCCTGGATGACATCGAAGCGCTCCGGTGAACGACGCACATAGCCGCGCCCCTCGTCCACCGCCAGGCGGATTTTCGGGTGGCGGTAGAGTTCGCCGGTAAAGCCGCCGAAGACGTCGTTGACCCCCTGCACGATCAGGCCGTTGAGTTCCACGGCGGTGATGCGGCGGGCGCCCATGGCCAGCGCCGCCAGCAGGTCGCGGCCGCCGCCGGGGCCGATGATGAGGGTCTCCGCTTCCGGTCTCAGGGCATAGGGGAGAGCAATGAGGTTGGCGCGGAAATATTCCAGGGTCTTTTCCCCCTCCCAGCGGAAGAGGGTGGTGTAGCCGCTGTCGTCCACCACCATCCCCAGCTGTTCGGGAATTGGCCCCCGGTAGGCGCGGGAAATCCCCCAGGCCTGTTCCATCTCCTGGCTCTGGGCGGGGTAGACGGCGACCCGGGAGAAGGAATTCCAAGCGCTCCAGAGCAGATGGGGCTCGTAGCGTCCCCGGGCGAAACGGATCTCGGCGAAATCGACCAGATGATTGCCGATACCGGCGAGCAGCAGGATTGCCGGCAGCGCCAGATTGAAAAAACGTCGCCGTCGCGGCGCGAAGGCGATGGCCGCGAGCACGCTGACGAGGGCGATGGTGAGAATGCCGGTGATGCCGCCGACCAGCTTGAGCACCAGGATGATCGCCAGGCAGCCGGCGCCGGCGCCGAGCAGATCCCAGAAATAGAGGCGGTTGATATGCGCCAGCCGCCGGGACAGCAGCAGGGTGATGGCCAGGCCGCTGAAGAAGAAGGGAAGGGCGGTGACCAGGTAAAGCCCGGCCAGGCCGAGCAGCAGGGCGCCGGGGATGGCGCGGTCGTGAAAACCCTGCTGAAAGGGCTGATAGAAAGGCTGGTGAAAGAAGGAGAGGACCTTGAAGGCGAATTGCGGCTGCAGGCGAAAGAGGACAAAGACGGCGAAAAAAGCGAGGATCGACAGGCTGAAGAGCCGGGCGTAACGGGCCGCCAGTTCTTCCAGCCTCTCCTCGGGGAAGGAGTGGGGCAATAGCTGCACGCACAGGGCCGCCGCCCCCAGCCCGAAGAGGGCGAGGGAGATGGCCAGAGAGGCGAAGTGGTACCACATGAGTACGGAGAAGATCCGGGTCAGGATCAGCTCGTACATCAGGGTCGCCATGGAGAGGAGGAACATTCCCCGGCAGAGGCGGGACAGGGCGGGCGTTTCGCTCATGGGGTCGGTGGTGTCCGGTAGCGGAAACAGACAAGCCGCCTGGGCGGCGGCTCGTTGATGGCGTCGCAAAAACTCACCAACTGCTGCGTTGCTGCAACCGGCTCGCTGCTTCGACGTACGTAAGTACGCCTCATTGCTCGCCAATGGCGCGCCTTGCATTTGGCGCTTTTTGCTTAGCCATCCAATCTTGATGCTTTTTGCGAAAGCATCATTCATGAATAGCTGGATTTATTGGGCCGGCTCGACGATGTCGAGGACCTGACCGGGTTTGATCCCCGCCCGTTTGACGTCGACGCCGCTGGGGAATTCGACCAGCAGGTCATAACTTTGGCCGCTCTTGAGGCCGAAATGCAGCACCTGGGGTTCCTGGGCGCAGAAGCCGTTGGCCGAGCGCAGTTCGCGCAGGGCCAGGAGCTTGCCCGTGGCCGGGTCGAAGATTTTCGCCTTGGCGCCGTAGGCGTCGCGGTTGGAGAGGGTGCCGGTCAGCTTGATTTTCAGCCAGTTCCGGTCGTTCTGGCCGTTTTCGTAAAGTTTGTTGGGGGCGCCCCAGTTGATGACGTAAAGGTCGAGGTCGCCGTCGTTGTCGATATCGGCGAAGGCCGTCCCCTTGGTGCGCACCGTTTCGCACTTGAGCTGGGGCTGCTGGTCGGCGACGTTGTCGAAATACCCGCGGCCGTCGTTGAGATAGAGCTGGTTGGCCAGCTTGCAATCCCCTTCATAAAGGTCGAGATCGCCGTCGTGGTCGATGTCGCCGAAGGTCGGCCCCTTGCCCCAGCCTTCGTGGGCGCCCCGCAGCCGTTCCGAGGCTTTGCTGAAGACGCCGTTGCCGTCGTTGAGATAAAGGCCGTTGGGACCGACGTAGTTGGAGACGAAGAGGTCGAGGTCGCCGTCGTTGTCGATGTCGGCGAAGGCCGCGCCCAGGCCCCAGTGGGGATCGGCCACACCGGCTTTTTGCGAGACGTCGCTGAAGGTGCCGTTGCCGTTGTTGAGATAGAGGCGGTTCGGCTCTCCGGCCGGATAGCGGCCGTTGACCACGTAAAGATCGGGCAGGCGGTCGTTGTTGACGTCGGCCCAGACCCCCATCCAGCTCCAGGAAGGGTCGCCGACCCCGGCGATGTCGGTCACGTCGCTGAAGGTGCCGTCGCCGTTGTTGCGGTAAAGGACGTTTTTGGCGCCGACCCCGTAGTTGGCGCAGTACAGGTCGAGATCGCCGTCGTTGTCGTAATCGACAAAGGAGGCCGAGTAAGTGAAGGCCTTGAGCCCGACCCCGGCCTTGTCGGTGACGTCGACAAAGGTGCCGTCGCCGAGATTTTTGAAGAGACGGTTGGCCTCGATTTCATATTGGCCGCCGGTGGCCAGGTAAAGGTCGATCAGTCCGTCGTTGTCGTAGTCGCCGAAGACGCTGCCCATGGTAAAACCGGGATGGCCGATGCCGGCACCGGCCTCGCTGGTGATGTCGGCGAAGGTGCCGTTCCCCTGGTTGCGGTAGAGCTTGTTCGCTCCCCCCTTGTTGGAAACATAAAAATCGACCAGGCCGTCATTGTCCACATCGGCAAAGGCGATGCCTTTACCGAGGCCGTCGTCGGCAACTCCGGCCGATTGGGAAATGTCGAGAAATTCAGCGGCCGCCGCCGGCCCGGCGGCGAGCAGCAGGGCGAGGACGATCCCTGGAAGATTCAAGGCTTTAACCATGGGGCGGATCTCCTTTTCACGGATAAACGACAAAAAATTGGTCAAATCGCTGGGGGGCGGAGCGCCGGGGCGCCGCCATCCCCGCATGGGCTCTAGTATACACGAGAAAATGCCCGATGACAGGGGCGAATTCATTCATCACTTTGCAATATTCGCACCGGTTTCGACCCCTTTTCCCCCGTGCTGTCCCGATCGGCGCGGGAATCGGTGGCTTGCGGATTTTCGTCATCCCCGGCAGGGGACTGTCAGGAACCTGTCTGCCCTGTTTGTCCCTGCCGCCACGGTGGGGAATTGGGGGTGGTTCCTCCCGCTCCGGTCATGGTATGGTAATTGCTCTTTGACGAAGGTGGATGACTACAGTGGGACCATATCCCTGGAGGGGTTCTTGCGATTGACCGGTTTTTCCCGCTTGTTGCTTCTGATTGTGCTTGTTCTCGGCGGCTGCCGGGAATTGCCCGCCGACCGCCTCTACGCCTTGTTTCTCGCCGAAGCGCCGACGGCGGCGGACTGGGAACGGGCGCTCCCCCGGCAGGTCACGGTCAAGGGGGGACGCCGGCATGTTCCCAAGCTTCTTCCCAATATGGATGAAGATACGGTGCATGCGACCACGGCGTCCTGTCATCACGGGGGCAAATTCCCCGACCCCCTGGCCGTCGATCTGCGGGCTTTTTATACCGAAAACGAACTTTTCCTGCGCCTGAGCTGGCCGGACCCCACCGAGGACCGGGATATCCGCGGCTGGTCTTTCGACGGCGAGCG
>JAVFAR010000059.1:0-2826 GCA_034002365.1 Trichloromonas sp.
CCGGAAGAGAGGAAGGTGCGGGGCTGAGTAAAATCGAAGAACTGAGCGGTCCACATCTGGTGCTGGCCGACCTCGGTGGTGATGATGGCATCGTCATTGGTCAATTCACGCAGCTTTTCGATGACGAACTGCGGCTTGATAATGGTTTTCGAAGCCTTGTAGCTCATCGGGTGCTGTTTCTTCCATTCGTCGATTTCCAGGCGCCAGCCCTCGGTGGATTCGAGCAGAGCCGGAATCTCATCCTTGCGGTCATTCAATTTTCCAACGAGTTTCTTCAGAACATCCTTGAGATCGCCGACGATCGGCAAATCGACCCGCACGTTCTTCTTGATCGAGGTCGGGTCGATGTCGATGTGGATGATCTTGGCGCGCGGCGCGAACGTGGCGATCTTGCCGGTGACCCGGTCATCGAAGCGGGCGCCGATGGCCACCAGCAAGTCGGAATTGGTCACCGCCATGTTGGCGTAGTAAGTGCCGTGCATCCCCAACATCCCCAGGGAGAGCGGATGTTTCTTGGGAAAGGAGGCCATCGCCATGAGCGTCGTGGTAACCGGCGCCTGGATCAGCTCGGCCAGTTGCTTGAGTTCCTTCGCGGTATTGGAGAGGGTGACGCCGCCCCCCACGTACAGCACCGGCTTGCGCGCGGCCATGATCATCTTGGCGGCATTCTCGACCTGGCGCACGTTGCCGCTGTAGGTCGGCTTGTAGCCGCGCAGTTCCACGCTTTCGGGGTAATCGAACTCGGCGGTGGCGATCTGAATATCCTTGGGCAGGTCGACCAGCACCGGGCCGGGACGCCCGGTGCTGGCGATGTAGAAGGCCTGCTTGATGATCCGGGCCAGATCCTTGACGTTTTTCACCAGATAGTTGTGCTTGGTGATGGGGCGGGTGATGCCGATCACGTCCGCCTCCTGAAAGGCATCGTTACCGATCAGGGGGGTCGGCACCTGGCCGGTGATGATGACCATGGGGATGGAATCCATGTAGGCGGTGGCGATACCGGTGATGGTGTTGGTGGCGCCGGGGCCGCTGGTGGCGATAGCCACCCCGACCTTGCCGGTGGCCCGGGCGTAGCCGTCGGCGGCGTGGACCGCGGCCTGCTCGTGGCGGGTCAGGATGTGCTTGATCGGGGAATCCATCAGGTCATCGTAGATGTTGATGACCGTCCCGCCGGGATAGCCGAAGATGGTTTCCACCCCTTCCAGGCGCAGACATTCAAGAAGAATCTGAGAACCGGTTTTTTTCACGAAAAGGTCTCCTCCAGGGTTTTTAAACAATATCGGAAGCGGCCCGCCGCTTCCCCGCCGGCGGGCCGCCGGCTCAATCAGCCTTACAGATGGCGCCGGTGTTGGCCGAGGTCACCACGGCGGCGTAGCGGGCCAGCCAGCCCGTCTTGATTTTCGGCTCCGGCCGGCTCCAGCGAGCGCGGCGTTCGGCCAGCACGGTGTCGTCAACCTGCAACTTAAGGGCGCGATTGGGAATATCCAGTTCAATGACGTCACCGTCCTCGACCAGGGCAATGGGACCACCCACCGCCGCTTCGGGAGAGATATGGCCGATGCAGGGACCACGGGTGCCGCCGGAGAAGCGGCCGTCGGTAATGAGCGCCACGCTGTCCCCCAGGCCCAGGCCCATGAGGGTCGCCGTCGGCGCCAGCATTTCGCGCATGCCGGGACCGCCCTTGGGACCTTCGTAACGAATCACCACCACATCGCCGGCCACCACTTGCCCGCCCATGAGCGCCGCCATCGCTGCCTCTTCCGAATCGAAACAGCGCGCCTTGCCGGAAAAGCGCATCATCTGCTCCGAAACCCCGGACTGCTTGACCACCGCCCCGTCCGGGGCGAGGTTGCCGGAGAGAATGGCGAGGCCCCCTTCGGCCCGAATCGGATCACTCACCGGGTGAACCACCTCTTCGTCGACATCGGCGACGCTGGCGATAATCTGTTTTGTCGACAGACCAGTCAGGGTCGGGTTGTCCTGGATGAGATCACGCAGCTGATAGAGGACGGCGGCGACACCGCCGGCGGCATCGAGATCCTCCATGAAATGCTTGCCGCCGGGATTCATCGAGGCCAGCTGCGGCGTGGAGCGGCCGAGACGGTCGAATTCTTCCAGAGGCAGCTCGGCCCCGGCTTCACGGGCGATGGAGAGCAGATGCAGGACGGTGTTGCTCGAACCGCCCAGGGCCAGGTCGACGCGGATGGCGTTCTCGAAGGCGGCCTTGGTCAGAATTTGGCGCGGGGTGATGTTATCCCGTACCAGTTCGACGATCCGCTCGCCCGAGGCAAAGGCGATGCGTTTTTTCAGGGAGGAGACGGCCAGGGCGGTGCCGCAGCCCAGCAGGCTCATCCCCAGGGTCTCGGTGAGGATGGCCATGGTGTTGGCGGTGAAGAGCCCCTGGCAGGAACCGGCGGTGGGACAGGCGTGCTCCTCGCACTGCATCAGTTCTTTTTCGTCGATGACCCCGGCCTTGTAGCGGGCCATGGCCTCGAAGGTATCGGTGACGAAAGAGAAGCGCCGCCCCTGGCGGCCGGTGCCGGTCATCATCGGCCCGGCGGTGACGACGATGCAGGGGATGTCGAGACGGGCGGCGGCCATGAGCATCCCGGGAGTGATCTTGTCGCAGTTGGTGAGCAGCACCAGGCCGTCAAGGCGATGGGCCTCGGCCACCGACTCGATCATATCGGCGATCAGTTCCCGGGTCGGCAGGGAGTAATGCATCCCTTTGTGGCCCATGGCGATGCCGTCGCAGACGCCGGGAATGCCGAAAAAGAAGGCGTGACCGCCGCCGGTATGGACCCCCTTTTCGATGAAACGCTCCAG
>JAVFAR010000059.1:2926-17902 GCA_034002365.1 Trichloromonas sp.
CCCGGGTCGGCAGGGAGTAATGCATCCCTTTGTGGCCCATGGCGATGCCGTCGCAGACGCCGGGAATGCCGAAAAAGAAGGCGTGACCGCCGCCGGTATGGACCCCCTTTTCGATGAAACGCTCCAGTTCGCGCATGCCGGTATGACCGGGGATCAGGTCGGTGAAGGAGGTAGCGATACCAATGAAAGGGCGGTTCATGGAGCTGTCGGAAACACCGGTCCCCTTGAGCAAAGCCCGGTGCGGAGTACGTTCGAAGCCCTGGGTGACGGCGTCACTGCGTTTGGCGGTCATAGATCAGAATCCTTCCAACACTATATATGGGATAAACAAAGTACCGAAGCCAAAAACAGCGATACAGGCCCGGAAAAAACGTTTCGGTATGAATAAACACCCTTTTATTTTATACAGGAAAGGAAAGGGTCCGAGCCAGAGGCCCGAACCCTTTTCCGGACTTAACGCACGAAAAAGCGATTACTGACGAAATTGGCTGAGGATGGCTTCCATTTCATCCTTACCCGCCAGTTTGAGTTTTTGCACCTTTTTCCTTTCCAATTCTTCGTCGGGGGTCAAATAGGCTTTCTGGTCCAGCTTTTCCAGTTCTTTTTCCAGTAACAAATGCTCTTCGTACAGGAGCCGGAACCGGGGATTTCCGTCGAACAGTTGCTGGACCAGATCCTGCTGCGGTTGACCTTTTTCCTCCATGGAACACCTCCCGATCAAGGGTTAACATAGGGCGAAAACGTTATTTTAAAATAACCAATGGATTTTTTGTTGTCAACATTCTATCCATCGCGGCTCGGATTTATCCCCTATGGCGACCGGCCTCCGCCAATTCCGCCTCGGAAGGACGAATATAGGCGGGGATCAGGCCTTCGAGGGGGATATGCTCGCCGCGGCGCAGCATATCCAGAGCCGGAGCGAGACCATTGGAAGCGCGACAGGCATGGGCCGGCCAGGGGGCGAAATGGGCGCGGCCGCCCAGACGTTCCTCGATGATCCCCCGGTAGCATTGCGCGCCGTCGCCGATGAAGAGGACGTCATTGGCAAGCCGCTCCAGCCACCGCTCCGGCGGCAGGACGCAAGGGAGCAAAAGCGGAGAGAAGCCTTCGCCTGTCCATTGATAAAGGGCCGCGTAAACCTCCCCCTTGCGCGCATCGAGCAGCGGGCAGACGGGCAGTGCGGCAAAAGGCAGCCGCCAGGCCAAAGCCGCCAAAGAAGAGACGCCGACCACCGGCTTGCCGGCCGCCAACGCCAGGCCCTTGACCGTCGCCACGCCGACCCGCAGGCCGGTGAAGGAACCGGGCCCCAGAACCACGGCGAAACCGTCCATGTCGTCCAGGGCAAGACCCGCACCCCGTAACAGCTCGTCGATAGTGCCGAGCAGATGGTCGGTATGGTTGGCGGGACCGCTCAAAACAATTTCCCCGAGCAGTTTTTCTCCCTGGCAGACGGCCACGCTTCCCGCGGGAGTCGCGGTATCGACCAGCAGCAAACGCTCAGACATCACTGTCCCCCGAGGAAAATGCGCATGATGTCGTTGTAGAAGGCCAGGATCATCAGGGAAAGCAAAAGCACCAGACCGACCTGCTGCATGACCTCGCGGGCGCGCAGGGAGAGGGGACGGCGAAAGACGAACTCATAAAAATTGAAGAAGAGATGGCCGCCGTCAAGAATGGGAATCGGCAACAGGTTGAGAATCCCCAACTGGATGCTGAGAAAAGCCAGCACCGTGAGGATGCTGGAAAGGTCGGTCTGGGCCGCCTGCCCGGCGATCTGCACCACGGTGATGGGGCCGCCGATGCTCTTGGTGGAGACATGGCCGGTGAACATCTTCTGGATGAAGACCAGGGTCAGCTCGATCAGCTCCACGGTCCGTTGCGCCCCCGCCCGGATCGACTCCAGCGGTCCGAAGCGCTTGAAGACGCTTTCCTGCAAGGGACTGATGCCGACCAGAAACGCCTCGCCGTTGGTTTCATCCCGCACCGGCTTGATCGACAGGCTGAGGGTCCGCTCACCCCGTTGCAGGTCGAAGATTTGCGCCTTTCCCCCGCCCTGCTGCACCGCCCCGCGGAGATCGTACCAGGAACGGATGGGCGTCCCGTCGATGGCGAGGATGCGGTCTCCCACTTCCATCCCCGCCGCCAGCGCCGGCATGCCCGGCGCCAGACCGCCGATCACCGCCTCCTGGGGAGGAAGCAGGCCGAGAGATTGCAGACCTTCCAGGGCGCTCTCCTCGGGAGCGATGCTCACCGTCACCAACGCCCCGTTCCGCCGCAGGGAAAACTCGAGGGCGGAACCGGCATTGGAGATCAGCAGCGGCCCGGTATCCGTCCAGTTCGCCACCGATTCGCCGTTGATCGCCTCGATGCAATCACCGGCGATAAAACCGGCGCGGGACCCGGGGCTATCGGCCGCCACGTAGCCGACGCAGGGAGGCTCGTCGAGGAAGGACGGCAGATTGACCCCGACCATGTAGGCCACAGGCAACACCAGAAAAGGCAGCAGCAGATTCATCAGCGGCCCGGCGGCGACAATGGCCGTCCGCCGCGAGACCGGCTTGTGGGCGAAAGAACGCGCCTCTTCTTCAGGGGTGAGCGGTCCATCCTCCCCCCCCTCCCCGCTTCCTTCCCCGAGCATCTGCACATAGCCGCCCAGGGGGATGGCGCAGATCAGGTATTCGGTCTCTCCCCACTGCTTGGCAAGCAGCTTGGGACCGAATCCCAGGGAAAATTTAAGCACCTTGACGCCACAGAATTTGGCGACGGCGAAATGCCCGAGTTCATGGATAAAGACAAGAATGCCAAGCATGATGATGCCGGCAGCGATGGTAATCATGGTTGAAGCCTCCGTTTAAACGGATGAATGGATCAGCTTGCGCGCCTCGTCCCGGGCCCAGCGGTCGGCCCGCAACACCTCGTCGATATGGTTGAGGGGCAGGACGTGATGGTTGGCGAGGGTCGCGCGGATGATCTCGGGAATAGCCGGAAAGGAAATCTCTCCGGCGAGAAAGGCCTCGACGGCCACCTCGTTGGCGGCGTTGAGCACGGCGGGCGCGCTCCCCCCGTCGCGCAGCGCGCCGTAGGCCAGCTCCAGGCAGGCGAAACGTTGACCATCGGGCGGTTCGAAAGAAAGGGATCCGAGCCGGCAAAGGTCAAGGGGGGGAAGGTTCAGGGGGAGCCGCTCCGGATAGGAGAGCGCGTAAGCGATGGGCGCCTTCATGTCGGGGATGCCGAGCTGGGCGATCACCGAGCCGTCCTGATACTCGACCATGGAGTGCACCACGCTCTGCGGGTGGATGTGCACGGAAATCCGCTCGCCGGGCAGATCGAAGAGCCAGCGCGCTTCGATGACTTCCAGCCCCTTGTTCATCATGGTCGCGGAATCGATGGAAATCTTGCGGCCCATGCTCCAGTTGGGATGAGCCAGGGCTTCGGCCGGAGTGACCCGTTGCAGTTCCGCCAGGGAGCGGTTACGAAAGGGCCCGCCCGAGGCGGTGAGAATCAGGCGGCGCACATCCCCGCGCCGGTGGCCGATAAGCGACTGGAAAATCGCCGAATGCTCGCTGTCGACGGGGAAAAGCCGCACCCCTTTGCGCGCCACCGCCGCCATCACCAGGGAACCGGCGGTGACCAGGGTCTCCTTGTTGGCCAGGGCGACATCCTTGCCCGCTTCGATGGCGGCCATGGTCGGGATCAGCCCGGCGGCGCCGACGATGGCCGAAAGCACCATGTCCGCCTCTGCGTGACAGGCACAGGCAATCAACCCCTCGATCCCGGAAACGATCGTCGGCGCCGATACGCCGAGGGCCTCCCTGAGAAGCTCGGCGCCGGCGGCACTCAATACCGCCACCAGCCGTGGCTGGAAACGGCGGATCTGCTTTTGCAGCAGTTCGAGGTTGCGCCCGGCGGTCATGGCCACGACCCGGAAACGGTCGGGATGCTCGGCGACGATTTCGAGGGTGCTGACGCCGATGGAACCGGTCGAACCGAGAATGCTCAGACGCTTCATGCCGGGCCACCGCCGCCCGGACCGAACCAGAGCGCATAGTAGTAAACGGGCGCGAAGGCGAAGATCAGGCTGTCGAGACGGTCGAGGATGCCGCCATGTCCCGGCAGCAGGTCGCCGGAATCCTTGACCCCAAAACTGCGCTTGAGCATCGATTCGAAGAGATCGCCGATCTGGCCGCAAACCCCAAGGACGATCCCGAGCAAAAGCGCATCGAAAATCCCCAGGGAGGAGAAAAACCAGAATTTGAAAAGAAGCGCGCCGCAGACCCCGCCGGCCAGTCCGCCCAGGGCGCCTTCGACACTCTTGTTGGGGCTGATGGCCGGGTAGAGCTTGCGCCTGCCCAAGTTCACGCCGGTAAAGTAGGCCGCCGAATCGGACGACATGATGATGAAGAGCACCAGGAAAACCCAGTACTTGCCTTCGGGCAGGGCGTGCAGCAGGGCGAGATGGCCGAAGAGCAAGGGCAGGTAAAGCAGACCGAGCAGAAACAGGCCGAGACGGTGGATGACCGAAGCGAGATCACCGAAACGAAAGAGCAGAAAAGACGCGGATACCAGGGTGGCCAGAGTCAGTCCCGGCACCGCCGCCGCCGGATTGAAGGCAAAGGCCAGGGTCAAAAGGACCCCGCCGGCGACCGCCAGCTTCCGTTCCCGGGGCGGTTCTCCGGGGAGAGCCATGCGGTAGAACTCCGTCAGCCCCAGGCCGGTCACCGCGACGACCAGCAGATTGAAGAGAAAGGGCGGAGCGTAGGAAACAAACAGAATCAGCAGCGGCAGGGAGATTAACGCGGTCAGAATACGTTGTTTAATGGCAGTTCTCCTCGGAAGGGGCATCCTGGCTGGCGACCTGCGCCGAGGTCAGCCCGAACCGGCGCTGACGACGGGCGAAGACGGCAAAGGCTTCATGCAGCTTCTGGCGGCTGAAGTCGGGCCAGAGTTCCTCGCTGAAGTAGAGTTCCGTGTAGGCCAGTTGCCAGAGCAGGAAGTTGCTGATGCGCATCTCGCCGCTGGTGCGGATGAGCAGATCGGGATCGGGCATGCCCGCCGTATCCAGGGCCAGATTCAGGCGCTCTTCGTCGATCGCCTCCGGCGTGAGCCGTCCCGCCGCGACCTCCCCGGCCAGGGAGCGCACCGCCCGGATCATTTCGTTGCGCGAGCCGTAGGAAAGGGCCAGAGTCAGCACCATGCTGGTGTTGTTTTTGGTCCGCTCCATCGTCTCGCGCAGCACCCGCGCCACCTCGGCGGGGAGCCGGTCGATCTCGCCGATGACCCGGAAGCGGATGGAACGGGCGCAGAGATCGTTGAGTTCCGAAGCCAGATAGCGCACCAGCAGACCCATCAGGGCCTTCACCTCATCCTCGGGGCGGCCCCAGTTTTCCGAGCTGAAGGCATAAAGGGTCAGATAGCGAACGCCCAGGGTCCGGCACTCCGAAACCACCTCCCGCACCGCCTCGACACCGCGATGGTGTCCGGCGATGCGCGGCAGATGCCGCCGTTCGGCCCAGCGGCCGTTGCCATCCATGATGATGGCCAGATGTTGTGGTATCCGCATGCGCATGGAGGTCGACTCTTCGGGTCTGAAATCGAAAAAAGCGTTCAAAAGAGGCGCTACGCTATCATGAAACGGACCCCTCAGGCAAGCACCGAACCGCCGTTCAACGGGAGGGGGCGGGAAGCAGTCGGGCCGAGCGCAGCATGCAGCGGGCCTCGGGATAATCCTCCGGATCCTTCCCCGATTCGGTGAAATAGAAAAAAAACCAGCTGTCCCGGACAAAGCCGATGAGGCCGTAAAACCGGGTGGGAACATCATGCTTGCGATAGGCGGCATCCAGACTGTAGGCATAATCGGCACCCTGCACCCGTTCCCGCCGGACCCGGTGGTTGACCTCCGTCACCCCTTCCTCGCTGATCAGGCTCTCCGCCGCGAACCGGGCCGAATCGGCGGCCATGCGCCGCGACGGGGCGACATCTCCGGCGCTTAACGGGCTGAAATCGATATCGAGATGGGCGCCGCTGACGGGATTGAAGATGTAGTGCTCGTTGGCCGCCAGGCGCCTGGCGACAGCGGCCTGAAGGTCGGCTTCATCCACCGTCTTGCCCTGGGCTTCAAGATCGTGAGCGAGATGCTCGGTCATTTCCGCCGACAGAAATTCCGGGGGCTGCGCGGAGACCTGCCAGCGTCCCGGCGGAATCTGGATGGCGAGAGTGAGTCCGGGGGCCGCTTCCAGCAGACGGTCGGGCCAGGGGCGCTTCGCGCAGGCACAGAGAAGAAGCAGGGCCGAAATCAGAAAAAGACGAGCGAAGCGACGGAGCATGGACACCTCTGAAGGACAACGGCCGGGATTAACCGCTGGATTAAGGAATATACCATGCTTCCCGGAGGACAAAAGAAGAGGATGCAAAAATCCCCGCTATGCGATCAGGCGCAGAAAGGTCAGGCTTTCGGTGTGATGGGTCTGGGGGAAGAGATCGAAGGGGCGCGACCATTCCAGGCGATAGCCGCCGTGGAGCAGTGGGGCGAGATCGCGGGCCAAGGTCGGCGGATCGCAGGAGACGTAGAGAATACGCAGCGGCCGCAGCCGGGCCAGTTCCCTGGACACGGCATAGGCGCCGGCGCGGGGAGGATCGAGCAGCACCAGGTCGAAGGGGTGCTCGCGGCTGAAGAATTCCGCCGCCCCTTCGGCGGGACGGGCATGGAAGAAGGCGTTGGTCAGGCCGTTACGGGCGGCGTTCGCCCGGGCCTTGGTGATGGAGGGGGGATAGTCCTCCACCCCGACCACCTCACCGGCGCGACGGGCCAGGGGCAGGGAAAAGTTGCCCATGCCGCAGAAGAGGTCGAGTACCCGTCCCGGCGGCGTATCCCCAAGCGCGGACAAAACTTCCGCCACCAGTCGCCGGTTCTGCGCCAGGTTGACCTGGGCGAAGCCCCCCGGACCATAGGCCAGGCACAGATCGCCGCCGATTTCGGGGTGGATGTGCAGATCCTCGGCGCCGGTCACGGGCCGCAACGAATCCTTGCGGCCACTCTGGAGAAAGAGAGCGTAACCGGCCGCTTCCGCCAAGGGGCGCAGATAGGCAGCCAACGCTTCATCCCGACCGTCGAGAACGTGGACAACGACGCGCACCCGCTCTTCGTCGTCCACGGCCACATCCACCTGGGGAATCCGCTCGGGACAGGGAGCGGCCGAGAGCCATTGGCGAAAATGCTTCAGCGTCCCATTGACCGCCGGAGCGGCGAGGGGACACTGGGGCACGTCGATCACGAAATGGCTGCCGCCCCGGTAGAAGCCCATGACCAGGCCCGCCTCAATCTGCCGGCACTTGAACTGCACCCGGCTGCGATAGCCCCATTCCTCGGGGGCTTGCACCAGCGGGAGAACAAGATCCGGCGGAACATTCGCCTGGCGGATCAAGGTGTCGCGGAAGATCTCCTCCTTCCAGCGCGCCTGTTCGCCATAGTCCAGATGCTGCCACTGACAGCCGCCACAGCGCCCGAAGAGCGGACAGGCCGGCGTCCGCCGTCCGGAACCCGACTCCAGCAGGGCGACCAGTTCCCCTTCGGCATAGCGTTTCTTTTCGCGGACGATGCGACAATCGACCAGATCGCCCGGCGCGGTGCAGGGGACGAAGACCGCCTTGCCCTCATGACGGCCGATTCCGGCGCCGCCGTAGGCGAGACGCTCGATGCGCAAACGTTTAATCATTTCACCAACCGGAAGGGACGACGGGTCTGTTTGCGTTTTTCCAGCTCCCCCGCCAGCAGACGGGCGGGAAATTCCGGGCTGCGCAGATAAGAGTAGGTACTCGTCGCGAAGGCCTCCAGCAGTTCGGCGCGCACGGCGGGAAGATCGGCCGTGGCCACACCCATGCGTTCCAGATGCCGCGTCCAGGTCAGCTCTTCCCCCAACAGCCCACGGACGCGGCGGGATTCCCCGTCCGGATCGGCGGCCTCGGGAAAGAGCGCCGCATGGATCGAAACCCGGCAGCGCACGTCGATACGCAGACGGTAGTAGTCGCCGAAATAGCGGTTCGAATTCTCGACAAATTCGAGGCGCAGCCCGTTTTCGAATTGTTCCTGACGCAGGATGGTTGCCATGCTCCCTACCCTTTCCGACGTTCGGATTCGACCCAGTCGATGCGGCTGAACAGGCCGTGCAGGATGCGCGCCTCCCGGTCGTTGAGCCCGGCGCGGCCCAGGATGCGGCGGAAGGAACGGAGAATATGCTCGGGGTTCTGGGCATCGAGAAATTCGATATCGAGCAAGGTGCGGCGCATATGCTCGTAGAGCCCCTCCAGGGTGCGGTTCTCGGCCAGTTTTTTGCGCCCGTGCCGGCGGCCTTCCAGTTCCCCTAAGGTTTTAGACGTTTCGTAGAGGCAAAGGGAAACGGCCTGGGCAAGGTTCATGGACGGCAGGGCATCGGCGGTGGGGATGGTGATAAAGCGCTGGCAGAGATCGAGTTCCGCCGTCAGCAAGCCGCTATCCTCGCGGCCGAAGACCAGGCCGACCCGACCCTTGTCGGTCAGGGGGAGCAACTCCCGCGCGGCCTCGTCGGGATGGAGGAAATCTTCCCGGTACTTGCCGAAGCGGCGGGTGGTGCCGAGACAGAATCGGCAGTCGGCCACGGCCGCGGGGAGATCGCCGAAGATTCGCGCCGACTCCAGCAGACCGCCGGCCTTGACCGCCATGCGCCGGGCTTCGTCGGAGAGGTGATCGGCGCTGGGATTGACCAGGCGCAGATCGGTAAAGCCGAAATTCATCATCGCCCGGCAGACCGAACCGATATTCAGCGCCCCCTGGGGTTCGACCAGCACCACGGCGACATTGGTCAGATTCATGGCGACGGACTCGGAAGCGCTCATCCGAGATCCCCCAGGGCGTATTGCAGCAGCGCCGCGCCGACCATGGCCGCCGTTTCGGTGCGCAGAATCCGTCCGCCGAGGGACACGGGGAGAATCCCCGCCCCTTGCGCCTGGGCGACTTCATCCTTGGAAAAGCCCCCTTCGGGGCCGACCAGCAGGGCGACGCTTTGCGGCCGTTGACCGCGCAGGGCTTCCTTGAGAGTCCAGCCGCTCCCCCCTTCGTAGAGCATCAGGCGCAGCTCGCTCTCGGCGCATTCGGCCAGCACCCCGGACCAGTCGAGAACCGGCGCCAACTCCGGGAGCATGCCCCGGCGACACTGATAAGCGGCACGGCGCAGCACCTCGGGCCAGCGATGGGACTTTTTCTGCGCCGCGTCGCGCTCGTCAAGGGTCGCGGAACGCCGAGAGACATAGGGGACGATGCGGCGGACGCCAATTTCGGTGAGTTTCTGCAGCACCAGCTCGAAGCGCTCCTTTTCCGGCAGGGCCTGATAAACGACAATTTCCAGGGGACTTTCGGGGGGAACGGGAAACTTCTGGAAGGGGATGAGGACGCGTCGGCCCTCGTCATCGCGCAGGCGGGCGCGATGAAAATCCCCCGCCCCATCGACCAGGGTGAAGATCTCGCCGGCTCTCGCCCGCCAGCAGTCCAGCGCCGTCACCAGCGCTTCGGAAAGGGGGATTTCCCGCTCCGGCGTCACCCTTCCGGCCACCCGCGGAAGGCTCTCCAGCCCGCCCCGGTTAACGCATGGACGGGGCAAAGCCGGCCTCCCGGAAACGGGCAAAACGGCGGCGCGCCGCTTCCGCCAAATCATCGTCGTGGATCTCGGCGAAATCGATGATCCGCTCGAACTGCCGGGCGAATTGGAAGGAGGCGGGATTGCCCATGATCAGCACCCGCGCGCCGTTGGGATTGCGCTCTTCCCCGGTGATCACCACCGGCTCGTCGAGGCAGTCGACGGCGCCGTTATCGTAGGCGTGAGGGAGAAAGGAGCCCTTTTTCCAGGTCCACATGAAACGGTCGAGGGTCACCGCCTGGTTGTCGTCCCGCAGCAGAATCAGCACCCGTTCGCCGGAAGTGAAGAATTCCTCGGCCAGCTCGCACAGATGCAGGGCTTTTTCGGGCTTCTTCAGCTTGACGAATTCAACCTTGGGCATGGCGCCGAACCTTTACGGGCATAAACGAAAAGACGGAAACAGCATCTCAGGCGGCCGCGCCGGCCGCCGCGCGGGCACGGGCGGCCCCCAGGTCGATGGCCTGAACATTGAGGGGGATGAAGCGATGGTTGCGCTCCGGCAGGGCGTCGGCAAGGGCTGTTTTGAGGGCATCGAGGGAGACGGCGCCGGTCAGTTCGGCGTAGGCGCCGATGGCGATCATATTGAGCAGCCGGGCATCGCCGATTTCCAGGGCCAGCTCGTTGAGGGGCAGCCGCAGCACCCGCAGGTCGGAGCGGCTCTCGCCGCTTTCCTCGATCAGGGAACTGTTGACGATGCACAGGCCGCCGGAACGCACCCGGCCGAAGTATTTCTCCATGGACAGGGGATTGAGCAGAATCGCCGCGCCGGGATGGCCGATGACCGGCGAGCCGACTTCGCCGTCGGCGACGACCACCGTGCAGGTCGCCGCTCCGCCCCGTTTTTCGACGCCGTAAGCGGGGAAATAAGAGGTGTCGAGCCCCTCGCGGATGGCCGCGTAGGCCAGCAGGTTGCCGATCAGCAGAATGCCCTGGCCGCCGAAACCGGCCATGAAAACCTCATGATTCATTGTCTTCTCCATCGGCGCGCCCGATTCAGGCGGCGCTCGTATCCTTGAAGGTCGCCAGGGGATAATAGGGGATCATCTCCTCGGCGATGCGGGCATTGGCCTTGAGGGGATCCATCCCCCAGTTGGTCGGGCAGGCCGAGAGCGCTTCGACGAAGGAAAAGCCCCGCCCCTGGATCTGGGTCTCGAAGGCCTGCTTGATGACCCGCCCGGCCTGCACCACGTTTTTCGGGGTATTGACCGCCACCCGGGCGCTGTAGGCCACCCCTTCGAGCTGGGCCAGCAGCTCGGCCATGCGGATCGGATAGCCGTCGCTGGCGACGTTACGGCCGTAAGGGGAAGTGGAGGTTTTCTGGCTCGGCAAGGTGGTCGGCGCCATCTGCCCGCCGGTCATGCCGTAGGTGGTGTTGTTGACGAAAATGACCGTCATCCCCTCCCCCCGGTTGGCGGCGTGGATGATTTCGCTGGTGCCGATGGCCGCCAGATCGCCGTCCCCCTGATAGGTGAAGACGAATTTGTCCGGCCGGGCGCGCTTGACGCCGGTCGCGACCGCCGGCGCCCGGCCGTGGGGCGCTTCGACCACGTCGATGTCGAAATAGCCGTAAAGAAAGACGCTGCAGCCCACCGAAGCGACGCCGATGGTCTTCTCCTGCACGCCGAAGTGGTCCATCGCCTCGGCGACCAGCCGGTGGATGGTGCCGTGCTGGCAGCCGGGGCAGAAATGGGTCTGAACATCCTTGAGGGATACGGGATGGGCGAATACCTGTTGCAGGGCGCTCGACATGATCAATCCTTGTAGTGCTTGCGAATCTGGGCCAGAAGCTCTTCCGGGGTCGGCAGGGAACCGGCTCCCGGCGGGCGGCCGTAGAAAAAGACATCGGCATCGCGAGAGACGGAAAGGCGCACGTCCTCCACCATCTGGCCGGTGTTGAGCTCGAAGCAGAGCACCCGCTTGGCCTGCGCTGTGGCGTCGGCGAAGGCCTTATCCGGAAAGGGGAAGAGGGTGACGGGGCGCAGCAGACCGACCTTGAGCCCCTCTTCCCGGGCCATGCGGATGGCGGTCTTGGCGATGCGCGCGGTCACGCCGAAGGCGGTCACCAGCAGCTTGGCGTCGTCGAGGCCGGCGGTTTCGCAGCGCGTTTCCCGCTCGCGCAGCTCCTGGTACTTGCGGTGCAGCTTCCAGTTGTGGGCTTCGAGCTCGCCGTCGCCGAGATAAAGGGATTTGACCACCCGCTGGGCGCGGCCGGCCTTGCCGGAAACGGCCCAGTCCTTGGCCGGAAGATCGGCGGGAGCGACATAGGGATGAGGAATCAGCGCTTCTTTCATCTGCCCGAGGACCGAATCGCCCAAAAGCATGGCCGGCACCCGGTAGCGGTCGGAGAGATCGAAGGCGAGCATGGTCAGATCGTACATCTCCTGCACCGAATGGGGCGCGAGGACGATGGTGTGATAGCCGCCGTGACCGCCCCCCTTGACCGCCTGGAAATAGTCGGACTGGGAGGCGTCGATGCCGCCGAGACCGGGACCGCTGCGGGCGATATTGACGATCAGGCCGGGCAGCTCGCTCCCCGCCATATAGGAAATCCCCTCCTGTTTGAGGGAAATGCCGGGACTGGAGGAGGAGGTCATGGCCCGCGCCCCGCAGGCGCTGGCGCCGAGCAGCATGTTGATCGAGGCGATTTCGCTCTCGGCCTGGATGAAGGTGCCGCCGACCTTGGGAAACTCGCGGGAGATGTATTCGGGGATGTCGCTCTGGGGGGTGATGGGATAACCGAAATAGAAGCGGCAGCCCGCTTCGATGGCTC
Source organism: Trichloromonas sp. (assembly GCA_034002365.1). Classification (GTDB taxonomy): domain Bacteria; phylum Desulfobacterota; class Desulfuromonadia; order Desulfuromonadales; family Trichloromonadaceae; genus Trichloromonas. The sequence continues at coordinate 15,362 of JAVFAR010000059.1, forward strand.
CCATGGCGACGGCTTCGTTGCCTTTGACCAACAGACGTTTCTGCAAAACGACCTCCAAACGATCCGGCGTCCGTGCGTGATTCCCGGGCGCTTTAGGACCGCGCTTAAAATATCAGGCGATGTTGACTTCCTTGAAGACGGTAATGGCCACGTCCGGACAGATGCGGGCGCACATGGCGCAAGAGACGCATTTTTCCTGATCCTCGTCGCTGATGACCGCCGGCAGGAAGCCCTGGCGGTTGAGCTTGTCGCTCATGCGGATCAGGCCATGGGGGCAGGCGGTGGCGCAGAGACCGCAGCCCTTGCAGCGCAATTCATCGATCACAACTTTTGGCACGATGGCTATCCTTCCCGACGCAAACCACTTAATAGATAACGGCTAATCTTGGCGTTTCAATCAAGTTTTTGAAGTTAACAAACACCCCCGCGGGCGTCAATGAAAAATTCCCCGGCAGGTTTGGCCCGCAGGAAGCAAAGGGGCGATCCGACAACCTGGACCGCCCCTGGCGCAACCTTTCGGGAAATTCGGATCAGCCGAGCAGTCGGCGCATCATCGTATGTCCTTCGCGCAAATGCACTCCGGTTGCGGCGGCGGCCTTTTCCCCATAGCCCGTGGCCTTGCCGACCGGCGGGAACTCCCCGGCCGAGCCAAAGAGAATGTAGGGCACCGGATCGAGGGTATGGGTCATTTTGCGCACCGGCGTAGGATGATCGGGGAGCACCAGCACCCGGTGGTCGCCCAGAGCCGGAAGTCCGGCCAGCACCGTGCCGACCACCAGTTCGTCGAAGGCTTCGATGGCGGCGATCTTGTCTTGCAGGTTGCCCGAATGGGCGGCTTCGTCCGGCGCCTCCACATGCAGGTAGACGAAATCCCGGGTCTTGAGCGCTTCCAGGGCGGCCTCGGCCTTGCCCCGGTAGTTGGTGTCGAGATAGCCGGTGGCACCGGGGACGTCGATAACATCCAGCCCGGCGCAGACGCCGATGCCCTTGATCAGATCGACGGCGGAGATGACCGTGCCGCTGACGCCGAATTTCTGGTTCATCGTCTCCATGCGCGGAGCACGGCCGTGCCCCCAGAGCCAGATAGAGTTGGCCGGGGCCAGATCGGCATCCATCCGCCGGTCGTTGACCGGATGCCCTTTGAAAAGCATCTGCGACGAAGTCATCAGATTGATGAGAACCTCGGCCCCTTCCCCCCGGGGGAGATGATCTTCGATGCTTTGATAGGTGAGATCGTGGGGCGGGGTGAAGGTCAGCTTGTCCCTCCCCCCCTTCCAGACCATCAGATGCCGGTAGGAAACCCCGGGGTAAAAGTGGAACTCGTCGCCGCCCAATTCTTTCTGCAGGCTGGCGATGAGCTCCCGCGCCTCGGCGGTGGTGATATGCCCGGCGGAGAAATCCTCCATATAGAGCTTGCCGTAATGGGGGAGCAGCGTCACCAGGTTGAGCCGGAAGGCAACATCTTCGGGGCCCAGTTCCACCCCCATGCTCGCCGCTTCGAGGGGCGAGCGGCCGCTGTAGCAGGTGGCGGGATCGTAGCCGAAAACGGAGAGGTTGGCGACGTCGCTGCCGGGATGAAAGCCCTGAGGGACTGTCTCCATCAGGCCGACCTCCCCCTTTTGGGCCAAAGCGTCCATGTGTGGGGTGTGGGCATGTTCCAGGGGGGTCCGCCCGGACAGCTCCTCCAGGGACTCATCGGCCATGCCGTCCCCGAGCAAAACGATATATTTCATGATCTCCTCACGATGAAAGAATCTCCCGGCCCGGCCTTGGATCAGCCCCGGGGATGATGGCGCTCGTGAATCAGCCGCAAACGTTCCCGGGTCACCTGGGTGTAGATCTGGGTGGTGGAAATATCCACATGCCCGAGCAGGGTCTGCACCGAGCGCAGATCCGCCCCGTTTTCCAGCAGATGTGTGGCGAAGGAATGGCGCAGGGTATGGGGGGAAATATCCTTGATAATTCCGGCCTCGGCGGCGCGGCGCTTAATAATCTTCCAGAAGCCCTGCCGTGTCAACCCCTTGCCGGCGCGGTTGAGAAAAATCCGGGGGTCGTTGCCGCTCCCCGCCAGCAGCGGACGGCCGTCGCTCAGATAGAGGCGCAGTTCGTCGCTCGCTATTTCGCCGAGGGGAACGATGCGCTGCTTGCTCCCCTTGCCGAAGACCCGGACATACCCTACATCGAGTTGCAGATCGGACAGGCGCAGCCCCACCAGTTCGGAAACCCGCAGGCCGGTGGCATAGAGCGTTTCCAGCATCGCCCGGTCGCGCCGGTCGCGGGGCTCGATCCCGGCCGGGGCGGCGAGCAGGCGCTCGACCTCGGCGGGGGAAAGGGCGTGGGGGAGGAGGCGCGGGGATTTCGGGGATTCGATGAGAGCGGCGGGATTGCTCGCCGTCACCCCTTCGGCGAAGAGGAACTTGTGAAACATGCGCACGGCGGTGAGCTTGCGCGCCCGGCTGCGCGGCGCCAATCCCGTTTCCCGCAGATGCCCGAGATAACCGAGGATCGCCGTCGGCGTCACCGCCTCGGGGGCGCGAATGC
>JAVFAR010000060.1:0-17549 GCA_034002365.1 Trichloromonas sp.
CGGCTTCAATGATGACGCGACTGGGGTTTTTCTTGAGATCGCTGATGCTGACGGATGCCGAGGCGAAAATCAGGTCCATAAAAAGCCCTCGAAATAGGTTTAAATATGGCACCATAATAGCTTGTGAAGCGTAGGGAATAAAAGATTTATTTTCTCAAGGGAGAAAATCAGCGGTTTTTTGGAACCCTTTAAAGATGATGAGAAGGGGGCCACGACTCGACGATTACGCAACAACGCAACTACGTCCCCTTGGGCAAGGGCGACTTATCCACGATTACAGATTCCAGCCCCAGTACTGGAGAAAAACGGGGAAATTCCGCAGGTCCGAGGCTTCTCGCGCCCACGCCCAGGGTTTGAGGCTGGTGTAGAAAAGAATGCCGTCTTCGCGGTCGCGCCCCAGCTTTTTATCCTCGCCGACCCGCCAGTCGAAGGCCCACCAGCTCATGAAAAGGCGTTCCCAGGGTTTTTGGCTGTCTTTGACGTAGTCGCGCCGCCCGCCCGCGGTTTCGTAAAACGAGGTCGAAGCGCCGTCGGGCAATCCCAGCCCTTCCAGAATCTTCATTGGCTTGACCGGAGCGAGAACACTTTGATAGCCCGGTGGGGTGCGCCCATCTTCCAGCCACAGGTCCACCACCCGGTGGGTGCCTTTCCGCAGCAATAGATGCAAACGGTGGTGCGTCGGCGAGCCGTCGCCGTAATCGATATAGCCGGGCAGGTTTTCGCCGTAAACCTTCTGCCGCCCCCGTTCCCAGCCGGGAGGGAAAGCCGCTTCATCGAGGTAGGAAGTGGGGATGAAGGCCAGGTAACAGCCGCAGGTGTGGAGAGTGGTGAAGAGGACCGGCTGCCCCGATTCATTGAGGGTGACGATGACCAGCAGGCCGACGTTTTTCCCCCAGCCGAGGCGGGTCGCGGGGACTTTTTCGAAATGAACCCGGTAGGTCAGGTTCGAGTAACCGCCGCGCGCCGTGCGGAAACCGGTCTTGCGGGCGTAAAGGGTCGGCTGTTCGGAATCGACGTAAACCTCTTCCCCGTCCTGGGTCATCCGCGCCGCCGCCGTACCGATGCGATTGAAGGCGCGTCCCGGCTCCTCGACGACAAAGACCGGCGCATGGCGGCTGAAATGCCAGGTATCGTTTTCCGCCACATAGGCGCGCAGGGAGTCGGCGCGGGGATGCTCGGGCAGGCCCGGGGCACAGCCGGCCGCCGCCAGCCAGATCAGGAGCAGAATAGTTTTCAGCAATAAACGCATGGCCCTTCTCCCGGGGAGGTTTCACTCTTCAGACAGCATAACCGATTCCGCCGATCCCGCCAAAAGGGAAAAGATCCCTTATTCCTCGGCCCCTTTGGCGCGGGCCGGATCCGCTTCCACGATCCAGTAAAACTGTTTGTGCGTACCGCGACTCAATGCGCCAAGCTTCGCCTCGGCCTCGGCCCGTCTCAAGTAGCGCCCGACGAGAAAACACCCGCCGTTATCATCCTGCCGCCAGAGTTCGAAAACCTGCGCCATCGCCGCCCTCCCCCCCCCGGATGCACGAAAGGGGCGTCGAATAACGCCCCTTTCGTAAAATCCACCCTGTCGCGAGGGATTACTTGCCGACCACCTGGGTGCGGGTAAAGACCGCGCGCAGCGCCATCCCCTGCCCTTCGATATTGTCGCGGGCGCCTTCCTCGCGGTCGACCAGGGTGACGATGCCGACCACTTCCAGCCCTTCCTCCCGGGCGCGCTCCACCGCCTTCATCGACGAACCGCCGGTGGTGGTCACATCCTCGACGATCACCACCCGCGAGCCCTTGGGCAGATTCTTGCGCCCTTCCAGCCACTGACCGGTGCCGTGACCTTTTGGCTCCTTGCGGATAATGAAGGCGTGGACGCTCTGCCCTTCCAGTTGAGCGGCGATGGCGGTCGCGGTGGCGATGGGATCGGCCCCCAGGGTCAGACCGCCGACGCCGTGGATCGGCCCGGCAAAAGCCTTGACTTCCTTCCAGAAGGCCTTGCCGACCAACAACCCGCCCTTGGCATGGAGGGCGGTCTGCTTGCCGTCGAAATAAAAATTGCTCTTGCGCCCCGAAGCCAGGGTCACTTCCCGCTCTTCATAGGAAAGCTCCCGGACAATGGCCATCAGTTCGTCTCTCTCCGCCTGTGTCATGAAAAATCCTCCGCATGGATAAAGTATCGGGCGCCGGCGAGCAGCGCCGCGTTATTAGAAAAGACCTAACTGGCGGTCGTCCTTCAATCGCGGAAACCGCACCGGATAATTACCGCTGAAACAGGCGTCGCAGTAGCCTTTGCGCCCGTCGATGATCGGCGCGCCGGCGGCGGCGTGCATCCCTTCCAGGGAGAGATAACCCAGGGTGTCGGAGGTGATGTAGCGGTTGATCTCCTCCACCGTGTGCGAGGAGGAAATCAGCTCCTTGCGGGTCGGGGTGTCGATGCCGTAGAAGCAGGGGTAACTGGTCGGCGGACTGGAGATGCGCACATGCACCTCCTTGGCCCCGGCGTTGCGGATCATCTTGATGATCTTGCGCGCCGTGGTACCGCGCACGATGGAGTCGTCGATGACCACCACCCGTTTGCCTTCGATAATCTCCCGCACCGGGTTGAGCTTGATCTTCACCCCGAAATGGCGGATCGACTGCTGCGGCTCGATGAAAGTGCGCCCCACGTAGTGATTGCGAATCAGGCCGAGCTGGAAAGGGATCCCCGATTCCTCGGCGTAACCGATGGCCGCCGGCACCCCCGAATCGGGGATGGGAACGACCAGGTCGGCTTCCACCGCATGTTCGCGGGCCAGTTGCCGGCCGAAATCCTTGCGCACCTGATAGACCTGCTGGCCGAAGATGGTACTGTCCGGCCGGGCGAAATAGATGTGTTCGAAGATACAGGGGGAGGGTTCGGTCTGAGCGAAGGGACGGAAGGATTGCAGCCCGGTCTTGTCGATGAGGATCATCTCCCCCGGCTCGGCCTCACGGATAAACTGGGCTTCGATCAAGTCGAGAGCGCAGGTTTCCGAGGCGATAATATAGGCGCCGTCGAGCTTGCCGAGAACCAGCGGCCGAAAGCCGTTGGGGTCGCGCACCGCCAGCATCCGGGTCTCGGTGAGAAAGATCAGGCTGTACGCCCCCTTGACCTGGTTCAGCGCCATCGTCACCCGTTCGGTGAGAGAATCGCATTCGGAACGGGCGAGCAGATGCATGATGACTTCAGTGTCGGCGACGGTGGAAAAGATCGAGCCTTTGCGCTCCAGGTCGTTGCGCACCTCCTGGGCGTTGACCAGATTGCCGTTGTGAGCCACGGCGATGCTGCCGCGATGGTAGTCGACGAGAATCGGCTGGCAGTTCTTGAAGTCGTTCCCCCCCGCCGTCGAATAGCGCACATGGCCGATGGCGTTCGGACCGGGCAGGCTCTCAAAGATGGAATCCTGCTTGAAAACGTCGGCGACCAGCCCCATCCCCTTGTGGGCCCGCAAACGGGCGCCGTCGGAGGAGACGATGCCGCAGCTTTCCTGCCCCCGATGCTGGAGGGCGTAAAGGCCGAGATAGGTCAGATTGGCGGCTTCAGGATGGCCATAGATGCCGAATACGCCGCATTCATCGTTGAATTTATCAAACATGCGCCAGGAAAGCTCCTCGGGACAACCCGTTAGAAATTTAAAAAACCCTTATTTGAAAAGATGTTAGATCCGAAATGACGATAACACGGATGAACTTTTGAATGCTACCCGTCAGAGTAAATTCTGACGGATGAAATCCACGGCATTGCGGTAAAGCCACAACCCCATCCCCTCTTCCGGCAGATCCTCTTCCCGGGTCCAGCGGGGATGGTGGGTGCGGTGCACATAGGCTTCGGGATGGGGCATAAGGCCGAAAATCCGCCCCGTAGCGTCGCAGACTCCGGCGATGGCGTTCGTCGAGCCGTTGGGATTGAGGGGATAGGCCACCGTCGGCGCGGCATAATCGGCATCGCAATATTTGAGTACCGCCAGGTGAGCGGCTTCGATCCGATCCAGCACCTGGAGCTCGCGTACCAGGAACTTGCCCTCGCCGTGGCGCACCGGCAGGTAGATGCCGGTCAAGCCCCGGGTGTAAACGCAGGGGGAGGCGGGATCGACCTTGAGGTAGGTCCAGCGGTCCTCGAAACGGCCGCTGTCGTTATGGGTCAGGGTCGCGGTCTGGGTATGATAGTCACCGTCCAGGGCGGGGAGCAGCCCCATCTTCACCATCAGCTGAAAACCGTTGCAGACCCCCATGACCAGCTTGCCCGTTTCAATGAAACGATAGAGCTGATCGGCCAGGCTTTCCGAGCTTCCCTTCACCGGCGCGTGGCGCAAACGGTTGGCTCCGGCCTTGGCGCTGCCCAGGTCGTCACCGTCGAGAAAGCCTCCGGCGAGGTTGAGAAAGTGATAGTCGTCGAGGCTGACCCGCCCGGCCAGCAGTTCGGCGAGATGGACGATGTCGGCGACCTCCGCTCCGGCCAGACGGCAGGCGTTGGCCACCTCCCGCTCGCAGTTGGTGCCGTTGCCGGTAATGACTATGGAACGAACCTCTTTCGCCATCTTAGAGCTCCCGTAGAGGCGCCTGCCAGGCCTCTTTCAGTAGATTGATATGAACATCGAGCAGCGTCCGGCCATCCCGGCTCACCACCAGCCGGGGCTCTTCCGTCACTTCGCCCAGACACGCCAGCGTTTGTCCGCCGAAAAGGCTCTCGAAACGCTCGCGTTCTTGCGGACGGACGGTGACCAGCAGCCGGCTTTGCGATTCGGAGAAAAGCAGCGTGTCATCGCGCAATTCCCCTTCGGCTACCATCCCTTCGAGCTCGACCCGGAGGCCGTAGCCGCCGGCGAAGGCCTTTTCGGCCAGGGCCACGCCGAGACCGCCGTCGGAAAGATCGTGGCAGGAGCGCACCAATCCCTCCTTCTGGGCGGCGTTGAGGGCGCGATAGCGGGCCAGGGCCGTCGGCGCATCGACCTTGGGGACGTTGCTCCCCAGGAAGCCCAGTTCCGAATAGTATTCGGAGCCGCCGCACTCGTCGCGGGTTTCGCCGAGCAGATAGACGAGATCGCCGGGGCGCTTGACATCCATGGAGACCGCCTTGCGCACGTCGTCGATCTTGCCGATGACGGAAAAGAGCACCGTCGGCGGGATGGAGATCTTGGTGTCGCCGATCTGGTAATCGTTCTTCATCGAGTCCTTGCCCGAGATCAGCGGCACGCCGAAGGCTACGCAGTAGTCATACAGGGCCTTGTTGGCCCGCACCAGCTGGGCGGCCTTGTACTCGCCGTCGGGGGTCTTCTCGCTTTTCACCGGGTCGCACCAGCAGAAGTTGTCGAGACCGGCCACATGCTCGATATCGCCCCCCACCGCCACATAATTGCGCAGACCTTCGTCGATGGCGCAGGCCATCATGTGATAGGTATCGATATCCGAATAGCTCGGACAGATGCCGTGGGAAACCACCACCCCTTCGAAGGAATCGAAGAGCGGACGGAAAACGGCGGCGTCGGAAGGCCCGTCGTTGGCGACCCCGACCAGCGGCTTGATGACCGTGCCGGCCTGCACCTCGTGGTCGTAACGGCGGATGACGCTCTCTTTGGAACAGATATTGAGCCGTCCGAGCAGCTTCGCCAGCTCGGCGCCGAGGTCGGCGGGAACGGGGAAGACCGGCTCGGCCGTCTTGGGCGGCGTCCATTTGGCGGGGATGACCATTTGCGGAACGCCGCCGTGGAGAAACTCCATGGGCAGATAGGCCACCGTCCGCCCTTCGTAGAGGCAGTGAAAGTAACCGGAATCGGTGAAGATACCGAGGTCGGAGGCTTCCACATCCATCTCCCGGGCGAGCTGGATGAATCCTTCCCGCTTCTCCGGCGGCACCGCCAGGGTCATGCGTTCCTGGGCCTCGGAGATGAGAATTTCCCAGGGTTGCAGGCCGGGGTATTTGAGGGGAGCGCGGTCGAGATGGAGCTCGAAACCGCCGGTATCCTCGCTCATTTCGCCGACCGAGGAGGAAAGGCCGCCGGCGCCGTTGTCGGTGATGGAACTGTACAGTCCCCGGTCGCGGGCGATGAGCAGAAAATCGAACATGCGCTTCTGGGTGATGGGATCGCCGATCTGCACGGCGGTCACCGGCGAGCCTTCGTGCAGCTCTTCCGAAGAGAAGGTGGCGCCGTGGATGCCGTCCTTGCCGATGCGGCCGCCGGTCATGACGATGTGGTCGCCGGCTCGCGCCTTCTTCTCATGACAGGGGGCGCCATTCAGGGTACGGGGCATGAGCGAAGCGGTGCCGCAGTAGACCAGGGGTTTGCCGGCGAAACGATCATCGAAGACGATGGAGCCGTTGACCGTCGGGATGCCGCTTTTATTGCCGCCGTGCTCGACCCCCTCGACCACCCCCTCGAAAATCCGCCGGGGATGAAGCAGCCGGGGCGGAAGGGGCTTCTCATAAAAGGGCGAAGCGAAGCAAAAAACATCGGTGTTGAAGATCAGCCGGGCACCCATGCCCGTTCCCATGCCGTCGCGGTTCACGCCGACGATACCGGTCAGGGCGCCGCCGTAGGGATCGAGGGCGCTCGGCGAGTTGTGGGTCTCGACCTTGAAGACCACGCTCCAGTCCCGGTTGAACTCGATGACTCCGGCGTTGTCCTTGAAGACCGAGAGGCAGAAATCCTTTTCCCCCTTGGCCGCGCGGATGTCGCGGGTGGCGCCGACGATATAGGTCTTGAACAGGGAGTTGATGCTTTCTTTACGCCCCTGCTCATCCTCGTAATCGATCCGCGCCGAGAAAATCTTGTGCTTGCAGTGCTCGCTCCAGGTCTGGGCCAGGGCCTCGAGTTCAACGTCGGTGAGAGCTGCGCCGAGGCCGACGGCGGCCCGCGCCCGGGCGAAAGCCGGGTCGGCGGCATGAGCCTGGATCGTCTTCATCTCATCGAGATTGAGGGCAAGCATGCCGTCGCGGCTGATCTTCATCAGCGCCTCATCAGCGACGTTGAGATCGATCTCCCGCACCTCGGGACGGGCGTCGCCGCTGACCTTGGGGACGGTGACCCGCACCCCCTTTTCCCGGTCGAACTCGGCGGCGGTGACAATGTCCCAGCGCTGGATCAGGCCGTTGCCGAGAAAACCCGAGGCGATGCGCTCGGCACTCGCCTTATCGACCTGTCCTTTGAGCAGATACTGCACCGAGGTGTAAACCGCCTCGCCGGGGGCAAAGGGGCGGCCGGTAAGATACTGGATCGCCTCGCGGGCGGTGCGGCCGACGTTGTCGGTGACGCCGGGCCGGAATCCGACCTCGATGAGCACGTCGAAATCCCGGGCCAGCGGATGGTTGACGGCGTAGCGCTGGATCACCGGGTCGGAGAGGGGACCGGCGGCGGCCGCCTCGACTTCGTCCGCGGAGAGATCCGCATCGATGGTGTAGACATCGAGGGTGCGGACCTGTTCCAGTTCAATGCCGAGATGCTCCCTGATTTCCCGCCTGACCCGCTCACCGCGAGGGTCTTTGACGTCATCCAGCAGTCCGACTACGATTCTCCAGGCCATGAATTCTCCTCAGGCAACCTTCAAAGTTAAAACAGGGACGGGCAGGACGCGTCACCGCCCTGCCCCGTAAATTTCCTTCGCATTTCGTTCACGCCGTCAGTTCCAGACAGACGCCGGCCTCGTCCTGCCGGCCGACCACCACCCGCGGAGCACAGAGATTCCGTTGGGAAAGGACGGCGGCAACCGCCGCCTGCGCCAGCTCGGGGCGATTGTTTTCAAGACTGAGGTGGGCGAGAAAGACCGCTTCGAGCCGGTCGCAAACCACCTCGCCGAGGAGTTCGGCGCAGTCGGCGTTGGACAGGTGCCCATGATGTCCGCGAATCCGTTGCTTCAACGGCCAGGGGTAAGGGCCGTCGCGCAACATCTCGGGGTCATGGTTGGCTTCCAGCACCAGCGCCCGGCACCCTTTCAGCCGCTCCCGGACCAGACGCGTGGCGATGCCCAGGTCGGTGGCCACACCGATCTTCCCCGCCGGCGTTTCGATCAGATACCCTAGCGGCGCAACCGCGTCATGGGTCACGGGAAAAGGGGTGATCCGCAAATCCTTGAAGTCGAAAGCCTCGCCGCCGGTAATTTCGCGCAGATCGTCGATCCGGCCGAGATTGGGCAGGGCGGCGCGGGCGGCATGGTGCAGATAGACAGGCAGGGCATAGCGGCGGGACAGAGGACCGACGCCGAGACAATGATCGCCATGTTCGTGAGTCACAAGCAGCGCATCGAGATCTTCGGAGCGGACCCCGATTCCCGCCAGGCGGCGGGTCAGCTCCCGCGCCGGCAACCCGGCATCGATGAGAACCCGGCACGCGCCCGACTCAAGGTAGAGGGCATTCCCCCGGCTTCCACTGGCTAACAGGCAAATCCGCACACAATTCTCCCCGCCCCGGGCATGGGCGCCTGACTATATACCTTATATAACAAGGGCGCCGCAAGGGAAAAACCGGTTTTCATCCGCCGCCGAATCAGCTCTCGGAGGGGATGGGAAGAAGGATGTGGAAGGTGCTGCCGGGGAAGTGATCGGGGTCGCAACCGGGGCTTTCCACCCAGACTTCACCGCCGTGCATCTCGACAATACCCTTGACGATGGTCAGGCCGAGACCGGTTCCCTTCCCCTTGAAGGCGACCTTGCCGGTGGAATGCTCCTCGATGATGCCGACCTCGTAGAATTTCTCGAAAACCCGCACCTGATCGGCTTCGTCGATGCCGATGCCGGTATCGTTGATGACGATCTCCACAAAGGGGGCCGGCGCCCGACCGATGCGCCGCCAGTCGTCGGTTTCCTCTTCGTCCCGCTCGCCCATATATTTTAGGCGATAGGAAAGCCGGGTTTCCACGGTGATACGCCCGCCGTCGGGAGTGAATTTGATGGAATTGACCACGAGATTGGTGATGACCTGCACCAGACGGTCGGGATCGCATTTGATCAGCGGCAGGTGCCCGGCGAGACGCAGTTCGTGGCTTTGCTTGCGAACCGTGAAGAAATATTCGATTTCCTTGAGGGCCTGGCGAATCACCTCATTGATGTCGGCGACTCGCTCGCGCAGGCGCAGCGCGTGGCAGTCGAGCATCGACACGTCGACCATGTCACGGACGATATTGGAGAGGCGGTTGGCGGCATCGTCGATGTGCTGGAGCATGGGCAGGGCCTCGGCACCGACGACATCGGCCATTTCGTCGAGAAGCAGATCCGAATAGCCGAGAATCACGGTCAGGGGGGTCTTCAGCTCGTGGGAGGCGAGGCCGAGAAAGGAGTCCTTCATCTGGTTCAGCCGCTGCAGCTCGGCGGTGCTGCGTTCGAGATTTTCGGTAATTTCCCGCTCCCGCGTAACGTCGCGGTAGGTCATCTGAGTCATGCGCTTGCCGTCGTGGCCCACCACCGGCGAACCCTTGCCCCAGGCGATCAGCCGGGTGTGGTCGGAGGGGCGGGTGAAGCGCACCTCGGCTTCATGAAAATTGCCGAGAAGGATGTTCTGATGCATTTCGTACTGGTCATCCACATTCTCGCAGGCCAGCTTTTCCCAGAACGTAAAAAGATTGGTCCCCTGCACGGCGTGGCGGGAAACGCCGAAAAAGGCTTCGGCCGCCTTGTTGAGCAGAACCAGACGGTCCTCGTCGTCGCTGACGAGAATGGCGTCGGAGGCGTCCTCCAGGAGCGAACGGTACATCTCGCGGCTGCGCCCCAGTTCGGTGCCGATCTGCTCCTGACGTTCGTAGGAGAGCTGCAATTCGCGGTTGGTTTCCTCCAACTCGCGGTAACTCTCGCTGATCTGCTCGTCACGCTGGCGCAGTGAGGCCGCCATTTCCTGCAACGCCGTACCGAGCTCGGAAAAATCGGGGGTGGACATGGGCGGGACGACGACCTTGAAGTTGCCTCCGGCGATTTCCTTGGCTACGTCGCAGAGCCGATGAATCGGGCCGACCAGATCGCGCCGGGTGAAGAGAAAGACCAACCCGAAAACGACCAGGAAAGCCAGGCCGAAAATGATGAAGGCCCGCTGCAGGGCCTTGGCGGTGCGGGCCTCCAGCACCGAATCGGGAAAACCGATGCGGATGCGGCCGGACAGATTGCCGGAAGCGTCGAAAATGGGCAGGGAGAGGTCGTAAATCCGTCCCCAGCGCGGGGTCATGAGGAGGGAGGTGGAATCGGAGATCGCCTTGAGAAACTGGACTCCGGTGAAAAAATGGAAGGCGGGATCGCTGGAATAGAGCGGCTGGCCGACGGAGTTTTCAATCAGACAATAGTTGATTTCCGGATCGCTGCCGACAATCTCCTGGCAGCGGGCATTGATCCCTTCCAGTTCGTCCAGGGGGAGGCCCAAGGCCAGGACTTTTTCGACGGAAGCCTTCAACTCAGTGGCGACACTCTGGCAGCGCAACAACAGGCTGTCCCGGTAATCGCGGCGGAAACCCTCGATATTCAATGCCGTGTTGATCCCGATGGTCAATCCGAGAGTCAGAAAGACGAAGATCAGGATACGTTTTTCGAGGGTACTCTTCATCGTCGTGACAAACCGCCGTCCCTTGCGGGAGCCAAAAGCCGCCAACCATCAAATTGCTGACAAACGGCCTGATGCGAAGGGGAAAAGCTGAAAATACGTGAGGAAACGCGGAAGTGATACGATAAAACCAGTTGCCTTTTAGTCCGTCTCGGGTAAAATTAGTGTTTCGAAATGTGGCAGTATTTGAATCAGGAATGTCGTTCTTTCTACCACAGCCGACCTTTTCAATTCAACGATTCATTCATATGCCTCCAATGAAAAAAGGTTGACGAGACCCGCGTCTTTGACTATCATGCCGCACGCTTGGCTTATTTAAGTCCTCGTTTTAGAAGAACTATCCGAATTTCCGCCCAATTATTAAAATGACTTCGCCAAAAAAGGAGAGCACCCATGGCCATCAAGGTAGCGATCAACGGCTTCGGACGTATCGGCAGAAACTTCTTCCGGGCGGCAGCCGCTTCGAAAACTCTCGATATCGTCGCCGTCAACGACCTGACCGATGCGGCGACCCTCGCCCATCTGCTTAAATATGACTCGGTCCATGGCGCCTTCAAGGGCAAGGTCGAAGCCGGCAAGGATGAAATCATCGTCGACGGCAAGGCGATCAAGGTTCTCAAGTCGACCGACCCCGCCGCCCTCCCCTGGAAGGAACTCGGCGTCGGGATCGTCATCGAATCGACCGGCCGCTTCACCGATCAGGAATCCGCCGGCAAACATCTCAAAGCCGGGGCCAAGAAAGTCATCATCAGCGCCCCCGGCAAGGACGTCGATCTGACCGTCTGCATGGGGGTCAACGAGCAGGATTACAATCCGGCCAAGCACCACGTCATATCCAACGCCTCCTGCACCACCAACTGCCTGGCCCCGGTGGCCAAGGTGCTGTTGGAAAACTTCGGCATCGTCAAGGGAATGATGACGACCATCCATTCCTACACCAACGACCAGATGATCCTCGACCTGCCCCATAAGGATCTGCGCCGCGCCCGCGCCGCCGCCCTGTCGATGATTCCGACCACCACCGGCGCCGCCAAGGCCGTTTCCCTGGTGCTGCCTTCTCTCAAGGGCAAACTGGACGGCATCGCCGTGCGCGTGCCCACCCCCAACGTGTCGCTGGTCGACCTGGTGGTCGAAACCGAGAAGGCGGCCAGCGTCGCCGAAGTCAACGCCGCCCTGAAAAAAGCCGCCGAAGGTCCGCTCAAGGGGATTCTGGACTTCTGCGAGGAACCGCTGGTTTCCTGCGATTTCAACGGCTGCCCGGCCTCCTCGACGGTCGATGCCAGCTCCACCAACGTTATCGGCGGCACCCTGGTCAAAGTCATGTCCTGGTACGACAACGAGTGGGGCTACTCCAGCCGGGTGCTCGACCTGGTCAATTTCATCGCGGCCAAGTAACCTCCTTCCGCCAACTTCCCAAAGGGCAGGATCGCACGATCCTGCCCTTTGTTTTAGCCATCCCCATTGGAGACTTGACGATGTTCAACAAAGTGACCGTTCAGGATCTGGATCTCAAAGGCAAGCGGGTCTTCTGCCGGGTCGACTTCAATGTCCCCCTCGATGACCAGCGTTCCATCACCGACGATACCCGGATCGTCGCCGCGTTGCCGACCATCCGCCATATCGTGGAGCAGGGCGGCCGACTGATTCTCGCCTCCCATCTCGGCCGCCCCAAGGCCCAGGCCAACCCCAAGTACAGCCTGGCACCGGTTGCGCCCTACCTCTCTGAACTTCTCGACCGCAAGGTCACGATGGCGCCTGACTGCATCGGAGCGGAAGTGGAAAAGCTGGTCGCGGCCATGCGGGACGGCGATATCCTGTTGCTGGAAAATGTCCGTTTTCACGCCGGCGAGGAAAAGAACGATCCCGCCTTTGCCGCACAGCTTGCGGCCCTCGGCGAGGTCTACGTCAACGACGCCTTCGGTGCCGCCCATCGTGCCCACGCTTCCACCGAAGGGGTGGCCCGCCTGCTCAAGCCGGCGGCGGCGGGATTTCTCATGGAGAAGGAGCTGCGTTATCTTGGCCAGGCCCTGGCCGCTCCGAAGCGACCCTTTGTCGCCGTCCTCGGCGGCGCCAAAGTCAGCGGCAAGATCACCGTCATCGAGAACCTGCTCGGCAAGGTCGATGCCCTGCTGATCGGCGGCGGCATGGCCTACACCTTCCTCAAGGCCCAGGGGATCGCCATCGGTAAATCCCTGGTCGAAGAAGACCGCCTCGATCTGGCGCGGGATCTGTTGACCAAAGCCGCCGCCCGGAAGGTCCAGCTGCTCCTCCCCGTCGACCATGTCATGGCTGCTGAGTTCAGGGCGGACGCCGAAGCGGTCGTCTCCGAAGGCGTTGCCATCACTGATGGACTGATGGCCCTGGACATCGGCCCCAAGAGCATCGCCGCTTACACCGCGGTGTTGAAGGAGGCCGCCACCGTCGTCTGGAACGGTCCGATGGGGGTCTTCGAATTTCCCGCCTTCGCCGCCGGGACCATGGCCATCGCCCGGACGCTGGCCGAAACGGACTGCCTTTCCATCATCGGCGGCGGTGATTCGGTGGCGGCCGTCAACCAGTCGGGCCTGGCGGACCGCATGACTCACATCTCCACCGGCGGCGGCGCCTCCCTGGAGTTCCTCGAAGGTCGGGAACTCCCCGGCGTCACCGCTCTGACGGATAAAACCTGATCTTCAATGCGGGTCGGCCGTTATGGCCGGCCCCAGTACCCTGCCCTAAGGGATATTTCACGGAGGATTTTACATGCGCAAGCCCATGATCGCCGGCAACTGGAAGCTGCACAAAACCATCGGTGAAGCCCTCGACCTGGCTTCCGCCCTCAAGCAGGAAACCGCTGAGATCGATGATATCGACATCGTCATCGCCCCGGTCTTCACCGCCCTGGCCAAGGTCGCCGAGCAACTGGTCGGCTCAAACATCATCTTGGCCGGACAGAACTGCCACCCCGCCGCTTCCGGGGCTTTCACCGGCGAGGTCTCCCCGGCTTTGCTGCGGGACGCCGGCTGCCGGTACTGCATTGTCGGCCATTCGGAGCGGCGTCAGCTTTTCGGCGAGACCGACGCATTCATCAACGAAAAAGTCCGGGCCTTGCTCGCCGCGGGATTGGGCGTCATCTTCTGTATCGGCGAAACCCTGGAAGAGCGGGAAGGCGACCGGATGTACGAGGTGCTCGCCACCCAGGTGCGGGAGGGTTTGCGGGACATCACCGCCGAGCAGATGTCCCAGGTGGTCGTCGCCTACGAGCCGGTCTGGGCGATCGGCACCGGCAAGACCGCCAGCGACCAGCAGGCCGAAGAAGCCCATGCCTTCGTGCGCGGGCTGCTGCGAGGCCTGTACAGCGAAGACGTCGCCGAGAACACCCGCATTCTTTACGGCGGCAGCGTCAAGCCGGACAACGTCGACGGCCTCATGGCGCAGATGGATGTGGACGGCGCCCTGGTTGGCGGCGCCAGCCTCAAGGCTGATGATTTCCTGCGCATTATTCGCTTCCGGCGAAGCCCCAGCGCGGAAGATTAATGCTTTGCGGAACACGAGAATCGTGATAATGTTCACGGTCTTGTTTGAACGCCATCTCAAGGAGCCAATCCAATCATGACCACATTTCTTATTGTCCTGCATATTCTCGTCTGCCTGGCCCTGATTGCCATCGTCCTGCTGCAAGGGGGCAAGGGGGCCGAAATGGGCGCCTCCTTCGGTGCCGGCGGCAGCCAGACGGTCTTCGGTGCTTCCGGCGGCCAGAGTTTCATGGGCAAACTGACCGCGGCAGCGGCCATCATCTTCATGCTGACCAGCCTGACCCTCGCCTACTTCTACGGCCAACCCGGCGGCGGCAGCATTATGCCCTCCAGCGTCGTGACCGCGACCCCCCAGACCGAGCCCGTTGGCGCCGCCGTACCGGAAGCGGAATCCGCCGTCGCTCCGGCCACGGAAACGACCGCTTCGGATGCCGCTCCCACGACCGGCGACGCCCCTGTCCAGGCCAATCCGGAGGCGGAAAAAAATTAACAGCGCACCGATTTAATGTTGACACAAACAGCCTGAATCAGTATAAATACATCCGCTTCGCCGAAGTGGTGGAATTGGTAGACACGCCATCTTGAGGGGGTGGTGGCCAACTGGTCGTGCGAGTTCGAGTCTCGCCTTCGGCACCAAAAAACAAAGCAACCCGCGATCTGCGATCGCGGGTTTTTTTTGTGCAAAAGGAGATCTTCGAAAAGCAAAAATTCCGCCGCTTCCCCAGCAGAAAAAGAAAACCTCTTTCGATGAGTACGGGCCGGCGATTTTACCTTGATTTCCGCTCAAGCCTTTAGTAGTATTCCCCCATTGCACCCCTGGTTCCCCAAAAAAACCAGGGGTTTTAGCCCCGTGATACCCCTCCTTCACGGGGCATTTTTTTGTCTGCCGCCGTACATCCTCGTCCCCCTTGCCAAAGTCCTCCCTGTTGCTAGACTCATGAAAACCATTTTTCCGGAGTCGGCATGCCTGAATCCCCTCACGATTCACCGGTTTTTCTCAAGTCGGTTCTTGTCAACCGTCTTACCGAGGAAAAGAGCCCCTATCTGCTCCAACACGCACATAACCCCGTTCACTGGCAGCCCTGGGACGAGGCCGCTTTCGCCCTGGCCCGGGAATACATGCGCCCCTGCGCCGCGCGCTGGAAGAATACCGCCGGGAATACGATGACGTCTGGGGCGGTTTCGGCGCGGCCCCGAAATTTCCCGCCCCCCACAACCTTTCCTTGCTCTTACGTCTGTCCCGCCGTTTCGCCCATCCCGGGGCGACGGCGATGGTTCCGCACACCCTGCGTGCCATCCGGCACGGGGGCGTTTACGACCAGATAGGACACGGCCTGCATCGTTACGCCGTCGACCGTAAGTGGCACATCCCGCACTTTGAAAAGAGGCTTTACGATCAGGCGACCTTCATTCTCGCCGACGTGGAAGCCTACCAGGCCACCGGCGCCGAGGACCTTCTCGCGTCGGCACGGGACACCGCCGGTTATCTTCTCGCTGAACTGGTTGACGACCAGGGGGGCTTCCATTGCGGCGAAGACGCCGATTCCGAAGGGTCCGAGGGAACCTGTTATCTCTGGCGGAAAGATCAGATCGAGGCCATCCTCGGCCAGGAGGAAGCCGCTTTCTTTCTGGCAGCCTATGCCCTGGAAGGGGATAAGAGCCTGCGCGGGGGGATGGTGCTTCGCCAAGCCCTCTCCCCCGAAGCGCTTGCGCCATCTCTCAACCTCGATTTGGCGACCCTTAGGGCCCGTCTCGACCATGCCCGGCGACAACTTCTGGCGGAACGACGCAAACGGGTGCGCCCCTTTCGGGATGACAAAATTCTTGTCGGCTGGAACGGTCTGGCCATCGCCGCCCTCGCCCGCCTCGGCGCCGTCACCGGCGACAGTGACCTGATCCAGGCGGCACGCCGCGCCGCCGGTTTCATCGATACCCATCTGCGCCGAGCGGACGGCCGCCTGCTGCGCCGCTGGCGGGAGAATCAGGCGGCCATTACCGGTTTTCTCGAAGATTATGCCTTTTTTGCCTGGGGGCGGCTGGAACTTTTTCTGGCGGAATTTCGCGGCGATGATCTCGATACGGCCCTGACATTGACGGAAGAAACGCTGAATCTCTTTGATGACGGCCAGGGGGGACTTTTCGATGAAGCAATCGATGCCGAGCCGATCCTCGACCGCTCCTGCAATCTCATGGACGGCGCCCTCCCTTCGGGTTCGTCCGTCGCCGCCGCCAATCTCCTGCGCCTGGGCCGTCTCCTCGACCGCCGGGATCTTGAAGCCCGGGGAGAAACCCTGCTGGGAAAGGGGATGGCGGAATTCCTCAAGCATCCCCGGGCCTATGCCCAGCAGTTGTGCGCTCTCGACCTGGCCCTTTCCCCGCCGCTGGAGATCGTGCTGGCGTCGCCCAGCGAAGACGGGAACGTCCGCAAAATGCTCGATGCCGCAAGACGCCGCTTCCTGCCGGAAAGCTTTATCCTCTTGCACACCCCCGACACCGACAAAAGGACGAAACGAATTCCTCTTCTGAAGGGAAAAGACTCTAAAGACGGAGAGCCCCGCGCCTACCTCTGTCGCGACCGCAGTTGCCGCGCCCCTGTCGTCGGCCTGCGGGAATTCATGAGCCTGCTCGATGAAATCGACACCTGACTGATCACGGGTGTCAAAAATCCACTCGTGGCAAGGGGAATGGTGTCGGTATAAATTCGCTATAAAACCGGGGAAAGAAAAGATGATGCCCTCGCAAAAAGTCAGGGTTGATCGATCTGGCGGAAAAGAGACCGTCATATTTCGCTCAGAATCAACGAACTCGCTTCTGTGAATTGTTTGGCGGCCTTGAAAAACGGCCATTTGCATTTGGGGTTCTGTTCGACTTTTTGCGAGTGCATCACTTCTTCGGCGAGTCGAAAGACGGCTCTTTCCAGATCAATGAATTCGGCCTGACCCTCAATGGGGAACTCAGCGACAACCTGCGCGTCGGGTTGCAGCTTTTGTCCCGCGATCTCGGCGCCGAAGGCAACAACAAGATCAATATCGACTGGGGGATGGCCGATTATCGCTGGCGCGATTGGCTCGGAGTGCGCCTCGGCAAGGTCAAACTGCCCATCGGCCTCTACAACCGGGGGCGCGACTCGGACTTCCTCCGTCCGATGGCGGTGCGCTGATCTACTCTCCGCCGGTGGAGGGTCTGCGCCTGGGCGTCTCCTATTTCACCGGCAAAAGTGAGTTCGATTTCAAGCTGCGCAACCGGGACGGCTCCATCTTTCGCGCGGAAGCCACCGGCAACATGAAGGATTTCATCGTCTACTCCGCCGAATATGCCCGACAGCGCTGGCAAATATCCGCCGAGTACATGGAATCCACCGGCGACCGGATGCCGGCAACGCCCAGGAATTACTGAAAAATGCCGACATGGCCATGTATCAGGCGAAACAGGCGGGGGGGGAACGATTACCGCTTCTACTCGGGAGAAAGCGATGAAGAACCCGAAGATGACGACGAAACCTTCCGTG